>NZ_CACOFR010000001.1 GCF_902626525.1 uncultured Prochlorococcus sp.
AATTTATTAGAACAGGATTTATTACCTGTGATTGAATTGTTAAAAACAAAAGATCCAATTTTAACTTCAGGTCCTAAGGTAAAGGAATTCGAAAAAGCTTGGTCTAATTGGTTAGGTGTGAAATATAGTGTTTTTGTTAATAGTGGCTCTTCAGCTAACTTATTATGTTTAGCTTTATTAAAAGAAAAATTTCCTGAGGGAGGTGATGTTATTGTTCCTCCATTCACTTGGAGTTCAGATATAAGTTCTATAATGTGGATGGGCTTTAATCCTGTATTTGTAGACATAAATTTATCTTCACTAAGCTTGAATACTGAACTAGTTATTAAAGAGTTTGAAAAAAATAAAAATATTAAAGCTATTTTTTTAACTCATGCCCAAGGTATCAATGGCTTAAACAAAAAATTAATTGAATTTATTAATAAAAATGATATTTTTCTAATTGAAGATGTTTGTGAATCTCATGGTGTAGTATCGGAAAATAATAAAAAAGCAGGTTCAATAGGTGACTTATCTTGTTTCTCTTTTTATTATGCACATCATATGAGCACTATTGAAGGGGGCATGGTTTGTACAGATGATGAAGAAAAATATGAGGTTTTGAGAATGCTTAGGAGTCATGGAATGGTTAGAGAAATGGATAATCCTTTAAGAAAGAAGATTTGGATTGATAATTATAAGGATTTAAATGAAAAGTTTATTTTTACTAGACCTGCATTTAATTTAAGGAATAATGAGATAGGAGCAACTATCGGTCTCGAACAATTAAAAAGATTAGATTGGATGGTCAAAAAAAGGTCTGAAAATTTTAAATTATTTTTAGATTTGCTTCCTGATTGGTGTTATAAAGGCTTTGATCTTGAAGGGCAAAGTAATTACGCCTTTAATTTAATCCTAAAAGAAAAAGATGAATACTTAATGAGCGATTTGCAAAAACGTCTTGAGAAAAATGAGATTGAATTTAGAAGGGGTAGTGCAGGAGGAGGTAATCAGATGAGGCAGCCTTATGTTAGAGAATGTTTTAATTTTACTGAACAAGATATAAATAAAATCGCACCCGTTACGGACCATATCCATTTCTTTGGAATGTATTTAGGTAATTATCCAGAATTAAGTTCAGAATCAATTAAAGAAATTGTAAATGTAATTAATGGATAAATGAATTTAAATATTGTTATTCTTGCTGGTGGGAAAGGAACAAGAGTAAGAGAAGTCCTAAAGGATACACCCAAAATAATGGCCCAAATTGAGGGGAAGCCTTTTTTGGAATGGCTATTAGCTTGGATTGACTCATGGAACTTAGAAATTTCAAAAAATATTATTTTGTCTACTTGTATCGGGCAAGAAATAATAAAGAAATATTGTGAAATAAATAATTTGAATGTGAAATGTGTACCAGAGCAAAAACCTCTTGGAACACTTGGAGCACTAGCTAATGTGGCATCTATAAATAATGCTAAAAATTATTTAGTTTTAAATGGAGATACAATTTTTAAAGCAGATTTTTATAAATTTCATAAAAGGTTCAGTTTAGAAGAGGATAAGCCCCTAATAATGTTAAAAAAAATTTTAAAGAATGATCGATACGGAGGTTTTGAACAGATTGATAATGAATGGTTATTCAGTAAAAAAAGAACAGAATTTATATCATTAGGTGCATTTTTAATTTCAAGAGATAACTTGAAAAAAAGATGGTTAAGCGCAACTCAAATACCTTTTGAACATGACCTCATTAACAATTGCGGAAAAGAAATTTTGATTGATGAAAACCTTTTTGGTAGAGAGCCAGTTTCAGCAGAAGTCCTTAATATCAATACACCATTTATAGATATTGGCATACCCAAAACATTAAAAGAAGCTCAAACATTTATACCTAAAATTATTAATTTGAAGTAATTGAAACTATGAAATTCGTTATTATTGGTTCTGGTATTATTGGACTCTCAATAGCTAAAGCCTTAATAGAGAAGAAGATTCATAAACCTTTAAATATTCTAATTTTAGATAAATATGCTATCCCCTCTAAAGGGACATCAGTACATAATAGTGGAGTTTTGCATGCTGGTTTGTACTATAAACCTGGATCAATGAAAGCAAAACTTTCAATAGATGGAGGAATAAAACTGAGAGAATGGTGCAAAAAGATTAATCTTCCAATATTAGAATGTGGCAAATTATTAATACCTTTTAATGAAAATGATTATGTAAATTTAGAAAAAATTGAAAAAAATGCATTAAATAATGGTTGCAATGTTGAAATGATAGATCATGATAGGGCTTCAAATATTCAACCTTTCCTAATTAAAAAAGATAAGTACTTGTGGTCCCCAAATACTAGTGTTTTCGATCCAAAATTAATAGTAGAAAGACTTTATAAATCTTTGAAGGAAATGGGAGTTAATTTCTTGAAAAAATCAGTGATTCTTGATGATTCAGATAAAAAAAGGTTGATTTTTGATGACTACACTAATTTAAGTTATGAGAATTATATAAATTGTGCTGGACCAGGCGCTCTAGATATTGCTAAATCAGTCACTAATAAATTTGATAATCTAACTATTCTTCCTTTTTTAGGACAATACGCGGTTCAAAAATCTGGATTGGAAATTAAAACAAATCTATACCCAGTTCCAGATCCTGAGTTACCTTTTTTAGGAATTCACTTAACTCCTAGAATAAATGAATCATCTTTGATTGGACCTAATGCTATCCCAGTATTTAAGAAAGATATTCAAGGTTATGATTTAAAAGATTTGAGAGATATTCCTTCAATAATTACGAATAATATTATTTTATTTGCATCGAATAAATCTAATTATCGCAACCATGCTCTATCAGAATTATCTTTCAATTCTAAAAATAAATTTTATGTTAATGCACTGAGGTACTTTTCAAGTAATCTTAAGTCTAATTTTCAAATAGAAATGGACTCTAAAACGTACGGGATAAGAGCTCAGTTGCTTAATCGAAATACATATGAATTGGAAAATGATTTTATTTATGAGAAAATAAATAATAATATACATATTGTTAATGCTGTTAGTCCTGCATTTACATCATGTTTCTCTTTGGCTGAATTTATAGTGAATAAGTTAATTTAATTTCAAATAAGATAAAACTATGAAAATAATTATTTGTGGTGCAACTGGCTTTATTGGTAGAAATCTTGTTGAATACTTTAATAAAAATGGCAATGAAATAATTGCAATTTTTAATAAAAGAGATCCTTTTCCTGTTAATTCGGGAAAGGTTAAATGGATAAAAGCAGATTTACGTATACCTGGAGTCCTTAAAGAACATTTGCCAGGAACTGATGTTCTTCTTCAATTTGCTGCAACAACCTCTGGAGCTAAAGACATAATCGAAAGACCTTATATCCATGTAACTGATAACGCTGTAATTAATTCATATTTGCTTAGAGAATGTTTTGAAAAAAAAGTAAGACATTTTATTTTTCCTAGTTGTACTGTTATGTTAAGTTCTATTGAGAATCAAAAAGAATCTGATTGGGATCCAAATAATCAAATTTTTGGTAATTATTTTGGGGTTGGTAATACAAAAATTTATATTGAAAAAATGTGTGAGTTTTATAGTTCACTAGGTCTTAAAACAACAGCTTTAAGACATTCAAATGTATATGGGAAATACGATAAATTTGATCTTTATAAAAGTCATGTTTTAGGCGCAACTATTAGGAAGGTTATCAATGCTAAAGAAAATGAAGTACTGGAAGTCTGGGGATCGGGCAAAGCAAAAAGAGATTTTATATTTGTTGATGATCTTGTTGAAATGATAGAAAAATCAATCTTAAATCAATCAGATAGTTTTGGGCTTTATAATTGTGGAATGGGATATTCCATATCAATAAATGATTTGGTAAAGAAAATAATAAAAATATCAGGTAAAAATCTAAGTATTAAAAATAATATTGATAAACCAGATTTCCCAACAGCTCTTTCACTTAATTGTGAAAAGGCTTTTACTGAATTGAAATGGAAAGTTAATACTAATTTAGAAGAGGGGTTAAAAAAAACATATCAATGGGTTAATGAGAACTAGAGAAGAAATTTAAAATTTAAGAATTAACATTTTTACTTAGGCATTGTTTCTCTTACTTCTTTTAGTAAAAATTCAACACTTTCTTCTAATGAATAAATTGGACGCCAATCGTTAAGTTTTTCAAACTTAGTTGTATCAGGAACTTGTAAAGTAATATCTACTGGTCTAAATAATGTAGGGTCTGACTCACAAACAATTTTTGAAGAGGAATATTTAATAAGCATATTTAAAAATTCTCCTACTAATAAAGCGTTCTTTCCTCCAAGATTATAAGCCTCTCCAGTTTTCCCATAAAGAGCAATGTCAATATAACAATCCATTGCATCTCTTACATCGATCAGTGTACGAAGAGATTCAAGATTCCCATGTTTAAGAATTTTTGTTTTACCCCTTTCAATTGATACTATCTGCCTAGCAAATGATGTAGCAAAAAGGTCAGCACGTCTGGGATTTATATATGCAAACATTCGTGTTCTAATAGCTGAAATGTCATAAGCTTTCCCATAAGAATAAACTAACTGATCTTGTGAGCATTTTGAAACTGAATATGGATTTACTGGGTTAATGGGACAATTCTCATTTATTGGGATCTGATTTTTATCTACTTGACCATATACTTCAGAAGTACTGCAATGAACAACTAATGGTTTGATTTCTGTGATTCTTATAGCTTCAAGTAAATTAAGGGTCGAAAGAATATTATTTTGTACCACACTTACTGGTGTTTCAAAACAAGCCCTTACGTTTGCATGAGAAGCTAAGTTAAATATTAAATCTGGTTTAACAAGATTTAATGTACGAATTACTGAAGATAAATCACAGAGATCGCATTCATAAAGATTAATTTTATTTTGAATTTTCCTTAAATTATTAATTGTTGTAGTGCTATGCCATCTTGATATTCCATGTATGGATGTTTGTGGAAATCTCGTAAGTATTTGTTCAGCTAAATAACTACCACCAGAACCACTTATTCCTGTTATTAGGACTGTTTTGAAATTTCGCATTAATATATGTAAACAATTAGGTATTTAGACTACCACAGTTTCAAAATAACTAATTTTGTTAATATAAAGTTTTTTTAAATTCTCAGTTATCTTGTTTTGATTGATGCATTAATATTAATTAATTGTTTTACAAAATTTGATGAAAAAAGTTCTAGTAACAGGTGGTACTGGGATGATAGGGAGATATTTAGTTCCGAAACTATTGTCTAGGAATTATGAAGTATTTATTGCCTCATTAGATGGAGAAGAACTCTGCCCAAAAGGTGCAAATTTTAGAAAATTAGATTTGCGAAATTTTGATAATTGTTTGTCAGTATGTAGAGAGATGGATGAAGTTTATCATTTGGCGGGAGTGAAAGGATCTCCAAAAATGTGTAGAGAACAACCTGCGGATTTTTTTGTACCCACTATTACTTTTAGTTTAAATATGATGGAGGCAGCAAGAATATGCGGAGTTGATAAATACTTATATACAAGTTCAGTGGGTGTTTATCATCCAGCAGATATATTCAATGAAGATGATGTATGGAGAACATTCCCTTCAGAAAATGATAAATTTGCTGGCTGGGCCAAAAGAATGGGAGAACTTCAAGTGGAAGCTTATTTGCAGCAATACAAAAAAGGTAATTATTGTATCGTAAGGCCAGGAAACGTTTATGGAAGATTTGATAACTTTGACCCTGATAATGCAATGGTTATTCCATCATTAATTGCAAGAATATATAATGGAGAAAATCCACTCAAAGTTTGGGGAAATGGCAAGCCAATTAGAGACTTTATTCATGCTGATGATGTGGCATCAGCAATGATTTTCGTTATGGATAATAATATTAATATCCCAGTAAATGTATCAAGTGGTAATGAAAATACTATAAAATCAATAGTAGAAATTATAAGTGAATCATTTGATCATATAGATTATGAATTTACTAATGAAGGCCCCTCAGGCGATAATAAAAGGCTTATGAATGTTAGTAGGCTAAAAAGTTACGGATGGGAACCAAATGTAGCAATAAAAGATGGGATTGACGATACAGTGAAATGGTATATAGCTGAAGGACATACTGGTTATCAAAGATATAATGCTTTTAAAGAAAAGAATTAAACTTAGCATAAAATAATAATTCTTAAATTTTTTTATAACTAATCAATATTTGATTACAGTTTTCAAGATATGTTAATTTACAGGGACATAATTTAATCAAATGTTAGTTAAAGATTTAATAGATTTTGAAAAAGACATAGCTGACATTTTTAATCAAGCTAAAATTAGGGCTCCAATCCATTTACATGGCAATAATGAAAATCAATTATTAAAAATATTTGAAAATATTAATTCAGATGATTGGATTTTTAGTTCATGGAGAAGTCATTATCACTGTTTGTTAAAGGGAGTTCCCCCCCAACAATTAAAAAAGGATATTCTCGATGGCAAAAGTATGACCCTCCTTTACCCAGAATATAAAATTTATACTAGTGCAATAGTCGCAGGGGTTATTCCTATTGCCTTAGGTACAGCACTTTCTCTAAAAAGAGAGGGAAAGAATGAAAAGGTTTTTCTTTTTATGGGTGGTATGACTTCTGAAACAGGTGCAGCTCATGAAGCACACAAATATGCAACATCGCATAACTTGCCATTAGAATTTATTATTGAAATTAATCATAAATCAGTTTGCACAGACACCTTAAAGACATGGAATATGAAAAAATATTCCTTAGTGGGAAAGAAAAATGTAACTCATTACGAATATGATTTGCCTTGGCCTCATGCAGGCTCTGGGGTTAGAGTACAATTTTAGGAATATTGGTTATGAAATATTTTGATGAATTAAAAAGAACTATGGAATGGCTGAGTGATCAAGAAAATACTATTTTTATTGGTCAAGCTGTTGAAGTCCCTGGGACTGCCATGTTCAATACTTTAAAAGATATAGACATGAATAAAAGAATAGAAATGCCTGTTTTTGAAGATACTCAGTTAGGGATTTCTGTTGGGATGTCGCTTACTGGTAAAAGAGTAATAAGCATTTTTCCTAGATGGAATTTTTTACTATGTGCAACAAATCAGCTTGTTAACCACTTAGATAAATTCCCCATTATGAGTGACGGTAAAATTAATCCAAAAATTATTGTTAGAACAGCTGTTGGTTCAGAAAGGCCCTTATTCCCAGGTCATCAACATATTGGTAATATGTCGAATGCATTTAGAGGAATGTTATCCTCCGTAAATGTTATTGAACTTAATGAGCCTGAAGAGATTTTTCCTGCTTACGAAAAAGCATATAATAGCGAGGACGGAAAAAGTACAATATTAGTAGAGTTTCAAGACTTTTATAATGAGAAATAATTATATTAATAACAAAAAATTTATTTGATTTAAATTTGAGTAATTAAAAAAATTGGAATTTCTAAATTTAAAAATTAAATAAAAATTTTCTTTAGAAAAAATACTCTTTAATATTTATACCGGTAAAAATTAAGTACTTTTAAGATATTTTTCATAAATAATTTAGAAGATCCATACATAGTTGTTATTTGGTAATTGTGTTTGACCTTTGCAATGTAAAATAATTTATTAGAACAACTTTAAGATGATAAAGTTAGGGCTTATTAATTCAATTAATGTTTTGAAAGGGTTTTTATGACAAAAATTTTAGTAACAGGTGGTGCTGGTTATATTGGATCAGTCTTGATCCCGAAACTTCTCTCGGATGGTTATGAAGTAACTTGTGTAGATAACTTAATGTATGAGCCAACGAGCTTAATGATGGCAACAATTAATAAAAACTTTAAATTAATTGTAGGTGATGCGAGAGATAAAGAATTAATGAAACCTTTGATAGAAAAAAACGATGTCATAATTCCACTTGCTTGTATGACGGGCGCACCTTTATGTAATAAAGATAAAGTTGCAGCAGCCTCAGTAAATAAAGACTCTGTTGTTATGTGTTCAGAACTCAGTTCTCAAGACCAGTTGCTGATTTATCCATGTACGAATAGTGGATACGGAATTGGGGAGGAGGGGATTTTTTGTACAGAGGAATCGCCTCTAAAGCCTATTTCTCTATATGGGAAATTAAAGGTTGAGGCTGAAAATATTCTCCTTCAAAAAGGGAATGCTATTACATTTAGACTAGCTACAGTATTTGGAATAAGTCCTAGACCAAGGCTTGACCTCTTAGTAAATGATTTTACGTACCGAGCCTATTTTGATAAAACAGTTGTACTCTTTGAAGCAGAATTCAAAAGAAATTATTTGCATATTGAAGATGCCGCTGATGGATTTAGATTCGCTATAAAAAATCCCAATTTAATGGGAAATTGCTTTAATTTGGGATATAGTGAAGCAAATCTATCTAAACGTGAATTATGCGAAGAAATCAAAAAAGTTATTCCTGACTTTGTATATCTAATTTCTGAAATAGGTTCAGATATAGATAAGAGAAACTACATCGTAAGTAATCAAAAGATAGAGGATGCAGGATTTAAGGCAAAAAGAGATTTATCAACCGGAATTAAGGAATTAGTGAAGGCTTTGCCATTATTAAAAAGAACTCAGTTTGCAAATATTTAATCCTATATCGATAAACTCTATTTAAAAATATTTTTTAAATTGAAAATCAAGATTCAAATTTATGAATAAAAAATTTACAACTAAAGAATATGTTAAAGCTTCTCTTTCAAAAACTATGGATCTCCTGCGAGTTCTAATAAATTTAGATGATTATATATTTAATATTCAAGAAGCTTCTCAGCTTATAGTCGATTCTATATCAAGCAATCATACTATTTATCTTGCAGGTAATGGAGGAAGCGCTGCTCAGTCACAACACTTTGCGGCTGAATTGGTCTCGAGATTTAATTTTGATAGAAATCCTTTGCCCGCAGTAGCACTAACTACCGATACCTCAGTTTTAACAGCAGTATCAAATGATTATGGTTATGAAAAGGTTTTTGAGAGGCAGTTAGCTGGATTAGCCCAAAAAGGAGATGTTTTTATTGGATTTTCAACTTCAGGAACTTCAAAAAATATCCTTAATTGCTTTAAAAAAGCTAGAGAAATGAAATTATCATCAATTGGTATTTCAGGAGAAGTAGGTATGAAAGAATCTAAACCAGATATATTAATCTCTATCCCCTCACAAAATACCCCTTTAATTCAAGAAATTCACTGCATTACTTCCCATTTAATTTGTGACATAGTTGAAAAGACAATTTTTAATTAAATTAAAGAATTGCTTATTAATCAATATAAAATTAAAAAATAAATGTCAGAAATAATTAATCTAGATAAATTTTACTTTGAAGAATTTTCAAGATCAATATCAAAATTTACTCTCAAATCGAAAAAAAAATTATTTAAGAAGGCATTATTTTTAGATAGAGATGGAGTTCTTATTGAGGATGTACATCATATTAATTCACCTGAAAAAGTAAAATTATGTCCGAAAGTTTTAGATTTTTTGAAAGATGCTAGAAAAAAAAATTATGGTTTAATTGTTGTAACTAATCAATCTTCAGTATCAAGGTCAATAATTTCATACCAAGAATATAAAGCTATAACAAGTAAATTTCTATCACTACTTACTGAAGATATATACCCCGAATTTATTTTAAGTAGTTTTCATTTACCAAAAAATACAAATAATTTAGAAAATTATAATTGGCGAAAACCTGGAACAGGAATGATAGATTATGTATTAAATATTTCTAAATTCAATACATCTCAGTCATACATAATAGGAGATAAATTAACAGATCTAATCGCTGGTTACAGAAGTGGATTATCAAACTTCATATATGTAAAGTCAAAGCTTCATTCAAATCAATCAAATTTAATAAAAAACTGGTCTATAAAAGAAAGTATTCCTTATAAAGAATTGATAGAACTAGATTCTTCTTTTATTTGAAAGGAATTAAATATTTTAAATTCTTAGCTGCTTAATTAATTGATAATAATCAAATTATAATTTGTTATAAATAATCTTAATAACCTAGAGTAAAATCCATATGAACTGGACTTTATTTCTGAAACAATTGTATGTTTAAATCTAAATATAAATTTATTGGAAGAAAAAGAATCTGTTCAAATAGCAAATTTGATGTTTTATTTGATAATCTTATTTCTCAAGATAATCAAGAAATCAATGATTTTCTTGTCATTAAACCTAAAGTTAACCATAAAGGTTATATTTCTGGAATATGTGTACTCCCTATGTATAGAGATAAATTTTGTTTAATGAACGTCTGGCGACATCAATTTAAAAATTTTGTTTATCAAGCTCCTGCAGGTTTTATAGAAAAAAATGAGAAACCATATCAAACTGCTATTCGTGAATTAAAAGAAGAAACGTCTTTCATTTGCGAACAAAAGAATATGATTTCTCTTGGTACTTATATCCCTGATGCAGCACTTATTGAGTGTCGAGTAGCCTTATTTTTAGCAAAAGATTGTATGAAATCCTCTTCCAAAGTCGAAAGTGAAATCGGTTCTAGTGATGTTATTTACTTTTCTAAAAAAGAAATTAAAGAATTGATTTTAAAAGAGGAAAATATTGGAGGTTCAACATTAGTTACCTGTATAAGATCATTAATACATTTGGATTTAAAAGATTCATCAACTTGCTCTTTTTATAAAGATTAATTTGTTAATGAGAATTTTTCAAAAGGAAATTACTCAAGATATAACTATCTATTCATTTAAATTAATTAGTTATAAAGGAAGAAATAGTCTCTTTATTTTTTGTAAGGAATCTTTTTTAATTATATATTTTTGGCCCTATTCGCATAGAATTAATATAAATATTTAAAATCAGTGAATAGAATTTCTATCAATAAATTACGAGAACTTTATAATCAAATATCAGAAAAAAGGATAATTAAGCCAAGATTGAAAAAAGGGATTTTTAATTATTTAAATTTATCTATTCATATTAGTAGGGATGAGAGAGATTTTGACCTTACGAATTATCAATTATTTAGAAGTCTTATTTCATCAAATCAATTAGATTTAAGAGAAATAAAAAATAATAAATCAAAAAAAATTTACGAAGACTATTTTTGTAATTTTAAGGAATTTCATTATTTATTATCAAAAGATATACCTTTTTTATTTTTAATTGATATTTTGAAATTTATTAAACAAATAATTGATACAATAATAATATTAATAATAAGTACTATATCGTCTTTTAAAAACTCTTTTAAGATTATTTTATTTGGAAAGAATAAACTTATTAGAAAAAAAATTCATAGTATTTATTATTGGGAAAAAAGAGATAATTCAGCTTTGTATTATTATCCTAGTATTTTTGATGATAGTAATAACTTAATATTCGTATCATCCTTTGCGGACAGTAAAAAATTTTTATTTTTGGGTTTATTAGGTTCTTTGAGAAATAGTAAATATATTTCTCCAGTAAAAAATTTAGATATAAAAAGTCTTATATTAAGCTTATTTCAGTTTATACATCTTTATTTAAATGATTTATCTTTAGTATTTACAAATAAGGATTGTTCATTTTTGAAATTTTGGTATGGCTGGAAAAAATGTTCAGAAATTTTTTATAGTATTCTCATCTATAATTCCATTTTTGAATTAGTTAAAAATTCCTATGAATGTGAATTCATCTCTTGGCATGAAAATCAAGTCTCTAATCGTGCATTTTCATTGGCAGTATCAAATGCAATAAAAAAGTTTAATTGTAAATCAACTTTATCTACATATAATGGTTCTCCAATTTCACAACGAAATAAAAGGCAATTTTTCCCTACTAAAGATGAATTAAGAATAGGTTTTTGGGGTAAAAAATATTATGTACAAGATAAAGAATCAAAATATGAATTAGCTTCCTACTTAAATAAAAAAAAGATCAAAATAGATTTACAAATTGTTCCTGAAAATATGATTAGAATTCAAAATGATAAATTTGAAAGTTTTAAAAAAGTTAAATTAATTAGAGAAATTACAATATTTACTCATGACTCATATTGGGATCTTCTGGCATGTTTATCAGGAGTAATTAATTTTAGAAATGATTTTCATAAAAAAAATTGTTCAACAATTAAAGAAAATAACTTAATATATATAAGGCTTCATCCTTGCTTAATTAAAAAAGAAGCATTAAAAAGAATATTGAGTATGCAAGAGATTTCTACAAACTACAGATTCGAATTTATAAGTAATAATAGTGAATCAATTATGGATTCAATTAAAAAAAGTTCATTTTGTTTTTTTGGATTATCATCATATATTAATTTAGCGATTTCTCTTAATTCAAATGTAATTTCAGTTGATACAAATCATATTGATAAATCTCCAATAAATTCAAAATTCTTAAGTACTAGAAAATTTCTAGTTTCTAATCCATGGTAATTTTTAATGAAATTTTTAAAGGATAAATCTTTTTATAAAATACTTTCTTTATTAAGTAAAAAAAGAAAAAAACAACTTTATTTTCTTATCTTTTTTTTAACTCTCAATGGTGCTTTAGAGTTTTTTTCCGTAGCATCAATAATCCCTTTACTATCAATTATTAGTTCAGAAAATATTAGTAATTCAATTCCAATTATTGGAAAATATATTACATTGCTAAATATAAATGATCCCTCTTTAAGATTGCTTTTTTTTACTTTATCTTTTTGTATATTTGTCTTCTCATCAACTCTTTTAAGGATATTCAATATTGCTTATATTTTTAGACTTTCTGCTAAGGTAAATATTGATATAAGTAATTTAATATTTAGAAATAACATGTATCAATCATATGCAAAATATACAAATAAAAATTCATCAGAAATAATAACATTGGCTTTAGAAAAGGTTGATATAGCTACTGCATGCATTGATTCTTTATTAACAGTAATAGCGAGTACTATGCTTGGAATATCTATTATTATTTCTTTATTAATACTCAAATGGCAGGTTGTAATGATTGGAATAATTTTTATTTATTTTTATTATTCTTTGGTTTATACAAATATAAAAAAAATGTTATATAAAGATGGAAAAATAACTTCAAGAATAATTCCACTTCGTTTGAAGGTTCTACAAGAGGGACTGGAAGGCTATAAAGATATAATTATCAATAGTTTAGAAAAAGTTTATACTAGCTTATTTTATGAATATCAATCAGTAATTAAATTAAAACAAGCAAATTTAAATTTCTTTTTGACAATTCCAAGAATCTTAATAGAAGGAATAATATTAACTATAATAGCAATTTTGGCTTATTTTTTATTTAAATCTCAACAAAATATTGCCTCTTCCATTCCCCTTATAGGTTCTTTTATTTATGCATTTCAAAGATTATTACCACTTACCCAGCAAATTTATGCTGCTTCTGCGAATTATAAATATAAATCTACAGTAATTAATGACTTGGTAAATGATTTGGAAGAAGGTAAAAATAATCAGGCTTTATATCTTTCTAAGAAAAGAATTTATTTTAAAAAAAAGCTACTTTTTAAAGGTATCAAATTTGGTTTTAAAAATAAAAATAATGTACTAAATAATATAAATTTTAGAATTGATAAAGGAGATATAATAGGAATTTATGGAGAGACTGGAAGTGGAAAAAGTACTTTATTAAATATTATTATGGGTTTAGTTTCTCCTTCTAGTGGGAATATAAAAATAGATAATATTGATATTTCGAATGAATATTCTCTCGTTAATTGGACAATGAATTTTGCCCATGTTCCACAAAATATTTTTTTAAAAGAAGCTACTATTGAAGAAAATATAGCGTTTGGAGAAGAAAAGGAAAATATAGACTTTGAATTGTTAGTTAAGGCCGCTAAGGTTGCACATATTTATTCTTTTATTAAAAAGACTGATAAGGGGTTTAAAACACTTGTTGGAGAAAGGGGAATACTTTTGAGTGGAGGTCAAAGGCAAAGAATTGCGATAGCTAGAGCAATTTATAAGTCAAGAAATATCTTAGTTTTAGATGAAGCAACCAGCGCTCTTGATGATTCTACTGAAGAAAAGATTCTTAGATCTATTTTGGATATGTATAGGAACTTAACAATAATAATGGTTACTCATAGAATTAGTACACTCAAAAATTGTAATCGTATTTTTAAAGTTCATAATGGAAAGATAATTGAAGAAAAAAAAGTTGCATAGAAGAATTTTATAACTCTTACTTTTATATGGGTAAAATAGATAATAAATTCAAATTTATTTATTTAAAATTAAAAATTTGTATTTAATTTTATGAGTTTTATTAATCACGAACAGAAATTTGTAGTTTTTGGATCTTCCGGTATGGTTGGCAGCTCTATCCTTAGGATATTAACAAATAAAGGGTATAAAAGAATTTTTAATCCAACTAGAAAGGAATTAAACCTGCTTGATATGAATTCTGTTGAATCATGGTTTAATAAGCATAAACCTGATGTTGTAATATTGTGTGCAGCTAAAGTTGGTGGGATTCATGCTAATAATTCCCATCCAGCAGACTTTATTCTGGAAAATTTAAAAATTCAAACAAATGTTATTGATGCATCTTGGAAATTTAATGTAAAAAAATTTTTATTTTTAGGAAGTAGTTGTATTTATCCAAAACATGCTAATCAACCTATTATTGAAGAGGAATTACTTAAAGGTGAATTAGAACTAACAAATCAGTGGTATGCTATTGCTAAGATCTCTGGAATTAAGCTCTGCGAAGCATTAAAAAAACAATATGGTTTTAATGCAATAAGTTTGATGCCTACAAATTTGTATGGTCCAGGAGATAATTATGATGAAATAAATAGTCACGTTCTAGCAAGTTTTATAAGACGTTTTTATAAAGCTAAAATGGAAAAATCAGAAAAAGTTATTTGCTGGGGATCTGGTAATCCTATGAGAGAATTTTTGCATGTAGATGATTTGGGAAATGCAATTTTATTTGTTTTGGAGAATTGGGATATAAATGGTGATTTTATTCCTTTGGATTTAAATGGTGAACCTCTCTCTTTTTTAAATGTTGGGACTGGAAAGGATATTTCAATTAAAGAACTAGCAAATCTAGTTGCAGAAATTATAGGATTTAAAGGAACAATTAAATGGGATAAATCTATGCCTGATGGCACACCAAGGAAGTTACTAGATATTAGCAGGTTAAAAAATTTAGGTTGGAGTCCAAAAATTAATTTTAAGGATGGTTTGAAATCAACCATTGAGATTTTTGAAAGACAATCAAAAAGCAAAAATTAATTTTTTTTAATTCAAACATTTAATTATTTTCTACTTACTATATTTAACAAAAGGCTTATCCTGTTTGATGTGAAAAATTTTATTTCTTTTAAGCTTATAGGAAAGTATATCAAGTCCTTTTTATGAGTCGATATAGGATGTCTATTAAGTAGTTTGCTTCTATTAGTTAATTTATTTGAATAATTGGAACCTCTAATTCCTAAATGAATATATTTAAAATATTTTTTTAAAACTCTATTCGATCTTTGATTGAAACTACTTTTATTGCCAAACGGATAAGCAAAATGATTAATTGGAATATTCAATTTTTTAAAAATATCAATACCCTCCTTAATTATTATTTTAATTTGATTTTCGTTTAATTCACTAAAGTTTTCATGATTGAAACCATGCATGCCAATTGTATGGCCAAGTTTTTGAATCTTTACAATATGTTCTTTTGATAATGGGATAAATTGACTTTTTAAATTATAGATTAATCTTTCATCATAATTGGGATATAAAATTTGGAAAAATTCTTGATTTTTATTTTTTTTATCTTTTAGCAAGCATGGAATTATAAAAAATATTGCTTTTATATTTAAGGGTTTTAAAACTTTTTCGGCAAATTCAAGATTGTTATAAAAGCCATCATCAAGAGTTAATAAAGAGTATGATTGGTCAGTGTATTTTTTATTGAAAAAATTATCAATATTTTCTGGGTTTAAAAATTTTTCTTGAGAATCTATCTTTTTAAGAATTGATTTATAATGAGAGAAATAATTTTCTTGAGTGCTATGAAGATTATAAATAGTTAATCTTGATTTTTTGTATTTCTCTTTAATTAAAAAAATCTTGGGGAAAACAACCCCTAGAAAATCTGATATATTGATAATTATTTTTCTTAATAATAACATTTAAAATTTAAAAAATATTAAGTCTTTTTGATAAATCTGAGCAAAAAATATTCTTAGGATCCATTTTGCTTTTTACTTCTTTCCATTCATTAAGTCTTGGGTAAGTGCTCTTAAACATTTCAGAAGACTGCATTGAATCCTTAGCTAAATATATTCTTCCTCCAGCGCTAAGAACCTTCTCATCAAGTTTTAATAAAGTTTGATTAAGATTGCTAAGATATAAAGGAAAATCTATAGCTAAAGTCCATCCTTTAATTGGAAAAGATAAAAATGCTTTATTTCCAGGTCCAAATTTTTTTAGAACAGTTAAGAAACTAGGGGTACTAATTTTCTTTGTTATTTCTAAAATTTCAAAGATAGTTTTATATTCATTCTCAGGTACAACGAACTGATACTGTATAAATCCTTTCGATCCATAAAACTTGTTCCAATTTTTTATACCATCAAGTGGATGAAAAAAGTTACTTATTGACTTAATTTCATCTTTTTGTTCTTTTGGTGTTTTTCTATACCAAACTTCATTAAATGCTTTTACTGTAAATTTATTAAGTAACCTAAATGGCAGAATAGATGGAGCTGAAGCAATTGATTTTGAATGATAAGATAATATATTTTTATTAGGATCTTTTTTTAAAAGATCATTATCATCTGCATGATTACCAACCGTTAATACTCCTCTATTTTTTTGACTTAGACTATCTACCCAGGCAACAATATATTGGTAATTATCTTGAGAATTTGTCATTGCATCCATAAGATCATCTAGATCTTTATATTTGTATGTATTTGCTTTCATTTTTGAAGTTTTTATTGGTATTAGAGAAAAAGTAGCTTCTATAATTACGCCAGTTAATCCCATTCCACCTATGGTCGCCCAAAACTGATTCTTTATTTCAATAGTTTCATTATTATTTGAAGAAAGTTTTTTTAAATTACCCAATCCATCTATTAGAAGTATTTCTTTGATGTGATTACCAAAACTCCCATTTAAATGATGATTTTTACCATGAACATCTGAAGCTATTGCTCCCCCAATAGTAACGTTTCTTGTGCCAGGTGAAACGGGAATGAAGAATCCCTCTGGGATGATTTTTTTTAAAAGCGAATCAATACTTACCCCACTTCCTGCAGTTATAAATCCTTCTTTTTTATTTAAATAAATATGATCAAAGTCATGTAAACTAAAAACTGATTCATTTTTAAGTTGAGCCGCATCCCCATAAGAACGCCCAAGACCTCTTGCTAAAAGAGAGTTTTTATTAGAATTGACTATTATATTTTCTAATTGCTCAAATTTATTTGGTTTTATTATTCTTACATTTGCTGGATTATGTAGACCCCAACCACTAATTAAATTCATCTTTTCTTTAATTTTTATAATTTTTATAGCTTTGAAGCATATTTTCTAGGTAAATGACGAATAAAAAACATAATTATACTCCACCACCAAGGTAAGTATTCAATTCCTCTTTTTTGAGGATTGCGCATTAAATAATCTGCAACTTTATTAGTAGATATACAAAGAAAATTTGGAGCTCCTATTGCCATCCGAGTGGAAATGAATCCTGATTTTATTATACGTACAGAGAACGGCTTTTTTTCACATCTAAGTAATAGGCCCTCACAGAAGGTTGATAATGCAGCTTTTGCTGCGCCATAATGATAATTAGAGGGTCTTCCTCTATCAGATGCAACAGATGTAAAAACCCAAAGACTTCCGAATTTTTCAAAACGTTTTTCGTTTGTTATTTCTGTTAACCAAGGTAATAATCCAAGATAGTTAACATAATTAATTTTTAATGCTTCAGTAATATTTTTCTTAGCCAAATCTGGATTACCAAGAGTACCAGCTGTAATTAAATAAAGATCATATAAATCAACTTTAGGTTTGAAACTTTTTTCTGGATAACAATTAAAAATTAGATCATTTTTCTCTTGAGTTACATTAGCTCTATAAACATCTTTGAGTATATGGAATAGCTCTAAATTACTATCTAAATCTCTGCAAACTAAATGAAATTTTTCACATCCCTTTTGGGCTAATTTTATACAGATTGATTTTGCAACGGCACTTGTACTTCCAATTATTAATGCGCTTTTAAAATACTTCATTCAAAGATTTGATATTAAATATCTTTTTTTAATTTACCATTACATTTAAATTAAATAAAAAAATTTTATTCATTTTAACTTTTACAATTTTTAATTAGATCCAATTTTATTATTTGAATTAAAATGCCTTTTTAAATTTATTGAAATAATTATTGATAATGCAGTTATACTCCATATTGTTATTAATCTTCTAAGAATAGAAATAGTTAATGCGCTTATTCCAGATAGTCCTTCTTGTTGAAGCAAAATTGTTGAAGTAACTTCATTAACTCCTAAACCTCCAGGTAAACCTGATAAAACCCCCAGCATTCCAGATATAAAATATATAATTATCGCATCAGATAAAGTTATTGAAGCTGGAGAAATTATATATACAAGCAACCATAGAATTAAAGCTTCAATACCCCATAAATAAAAACTTGTAAAAAGTGAAAAAATAAAAGTTTTAAAAGGTCTTTCTTTGGGGATATATTTCTTTAAAGCATCCCAATATTTTGTAAAAAATTGGAAAAAATTTTTTTTAAAAAAAATTAAAATTATTAAAATCATACAAATTAAAAAAATTAAATATTCAAATTTTATAAATAAAAATAAATTTATTAATTGTTGATATTTAATATAAATAAAATTTGGAGATAAAATACATAACCAAATCAGCACAGATAGAAGATCAAAAAATCTTTCTATGAAAAATACAGGGAATAATTTTTTTATTGGATATCCTAAATATTTATTTAAGAGCTGAACTCTAGAAATTTCACCAATTTTCCCAGGAGTTGCGGTAAGTGCAAAACCACTAAACCACCACATTAAATCTTTAATATTAAAATTTCCTATTGATAATGAGTTAAGTATAATTCTCCAACGTAGATATCTACCTAAATAACTTAAGCCGAGTATGAAATACAGAAGAGGAAGCCATGATATTAATTTAATTATTGAAGCTTTTAAATCAGTAACTTGTACTACATCTAAATTTAAAAGTTTATTAATGCCAAATATAAAAATAAATATTGAAACAATAATGAAAATATTACTCTCATAATTATTTTCTTTATATTTATTGGGTTTATTTTTAAAACTACGAAAATGAGGGTATGAACTTGCCTCAAGAAGTTCTTTGTCGCCTGAGCTATCACCATATACCTCTAAATACTTTGGTTCTGGCATATATCCAAGATAATCTCGTAAACGATTCACTTTTTCTGCTCCTTTGCAGTTGGGGGTTTTCAAGACAAATTTGTCTTTACCTTTAATTTTTAAAATGTCATTGCATTCAGTAGCAATAAGCTCAACATTAAAATAACTAGATAAAGATGAAATTATAGGTTTAGGAGAAGCACTAATTATTAAAATTCTGTGTCCTTTATTTTTGTGCCATTTTAATCTTTCCATAGCGGCTGGTTTAATAAGCCTTTTTAAGATAATAGGAAGTTTTTTTAAGAGTACTTTTTTTCTTTTTAAGATGGTACTAGAATTAATGGCTTTGTTAATTAAAGTTTCTTTTAATTTGGTAGAAAAATCTTTTTCAAAAATAAATTTAAATAACTTTGGCAATATATAAATCAAATCTAAAATCAAACCAAATAATCCTCTTGATAAAAAAAGAAAAATTAACGTCGAATCTCCTCTTATAAGAGTCTTATCACAATCAAAAACTACTATATATTCTCTCATAATATGTTTATTTAAAAGTTATGTATTTATGACCATAGAAACTTGTAAAAACTAATATTCCAAGACCACAAGTATGAGAAATAAGCTCAATAAGTAATAAATTATCAAAGAAAATCATTAACCAGTTTTTCATCAAAATACTTACGAAGAATGTTTGTAACACAGAAATAAAATTTACAAGTGCAAATGCTGGAAAAGATTTTTTAATTGATTTGTTTGAATTTAAGAAAACATATCTTTTAGCGAGAAGAAAAGCAATAATCATACCTATCCCATATGAAATAAGTATTGCAATCTCAAATCTAAAAAAAATTGATAAAATTATCCTGCAAATGATATTTATAATTGCGGAAGTACTACCGGTAATTATAAAAAGAATAAATTGTATTTTCCCTTCTCTTTTTTTTGAATATATCATTTACTTTTTAATATTTTTTTCACTAAATTTCTTCCAAAATCTATACTTTCACTTATACCTCTATCCTCTGGATAATAAGCAGTGGTATCTACTGTAAAAATACCATTAAAAGGTTCTTGATCTGGTAATTTGTCTTTAAAATTTTTCTCGCAGATAGGTTGGGCATATTTATATCTACTACAGTGTGAAGATATTAAATCTTTATTTTTTAAATTAGGATTTAATGATTTTACGCATTGCCAAGCATCTTCTTTGAAAGATTCATCATCTCTTAAATAATCAGGATGATTTTGTGGCATGTAGAAAGGTATATAAGTAATATTTTCAGGAAGGTTTCTTAAATTGCTCATTTCTATAATACCTGGAATTGAGAATCTTGAATCATTTATATTAGTCCAAAAATTATTAGTTACTTTTTCACTGGTCTTTAAAATTACGCAAGCACATGCTACATAATTTAATTTTTTATATGAATTAGTAATTAAATTATTTATATTACTTTTGCTGAATATTTCTCCAATAAGTGGCAATGGGATAGTACTAATAACTAAATCAAATTTATATTCATCTGTGGGCGTATTTATATATGCTCCAGATTTTTTTAAAGGCTGAATATTTATAATTGGGCTAGAAATTTTTATTTCACCTCCATTTGCCATTATTATTTTTGACATTTCATTAATAAGCTGTATAGATCCATTTTTAAGGAATCCCAAATTCTCTTTAAGCTTTTTTCTTGATTTACCTAATCTATTAATTCTGCTCCAGATCCAAGCTGCAGAAATCTGATTTGAAAATTGATAAAATTTATAAGAAAATAGTTTTTCCCATAATTCTTCATATCCCTCATCTCCCAACCATTTCCTCAACCAATTGATGGCATCTATATTGTCTAAATGATTCCAGTCTTTTATAGTTAAGCATCTGGCAGCGTGTAACAAATATCTTAATCTAGTTAAAAAGGAAACTTTTGAAAACATTATTACCGATATTAAGGAACCCCACTTATATAATTTCCCTTGATAGTAAAACCCCATTTTTGTTCTTTTCCAATTTAGTTGATTCTTTAATCCAATTTCATCAAGTATTCTAAAAAATCCTTTATCATTTAAACAATGAAAATGATAATAACGTTCAATTTCTAAACCTTCAAAATCAAAACAAGATGCCATACCACCCAATCTATTATCGGCTTCAAAAATTACAGGTTTATAACCTTGAATGGTCAATTCATATGCAACAGCAAGACCCATAGGCCCACCTCCTATAACTGCTATTTTGGAACTTTTTCTCATAAAAAAATTGATTTCATATTAAATTGTACATTTTAAATTTATTCAGAACATTTAATAGAATATTATTCCAACTATTAATACTGATATTAGCCATAAAAATACAACTAGTCTTATTGCTTTATCATGTATCAAAATAAGCTCTGGGTTTTCAGTAGTTATTGATTTACCATTATATTTTCTTATTTCAGAGATCTCAGGATCACTTATGAATTGATACCGGAATAAACCCATTAAAACAAAAGGTAAGGTTACCAGCATCCATGATGATGAAGCTCCATTTAGAGATGGACCAGCTGCCCATAAACTGTAGCTTATGAAAGTGCCTGATACTAATAAGCTTTCATATCTAAGAAGTAAAGGAAGAGAATAGCTTCTAAGAATATCCCTTGTTAAGATAAGTGTTTTTTTGTAATACAAAAGTTCCGCTTTTCTCTTCTCAACTGCTAAAAATAGAGCTAAAAGACCAATTGTTAAAATAAACCATGGTGAAAATCTGAGTTCTGTCGCTACTAAACCTGCTATTGCTCTTAGTAGAAATCCTGAGGCAATACAAAAAATATCTAAAATAGGTTCTCTTTTTAATCTTATGCAATATGCAATTTGAATAAAGACATAAAGAAGAATTATAAATAAAAATTGAAAAGATATTAATTGAGCTATCTTTAAACTAATTAATCCAAAAATTAAAGAAGCATTCTTAGCCAATGTTTTTGAGATTTTACCGCTTGCAATAGGTCTATAACGTTTAATTGGATGCATTTTATCTTTAGATATATCTCTAAGATCATTAAATAAGTATATGGCTGAAGATATAAAGCAAAAACTTATAAACCCATAAAATGATTTTAAAAAGATATACTGATTAAATTGAAAAGAAAATAATAATGATGCGAAAACTAATAAATTTTTAGACCATTGTATTGGTCTTATCGCTTGAAAAAATGAAATAAAAAGTTTTAAAAAATAAGTTTTTGAAATTATCCCTTTCAAAATAATGATTGATTAAATTTTTATTTTATTTTTTATTGCAAATTTAAGGGTTGTTTTGTTTTAATTATTTATAAATTAATAATTAAAAAATAGCTTATTTTAACAAATATAAATTTAATTAAAAATTATAGTGCTTTAAAAGTGGCAATGGATCATAAGATCCAATTCCCCAAGGTCCTAGTAAGAAAATTGTAATAAGAAAAATATAAGTTAATAAACCAAAAAATTTTGGAAAATATAATTTTGATTCTTTTGCAGAAATAAGCATTAATAAGTTACAGCAAATTGTTGAAGCAGCAAGAAATCTTGTATCATCTCTAGCAATAAAAGATAAAATTAAGGGAGAAAAGATAGATAATTTAAGATAAAGTGGCAATTTCACGAATTTAAAAACTAAATATAGAATAAAGCAGTAATAAATAGTAATAAGATAACTTCCACCTAATAATGATTTTGGAGTAAGTAAAATAATGGAATGTTCAAAACTATCTTTTAAAGTATGAATTAGTTCTACATTCATAGAAGTTTCTAATTCCTTGCTTATATTTGTTAAATAAATCCCTAGTTCCTCTCTGCCTGGTTCATATCTACCAAAAACTAATAGTAAAAAACCTGTAATTAAAGGGAGTAAAAAAATTGGTAGGATTTTTGAAATTTTCTTATATCTTATATTCGGATATTTATAAAATAAAAGTCCAATAATTAAAGGGATATAGAAAAAAAGTGAAGCTTCATGAATTAGAAGCTGTAGAGAAATAATTAGTGAAATAAATATACATTTTTTAGTAAAAGAATAAGACTCACTAAGAGTTAATATTATTGTAAAAAGAGAAAAAACTAAGCATATTAGATCCATTCTCCCAATGTCATATCCTAACCTAAAAAATAAAACTGGACTTAAAGTAAATAAAGTATAAAAAGGTATTTTTTCTTTTAATTTCCAATCCTTAAAACATGATCTTGTAAATATCCAGAAAGTAATACAAAATAAAACTGAAAAAAATAAATGAGAAGTTAATACCAATGATGAGGGATTAAGATTATCTGATAAACGCAATATCTTAAATAGTGATCCTATTAAACCTCTTTTTATAAATCCTAAATCGAAATAATTAACATAATAATATCCTTTTAAAGTTGAACTTATAGAGCTTAAAGATCGAAAGGGGGGTAAAGAGACTATGAAAACTAAAAATATAGATGATATAAAATAATAAATTTCTATTAAATTCTCGCGGATAAGAAGACTTTTTTTGGAACTGTTATATTTAAAAAACATAATTAAAGTTTAAAAAAAACTAATATAAATATATTCGCCTAATGTTTCTATAATTCTTCCATTTAAACCTTCTTTAAATTTCTTAATGCCATTTGACGTTTTTTTATTAAAACCACCAAGATCAAATTCTTTCAAGCCCTTTTTTTTACTCTCAATAATTGCATGCCAAAGTAATAAGGTATTTGCTTGAAATTTTCTACCCATATCATTCGTGAATCCAAATAAATATAAAGCTTTATCTTTGAATAATAATACACCAATACTGCCTAAATTCTTGTCAGGTTCTTTTAAACTAGATGCCTGATAAATTTTTAAACTTAATAGTCCATTATTTTCTGAATCGTTAAATAACCAATTTAAACATTTTTCATGACTTATTGGAATAAATGATAAATTCATTGCATATTTATTGTATTCAATGAGAATATTTTTAATCATATTAATATCATTGATTTCTTTAGCTTTTGCAAATTTTAATCCTTTTTTAAGTCCATTTCGCCAATTCCCTCTAAGCTTTTTAAAAAGTTCTTGCTCTGATTTAAGTAAATCCACTATGTAGGTTTTTGTTGGATATGATCTTAACTTTATAAAATTTAATTTTTTTAAATGCTTATCATATGTGTAAATATAAGAAGGTGAGAAAGATATCAATTTTGTGTATTTGTTTTTGATGAATCTAATAATTTCAATTAATACAAGGTATTTATATTTATGGAATTCTTTACATATTAAAGGACCATCATTAATTCTAAAAAATTTAATTAATCCCAAACAAAAAGATTTTTTCGTTAAACTTACAATCCCATATATATGATTTTTATGGTAAATTTTTAGATAATATGAATAATCTTTATTAAGGTAATATCCAGGTGTTTGAATATGAGAAATATTTGTGAAATTTAATTTTTCATATATTTTTTTGTATTCAGATAAATCTATTTCATCAACAATAAATTTATTTTTTTTCCCCTTTAATTTTTTTATTGGATTCTTACAAAATGAGTAATTTAATTTTGTAAAAATTTTTTCAATTCTCATATTCAGAATTTTTAAAAAAATTGTACAACTTAATTAATATAATTTTAAAACAAAATTTTGAGGAAAATTAAATTGTTTTTTTATTAATAATCTTTTTATTATACCTCTACCAAGTTTATAAAAAAACTTTCGAGAATCACAATATGTATCTTTAAATTTTTTGTAAAATTTTAAATTAAGAATATTCTGATTATTTTTTGAGTCATAAAAAATTAGAAACTTACCAATAATTTTTCCGTTTTCCAGTATTTTTATTTCTTTTTTTGTTGAGGAGTAAACTATTTTGAACGAATTTATATATTCTTCAAAACATCTTTCTATACAATTCTCAATTATTTTTGAATTGATATCTTGATGAACGGGAAGTGTAATTTGATTCTTGAACCTTCTTTTGGCATTTTTATATTTATCTCTTGATTGCACTACTTCAGGCGGCAGGTCAGGCCAATTTCCAAAAGGCAAGCCATATAAATTATATTGTTTTAAAATCTTTGTTCTTTCTTTTGTATTTTCAAAATTAACTATACCTAGATACGGTATATATTCTAAATTTTCCATTTTCAAAAAAGGAAGTATCAATTTTAAATTTTTTTTCCATGAGTTAAAGTTTGATACTCTTTTCTTTTTTATAAAATCTATTTTTTCGTAATAAAGATTGAATAATCTTTTTGACATCACACCTAAACTATAATTTATCTTATAGTTTGAGCTATTATGATTATTGAAGTTCAGTTTTGGATATTTATATCCAAAGTATTTTCTAATCTTTCGCTTGAAAAATAAATTCAGAAAATCTATTATTCTTCGTAGTTTAAAATCTTGATAATTACTTTTCAGAGCTATATCAAAATTCTTAAATTGTTTGTAATCAAAAGAATCTTTAAATTTAATAATGCTTCCATCTTCTATTCCAAATAATTTATGAGGACTATATATCTCTATATCAGAAAAACTCTTTTCAAATGCAGTTAAACAATGAGTACTATCTTCTATTAATGTTATATTCTTTCTATTAATATATTCTAGTAAATCACTATTTATTCTATTTATTTTTCCAAAGTAGTTTACAAACAAAAAAATATCTACTTTGTTAGATTTTAATATTGAGATTAGTTTTTTACTTTTCAGAAGGTCGTGTTCATAAAAAATTATTTTTGCATTTGTTCTTCTTAATAAAGATAATGATTCGTTGCAAATAAAATCTGGAATAAAAATTGTTCTTTTACTCTTAAAAATACTAAGGTATTGGTAAATTCTTAATAAAGATAATGTTGAACGTGGATATAGAATTAGATTTTTGGATTTATAAAGAATCTTGTAGTGATCATTTTTATCTTTAAAAGCTTTGTAAATAGAAAAGAATATATTTTTAGTTTTCATCAAGGGATATAGCGATATCCTGTTTTTATAATTAATTTTTTGTGTTTGAGTCATGAATTATTTTTAAATTAATTTGTAATTTTAAAAGATTAAAAAATCTAATAATTATTAATTGATATTTTGTGCCAATCCCATGCTGATTGAAGAATGGTTTCAATTTTAGAGTATTTTGGCTCCCAATTAAGAATATTCTTTGCCTTTTTTATATCCGCAAATAATTTAGATGGATCACCAATTCTTTTAGGGCAAAATTCCTTTTTAATCTTCAAGCCTGTAATCGATTCTAGTGTATTTATAATATTCATAATACTTGTGCCAGAACCACTGCCTAAATTGAAAAAATCAGATTTGCCATTTGAGTTAAGATACTCAATTGCATTTAAATGAGCTCTAGCTAAATCATTTACATGTATATAATCTCTCACCGCAGTCCCATCTTTTGTATTGTAGTTATTTCCGAATATTTTTAGCTTAATGCCTTTATTAATAGATTTAATTACAAGAGGAATTAAATGAGTTTCTGGATTATGATTTTCTCCAATTTCTTTATCAAAATCGGCTCCCGCAGCATTGAAATATCTCAAAGAAACATACTTTAAGTTAGAAGATTTCTCGCACCATTTTAAAATCTTCTCACATAAAAGCTTTGTTTCTCCATAAGGACTTAAAGGTATAAGTTCTGAGTCCTCATTTACTGGTAAACTTTTTACTTCTCCATATACTGAGCAAGAAGATGAAAATATAATAGGTATTGAAAGTTCTGTGCAAATTCTCGTAACTGATTCCATTCCACCAATATTATTGGAAATGTAATCTAGAGGATTAATAAAAGATTCCTGTACATAGGCTGATGCTGCAAAATGCACTAAATAGTTTGGTTTTATTTTTGAGATTAGATCATATAATTTATTAGATTCCCTAACATCCAACAAGAAAAAATCACCCCATTTTACGAACTCTTTATATCCTGTAGATAAATTATCTATAGTAAATATCTGATGTCCTTTACTTTTCGCATATTTACAGAAATGTGAGCCAATATATCCAGCTCCACCAGTTACAACAATTCTTTGGCTATACATTTAAGCCGCTTGTATTTAGATAATGTTAACACTATTCCTTGTATCTTTCTAAAAATTAACTTAAAGAAAATTCTAATAAATGAATAAGTTAATAAATATCTAAAACCACCTTTAATAAGATGCTCCCTAATAGAAATTAAATTTGTTTTAAGAGGATGGTTTATAAAATTACTAATAAGTAGAAAAGTCTCCCAATTTTTAATATCTGCAGTTGAAATAATACCTTTAGAATGAAAATATCTAGAATTATTTCTGTGAATATTAATAATTCGCTTAGTAAATTCCTTGGATTTGCTCATGTTTTGTATATCTCTTCTATAAATCCCCAATGGCTCTGGAAAGTGCTTAATCTTTTCGCCATTATCAATTACTCTTATCCAAAAATCCCAGTCCTCAACACCTAAGAATTTTTTGCCCTCTTTAAAAAAACCAACTTTATCAAAGATTTCTTTTTTTATAGTTATTGCGGAGGGAGATAAAGTATTACCCGAAATTAATAAATTTGAAAGATTTTTAGGCGGATTATTCCTTAAATAAAATAAATAATTATTACTTACAATAATCTCATCATTTGATATTAATGAGTATCTTTTATTCTTAATAATTTCATATATTTTAGTAAGTTTGTTTGGAACCCACAAGTCATCAGCATCAAGCAA
The DNA here is from genome assembly GCF_902626525.1 of uncultured Prochlorococcus sp. GTDB lineage: Bacteria > Cyanobacteriota > Cyanobacteriia > PCC-6307 > Cyanobiaceae > Prochlorococcus_A. The sequence goes on from NZ_CACOFR010000001.1 coordinate 28,100, forward strand.
GCAAATATAAATACCATCAGAAGCTTTGATACCTGAATTTCTTGCAGCTCCAAGACCTTTATTTGATTGTGTTATAACTTTAATATTATTTTTAAGTTTGTAATTATTTAAGATTTGAGAAGTATTATCAAAAGATCCGTCATCAACTGCAACTATCTCATAATTATTAAAATCTTGCTTCAGAATTGAATCAATTGTTCCTTCTAAAGTATCTTCCACGTTGTAGCAAGGAACTATTATTGAAAAAAATATTTTGTTAGATTTCATTATTATTGTTCAATGTAAACCTTAATATCTAATCAAATAATTTTAATATGAAAAAAATTGATTATAAAAATAACAATTAAAAATGTAATTAAAATTGTTAAATATTTATTAACTCTAATAATAAAAAGTTTCTAATAAATATTATCTAAGTTCCTTGGGGGGAGATTTTTATAAATAAACTTTTTTTGAAGGCAATCTTCAATTAATTGTAAATTATTCTTTTTAAAATGAATTCTCTGAGTTTTTTGTTTTTTTATATTTTCGTAATTTATTAAATGATTATATTCTGGCAACCCATAACACATTACAGGTTTTTTATTCTCAAGTCCTTCTTCTAAAACTGTAGATGAATAAGAAATCATACAGTCACAATTTTCTATTTCTTTATCTAGTGAAGTATCGTTTCTTAAAGTTATAAAATCCTTTAAATCTTCAAAAGCATTATTTAAAATCTCAACATTTATTTCATTCGGAACATCTCTTATTCTTACTATTAATTCAAAAATATTTTTATATTTTGAGATTTTTTTATATATTTCAAAAATACTACCAAAAAACTCAGGTGATGATTCATAATAATATCTTCTCGCACCTAATTCTTTAACGGTACCTACATATAAGATCTGAGTCCTTTTATTTCTTTTTTTTATATTTATTTCTTTTTTCGTAGAAGCTTTTTTATTATTAATAAAATTAATTTTTGAGTATTTTTTATCTAACGAATCTAAATAATCATCACAAAAATGAGACTGACTTAATAACCCTATTTTTTTTTCCTTTGAAAAGGCTAGTCCAATACCAATTGATTTTGAAGCTAGTAAATTTGCTTGACCATTTTTTTGAGTTGTTTGAGAACCATGACTTATTAGATAAACGTTTTTATTTTTTTGACTTAAAACTCTTGATAAAGAAAAAAGATCAGGGAATCTTACTGAATGAAAAAATGACTTTTTTATTTTTGAACTTCTAAATATTTTTTCAAGATATAAAGTAAAATTAAAGGTCGTGGATAAGTTTGAATATATTTGTTTGATTAAATAATTGTAAAATCTCTCATCGAGTAATGTCGAATTAACATTACTAATAAAATTAAAATTGTAATTTTTGCTAACAGGAAGTAAAAAAAATCCTACTTCTTTAAATTCTTTCCAAAAAATTAATTTAATTAATTGTTCAAATATTAATTTAATGATTCTTATATATGAGTTAGATGAGCAAAAGTAAATTATTGATTTGCCTTCAGATATAAATTTTGATTTTAAATAATCTAAAAAATATACCTTACTATCTGAAATTAAATAAACCTCCTTTCTATTTTTAAATAATAAATTCTTAAGTAGAAAGCTTTGAAAATATAAAACTGAATTAAAAAATAAATTACCTCTTATTTCAGAATATCTATCAATATAAGAAAGTTTTCTTGTTTTGTTATCACTATATAAATAGTCTATTGCAATAAGTAGATCAATTTTTTTTGAATATTTAATCCATTTATTTTTTTTTATAAGAATATAGTATTCAAAATCAGGTATAATTTCTTGCATATAAAAAAAACGAGATATTTTAATTTCTAGGAATGGATCAAGTAATTCATCAAAATCTTTAACTTGATTCACAACTTTAAATTTTTTTAAATTGTCTATCAGAAGATTCTTTGCTTTATTAGTTTTTAATAATAAACTTTCTGCATTTGAAGATACAATTATTGGGTTTGGGAAATAATGATTTATTTTTTTACGTTCAAATTTGTTAAGTATGTATTTATTTAAAGTGAAGATATTTTTTTCTTTTTTGAAAAATCTTTTTCCTAATTTACTTTTATCAATTAGTACATAGAGGCTATTTTTATTGGTTTTAGACATTTTTAAATCTATCGCTAATTAAATCAGCATCATCTTGATTTCTAACTTCTATAAAAGAGACTTGATCATGAATTTTATGAAGATAAACTTTATTTCCAACTAGTGAATTTTTTCTAATAACTTCTGTATGCGTAATACAACCAAGTCCATGTGATCCTAATAATAATGACTTTTTAAATTCTCTTGGAATATCTCCTTCATCTAACCTAACTAAATTGTTTTTACTTTTTTCCTGCCATGCCCAAGCATACTCTGATTTCGCTGGCATAACAGTATCTGCGCCTGAATTTAGGAAAGCTTTTATTAACTCATCAATTAAATTTTTATTTCTAAATGGGAAAGTAATTTCTGCATGAATAATAATATCTGGATGATAATTTAGTTCATTCTCAAGAACTTTCAGATGCCAACAATGAACATCTTCGATTGTTGACTTTGGGGTTGATAAATTAGACTCTCTTAGCTTTGCTATTGAAAATCCAAGATTCTTTGCCGTTTTGGCAGTATCTTCATTATCTGTAGCGACAAAATATGAGTCTACGAATTTACTAGAAAATATTGATTCTGACATATACTCTAATAAATTAATATTTTTAAATTTGGGGATCACACCTTTAATTGGTATAACAAGGCATTTTTCGAAATTTTGATGATCTATAATTCCAGGTTTATGTTCAGTTGATATCTTTTCGATTATTTTGGTAACTCCTTCAAGTCTTTTACTATTCCCTGATTGATGTATCCCATGATAATGATAAACAGGTGCTTTGGGAGTATATTTGATTTTATAGTTTTTCTTCAAAATCTCTCCAGCCCAAATTCTATCTTCAATATTCTCTACGTCATTGTTAAAGTTAATCTCTTCCCATACATCTCTTTTGATAATAGAATTAGCATTATGAAAAAAACTATCTTTTTTCTGTATTCTCTCATCCTCTCCAAAAACAATAAGTAAATCTCTCTTATCTTCGTCACTTGAAAAGTCCATTGGAACTTGCTTTCCATAAACTCCGGCAAGTTTAGGATCTGAATTTATTTCTTCAAAAAGATCAGTTAGCCAATTGCTATTTATCGGTAGGCAATGAGCAGATAAAATAACAATATGTAATCCTTCAGAGGCTTGAATACCCATATTAATTGCTTTACCAGGTTTATATTCTTTTATTTTTACTATTTTTTCAACTCCATGTCTTTTCGCCTTTTCAACAGTTTTGTCATCACTAAAAGAATCTACAAGAATTATTTCGAAATTTTTATAGGATTGTTTTTTAATTCTTTCAATACAAAGTCCTATCCATCGCTCTTCATTTTTTGTTCTTATGATTATTGATATTAAATTTTTCTCCATTAGGAATTAAATAATTTAAAAACCTTAGGGTCATTTTAACATTGAAAATAGTTTATTTATCTTTAAATAACTAATGGTTTAATGTCCGTCCAAGTCGAATTATTTTTAAGACTTTTAAAAGCTGATTCAATTACTGCTGTTGAGTATATTGCTTCTTTTGCATCACAAACCCTAGTATCATTTTTAGAACTGAATTTATTTATTACATTAAATAAATAATTATTAATTGACTCAATTCCATATCCCTCAAATATAAAAGAATCTTTATAAGAATAAATTTTAGTAAAGTCTGGATTAACCTCTTCTGTAAATGCATCGTCAGTTAAGATTTTTAATCCTCTCTCTTTTTGTTCACAATCTAATCTTCCTTTAGTACCGACAATATGAAAATCTTGCTTTGACATTGAGGATGATTTATTGGATTCTATCCAACTACAAATTATAAATTGATTAAAAGAAATGTTTTTATTAGTTTCCCACTCAATGTTACATTGAATACTATCGTAAGAATTAATGCCTTTTTTTATTAAAAAAGATTTTTGACCTGATGCATTTACTCTTTTTGGGACTGCACCTGTTACATATCTCATGACGTCAACATAATGTACACCTAAGTAAGAAAAAATATTGCTTCTTTCTACCCAATTTTTAAAGTTTTCCATTGGCACCTCTTTTCTTTGAGTATATTCCGTATATGAGTAAAGAGGGTCACCAATAAGACCATTTTGAAAAGAATCTCTGACATATTTTATTTGTCTATCAAATCTTTTATGAAATTCAACGAAAATAGGTACAGCTAATTTTTTACTTAATTCGTATAATTTTATAGATTCATTAAGTTTTAAAGTAAGAGGCTTAACTACCATTAATGGAATTTTGGCTTTTAAAAGTGCCTCTGACCATTCATAGTGCAGATCATCAGGAATTGAAATAATTCCAGCAAGAAAGTTTTTACTAATTTTATATTCCTTTAAAAATATTTTTGGTAATCCTTTGCAAAAAATAAATTTGTATTTTACAAGATCTTTTGTATCAATTAATTTTTTCAAGGATTCATATTTTTCTAAAAAATGATTTTTACTATTTTCTTTATTAATCGCAATGATTATTTTTACATTAATTTGATTTAATTTTGCGAATGAGAATATTGCAGGCAGAATAGTTCCATATTCTTTTTTATTCTTTCCACAAACATAGAATCCAGTCCCAACTAAAATTATTTCTAAAGATTTTTTCATTTTTATTCAATAGATATTAAATCTAAGATATTTTTCATAACTGGAATACCTTTTTTTTCTCTTTCTTTCGAAAAAATGATTTGAGGATCATTTGGCATTAATACGGGTTGATTCTTATTATTTGGATCTTGTTCTCTAACTTCATCAGACATTATTTTTAATGCCTCATTAAATACATCTGAATGTATATTGACATCATTTCTAAATACAAGATAGAACTGACCTAAATTTCTATTTTGTTCAATAGATGAGCCATACATACTTGGTATATGCGGACCAAAAGGCATTCCTGAAAGAGTAGAACAAAGGACTTCAACCATTGAAGCTAATGCAAAACCTTTATAGTTTCCAATTCCAAGAAGTGCTTTTGCCTTTTCAGGATTATTGGTAGGGTTGCCTTCGGCATCAACGGCTACATTATCTTTAAGTGTTTCATTTTTTTCTTTAGATTCAAGTATTTTATTCCAAGGAATAAAAGTGGGAGCCATATCAACGCAAAATGGTTCTTCATTTTTTCTTGGAGCAGCAAAGCAAATTGGGTTTGTCCCAAAAAAAGAGCTTTTTCCTCCATAACTCTTTAATAATGAATCCGCATGAGTAAAAGAAAAGCTACAAAATCCATTTCTTGCCGCCTTTAATGAAAAAGAGGCCATAGCACCAGGATGACTCGAATTGAAGACAGAAATTGCTGAAATTCCATATTTATTTGCTAAATCCATTCCTATTTCTATACTTTTAAATCCTGCCGCATGGCCAAATCCATTATCAGCATCGAGGCCTACAAAAGCAGGAAATGTATTTATTACTTCTAGTTTTGGATTGCCATTTATTCTTCCATTTTTTAAAGCATTAATATAGTGCGGTAATAACCTGATTCCATGTGAATCTACCCCTCTTAAAGAAGTTTCAACTAATCCTTTGGAAACAGATTCGGCTGAAAAATCATTAGCTCCGTTTTTAATTAAACATTCCTTTATTTTGATCTCTAAAATTTTATGATCTATCTTTTTCATAATATTATTCAGAGTAATATTCAACTTTATTATTGTATGACTTGAATCCCTCAATAACTGATCTTATTAATTTAAAGTCATCTTCATTTTTAATAACTAAAGAGGTGAGCCTTGATTGTATTTCATAATATCCTACTGATCCTGAAAAGAAGCTGTATTTGTTTTTTAAATAGTTTTTTTTGAAAACTTTACTTTCCCAACCCATCATGGATGGAACAAAAGATTTAATTGGTTTTAAATCTTGAGTTTTTGAAAACTTGTCTTTAGTTGTAAAATTTATTGGAGATTCTTCAAATAAAGCTTGTATATAATTAGATTGGACTGAAAATAATGAATTAAAACCTTCTTGAATTAAAGTAGTAGTAAAGTTTATAATATCTTTTTTTGTCTGTAGCGGTGCTATTGCATTAAACCAAACAATATAATCACAATCAAATTTATTTATAAAGTCATATATAACGTCATCTGATTTCGCATCACTAGAAGAAAGTAAGGAATTTCTATTGTAATATTGCAAGTTATAGTTTTCTGCAATTTTCTTAAAAAGAATATTATCACCATTAATGACAATTTGATCAAATATTTCTGAATTTATAGCAGATTCAATCCCCCATGCTAAAACTGGTTTGCCTTCTATAAGTGCTAGATTTTTTTGCTTAAATCTTTGTGACCCTATTCTTGCAGGAATCATACAAATAATTTTATTTTTCATTTTTTGATTAATATAACAAAGACTGATAATGTAAGAAAAAATTTTTAAGTAAATTAAATCCTTTACATAGAAACTTTTTAAAGTAAAAAAATGAAATTATTAATACTTGGATCAAATGGACTTTTAGGTAATACATTAATAAAATATTTTTTTGAAAAAAACAATTATGAAACTTATGGTTTTTTAAGAGATTCTTCTAAATTAAAATTCTTTAAAAGGAAATATACTAGTAGATTAATAATTATTCAAGATATTCTAGATATTAATAATTTGAGAAAAAAAATTAAGGAGTTGATGCCTGATGTAATAATTAATTGTATTGGCCAGACTAACAAAATACCAGAACAAAAATTTAATAATATTGAAAAATATATAAATTTAAACTCTTTATTTCCTTTTAGATTAAAGGAAATATGTGTTGAAATTAAATCTAGATTGATTCACTTTAGCTCGGACTGTGTTTTTTCAGGAAAAAAAGGTTTCTATAGCGAGAAAGATAATCCTGACCCTACAGATATATATGGAAAGAGTAAATTATTAGGAGAGCTTGATAATGAAAATATTATTACTATTAGAAAATCTGTGATAGGACATGAATTAGATTCTAAGAAAGGTTTGCTAGAATGGTTTTTAAGCCAGGAGGGATCTGTTGATGGTTATAAAGAAGCAATTTTCTCTGGACTTACTGTATTAGAATTAGCTCGAATAATTGATATGTATATTCTTCCAAATAAAGACATAAAAGGAATAATACACCTATCAGGTGATCCAATATCCAAATATGATTTATTAAAAATAATTGCAAATCAGTACAATAAAATTATTAAAATAGAGCCAAATGAAGAAATTAAAATTGATAGGTCATTAAATTCAGAATATTTTAAAAAACTTACTGGATATAAAAGTGATCCATGGCCATTATTAGTTAAGTCAATGGAAGAATTTAATTTATTAAATCAATGAATTTAAACTCCAAAAACTTTTTAATTACAGGAGGAACAGGTTCTTTTGGGACAACTTTATGTAATTACCTTTTAAAAAAGAAAGTTAAAAATATAAGGATTTTTAGCAGAGATGAAAATAAACAATATCAAATGAGGAAAAATATAAAAGACTCTAGAGTGAATTTTTGTATTGGGGACATAAGAGACTATGACTCTATTTTAAACGCTTGTCATGAAATTGATTATGTTTTTCATGCAGCTGCTTTAAAACAGGTCCCATCTTGTGAGTTTTATCCTATGGAAGCTGTTAAAACAAATATTATTGGCACTGAAAACCTATTGAAAGCCGCTTCAAATAGCAAATTAGAAAAAGTTGTTCTACTTAGTACTGATAAAGCAGTTTATCCTATTAATGCAATGGGATTATCAAAGGCAATGATGGAAAAATTGATGCTATCAAAAAACTTAATAAATGATATGAGTACAATATTTTGCGCAACTAGGTATGGGAATGTAATGTGCTCAAGAGGTTCTGTTATACCCTTATTTGTAAATCAAATAAAAAATAATCTCCCAATTACTATTACTGATCCTCAAATGACAAGATACCTTATGTCTTTAGATGAATCTGTTGATTTAGTTCTGCATGCTTTCAATAATGGCTCACAAGGGGATATTTTTGTACAAAAATCACCTGCCTGTTCACTAATAGATTTAGTTACTGCTTTAAAAAATATATTTAATTACAAAAAAGAAAATATCATAATAGGAACTAGACACGGAGAAAAACTTTATGAATCTCTTTTATCTAGAGAAGAGATGGCTAGGGTTGAAGATAATGGAAAATTCTTCAGATTACCATGTGATAATAGATCTTTAAATTATGATAAATTTTTTAAAGAGGGTAAGGAAATTAACAAAGAGCATAAAGAATATACGTCACATAATACTAAGAGGCTTTCGGTAGAAGAGATTCAACAAATTTTGTTAGGTTTAGATTTTATTAAAGAAGCACTTGCATTGGAGAACAATTAACTTTTTTACTTAAAGTATTCTTTTTTAAACCAATCAATTGTGAGTTTAATCCCGTCATCTAATGAAATTTCTGGACTCCAATTTAAATTATTTATAGCTTTACTAATATCTGGTTTTCTTTGAAGAGGGTCATCCTCAGGAAGTGATTTATATATAAAATTCAAGTTTGGATTTATAAGCTTTTTAATTTTTCTTGCTAGTTCTATAATTGTAAATTCATGTGGATTTCCAATATTTACTGGTGTGTAGATCTCAGAGTCCATAAGTTTTATCATCCCTTTTATAAGGTCATCAACGAAACAAAATGAGCGAGTTTGATTACCATCTCCATATATTGTCAATGGTTTTCCTTGCAGAGCTTGAAAAATAAAATTGCTAACTACCCTTCCATCATCGCAACGCATTCTTGGCCCGTAAGTATTAAAAATCCTCATAATCCTCGTATTGAGATTATGCATTCGCTGATAATCCGAACATAATGTTTCAGCAATCCTTTTCCCTTCGTCGTAACAGCTTCTTATGCCAACCGTATTCACAGATCCCCTGTATTCTTCATTCTGAGGGTTTATCTCTGGATCACCGTATACTTCACTTGTACTAGCTAGTAAAAAATCTGCTCCAACTCTTCTGGCTAGTCCCAACATATTGTAAGTTCCAAGAAAGATTGTTTTAGATGTTTTGATAGGATTTGATTGATAATGAACGGGAGAGGCAGGACAAGCTAAATGCCATATTTTATCAACTTCTAGTTGGATTGGTTCGGTAACATCATGCCTTATAATCTCAAAATTTGGGTGATTTAACCATTTAGCAATATTAGATTTGTCTCCAGTAAAATAATTATCTAAACATATTACCTTTTCTCCTTTTTGCATTAATTCATCAATAAGGTGTGAACCAAGAAATCCTGCACCACCCGAAACTAGATTACGCTTATTATTAGTAGTATTTATTTTGTTATTCATAATTAAATTTGTTTTAAAAAAAATATTCAAAAGTATACAAATAAATAAACTCTTACTTTATGAATAATGCTTGAAAATTATTTTTAGAATTTTATCATATAATAATTTTGAAATATTTTGATATTTAAATCAATAGATTTAGAAATGTTATAGTTAAGATCTAAAAATCAATTTTTCTAAATTTAGGTTTTTATTAATATAAAAATTTTCTTTTAATCCCATATGACCAATTATTTAGTAAAAAAAATTTGTTGTATTGGAGCCGGATATGTTGGAGGCCCAACTATGGCTGTTTTTGCTAATCATTGCCCGAATATAAAAATTACAGTAGTAGATATAAATCAAAAAAGGATAGATGCTTGGAAAAGTAATGATCCTGCCGATTTCCCAATTTTTGAGCCTCAATTAGATGAGTTAATTTTAAATTGTAGAGAAAAAAATCTATTTTTTACAACAAATTTAGAGCAATCCATAGCAGAAGCAGATATGATTTTTATCTCTGTAAATACTCCCACCAAAACGAAAGGAGTTGGAGCTGGTAAAGCAAGTGATCTTAAGTGGGTTGAAGCATCAGCTAGACAGATAGCAAAATTTGCTAATTCTCATACTATTGTCGTTGAAAAAAGTACCTTGCCAGTTAAAACAGCTGAAACAATAAAGAAAATATTATCAAGCTCACAGGAAAATAATCTAGACAAAAAAGAGAAAAGCTTCTCTGTTTTATCCAATCCTGAATTTCTTTCTGAAGGAAATGCTATTAATGATTTAGAGAATCCAGATAGAGTTCTTATTGGAGGTGATGATGAAAAAGCTATTGAGGCCTTATCAGAAATTTACTCAAATTGGGTTCCAAAAAATAAAATTCTGAAAACTAATATTTGGAGTTCAGAACTTTCCAAATTAACTGCAAATGCTTTTTTAGCGCAAAGAATTTCTTCAATCAATTCAATATCAGCATTATGTGAGTCTACAGGAGCTGATATTAATCAAGTTAAAAAAGCTATAGGAATGGATACAAGAATTGGAGAGAAATTTTTATCACCTGGTCCAGGTTTTGGTGGAAGTTGTTTTCAAAAAGATATTCTTAATTTGGTTTATTTATCAAGCTTTTATAAATTAGAAGAAGTTGCAAATTATTGGCAAGGAGTAATTGATATTAATAATTGGCAAAAATCAAGGATATCAAGATTAGTAGTAAATTATTTATTTGGAAATGTTTCTGAAAAAAAGATTGCGATTCTGGGATTTGCTTTTAAAGCTAATACCAACGATACAAGGCAATCTCCTTCTATAGATATATGTAAGGATTTGTTGGAAGAGGGAGCTCATCTTTCAATCTATGATCCAAAGGTGGAAAATTCAAAAATAATAGATGATCTACAAAACAATTTTAATAAAACAGAAGTTAATCAAGGATATGGTTCTTGGGAAATTGCATCCTCAGTTTTGGATGCTTCCAAAGGTAGCGACGCCATAATATTACTAACTGAATGGAACGAATTCTTGAATATTGACTGGAAAAAAATAATTAAATTGATGAGAAAACCCGCATGGGTATTTGATACAAGATCATGTATAGATCATAAAATTGCAAGAGAGGCTGGCTTTAATGTTTGGAAAATTGGTAATTCATCATTTTTTAATGTATGAATTTTTTATAAATGATCAAAGAAAATATATATAGAAAGAAATTAATATTTCATTTGAAAAATAATAAAAAAGTACTTTTTTTAATATATGGTTTAGTTAATGTATTAATTACAAATTTCTTATTACAAATTTTTTTATTATTTTTCCCAATATTTTTTTCTACTCTGATAAGTCAAATATTTAATTTAAATTTTGGATTTTATTTATATGGCTTGAAAGTTTTTAAAGTTAAATTTCTTGGCAAGAAAATTTATTTTAAATATTTATTTTTTCACTTATTTCTATGGATATTGAATTGGTTCTTAATAAATTTTATTTATTCTTATAATATTTCAAAGAATTTAGCGGCATTGTTAGTAGTGCCTTTTCTTGCTTTAATATCATTTGTATATCAAAAGAATATTGTTTTTATTAAGTAATTTGTTTTGAAGATGGATAGGAATCTCAAATATAAAAATTATGAAAAAAATTTTGAAAGTAAAGATATCTTATTATCAGTAATAGTACCTTGCTTTAATGAAATTAATACACTCGCAAAAGTTATTGATAAAATAAAGGAATCGCCAATTAAAGAAAAAGAAATTATCATAATTGATGATTTCTCAATTGATGGTTCTAGAGAATACTTGGAAAATTTAATTGATAATCAAATAATAACAAAATTTCATAATCGCAATATGGGTAAAGGAGCTGCAATTAGTACAGGTATAAAAACTGCCTCAGGCAAGATAATTATAATTCAAGATGCTGATCTAGAATATGATCCTGACGAATATCCTAATATGATTAATCCAATTGTTCATAATAAAGCTGATATTGTCTATGGAAGTAGATTTAAGGGAGGGCAGCCTCACAGAGTAGTTTATTTTTGGCATAGAGTTGGCAATGGATTTTTAACTCTATTAAGTAATATTTTTACTGACTTGAATTTAAGTGATATGGAGACTTGCTACAAGGCTTTTAAAAGTGAAATATTAAAAAATATTAGAATTGAAGAGAAAAGATTTGGCTTTGAACCTGAAATAACTGCAAAGATATCAAAAAAAAATTATAGAATTTTTGAAGTAGGTATTTCTTATTACGGTAGAACTTATCAAGAGGGTAAAAAGATAGGCTGGAAAGATGGTTTTCAGGCTATTTTGTGTATTTTAAAATATAATTTATTCAGATAAAGTTGCCATCTTACAATACTTAAAAGTTTGTTTTTTACGATTGAAAAAATTCCTACTTGCGGCATCCGTATTAATAAGCTTGCAGTCATAATGTTTTTCATTAACTTTGTCGCTTAAATTTGTAATTATTTGCTTTATATTATATTTTTTTAAACATAAGTCTTTTGAATTGGATAATTTTAAAAGTTCATTTTCTTTTATACACTTTTTAAATTTATCTATTTCTAAATAATTGTTTGGGTAATAAAGCCTCATATTTCTTTTATTTATTAGAAAACTTCCTGAAATATTTTGATCTATTATCTTAGATAAATTGTATCCATATGCTGTTTTATGCATCAACTTTGAATAATCTTTCAAGGCTAAAAAATTTAAGTATATGGATGAAAATAAAAATAGAATTATTATAAAAAATTGTGATATTGTTGCAATATAAAATAAAAATTTTATTTTATATTTTTTAATTGAGTTGATTAACTCTTCAGATTTATAAATTAATATTATTAATGGAGCCACATAATAATCAGCTCTACCTTGGCACACTAAAATTAGTAATACCAGCTGTGCTAAACATATAAAGAGAAGACTATCACAAGATTTAATGATTTTCTTCTTTTTTGAATTGAGATTGACGAAGATTAATGATATAAATAAAATCCAAATGCTTGGTCCTAAAGAAGAACCTAAATCACTAAAACTATTTGGTAAAAATATTCTTATAAAAAATAAATTCTCTCTATTATAAGAAGAAATAAAATTAGCAAAGTTTATTACCAATTCATCATTCTTATTAAATAGATTTGCTAATAAAGGGTAAAAAAAGTTTCCTGTTATAAGGAATCTACTAATAGTTATACATATTAATGCTAATAAAGAAATTAAAATTAATTTACTTGTTAAAATATATTTGATAGATTGAACAATTTTCTTGTTTTTTTGTTCATCTATTAAGAGATTTAAAGTAAGATCAATTAAGATTGGGGTAATAATAATTATTGATGAAATTTTAAAAGTAACGCAGCTTATTATTGATATTAATAATAATTTAATAGTGTAAATTGATTTATTTGATTTCCAAATAATATATAAAACTATTAGAGATGATTCTCCTAAAAATAAAGGTTTTCCAATTGTACTCCACTGAATGATTGTAGGTACTGATAGAAAAGCTATTAAATAAAAATTATTTTTTATTGATCTAGATAAGAAAGTAATTATTAAAGGTAAATTAATTATTTGAACAAATCTTATTAACCAAATATTATTTTCCTGGACAAAAGCAAGATTTGCATAGTCAGCTAATCCTAATAGACCTTGATGTAACCCTCCATCAACAAAAAATTTACCTCTCAAATAATATTGGTAAGGATAACCAACATGATAGTCAGCAGAATCAGGGTGATTTATAGGACCTACAGAAGATAAGAAAATTAAAATAAGTAAAAGAACTATTAAATATAAATATACTTTTTGTAATTTGTTGATATTTGATTTATTAAAAAAATTTCTAATCTCATTGTCTAGGAAAGTTTTTATTTTAAATAATTTTGATAGACAATTTTTGTTTATAAGAATAGAAAAAAAAAGAATTATTATTGAAAATATTAATAATGGTATTTTGCTTATTCCAAAAAATATTGATAATAAAGATATGAATCCTAGTAATAATTGAGAAAAAGGAAAAGATGCGAATAATGCTGCATAAATTATTTTCTCATCTAATTCATTTTCTCTTGGAAAAAAAATTATTATTGAAGATGTGTAAATAATTAAAAATGAAAGCATTTATGAATCCTTTTTTTTATTTGTTAAAGTATTAACCTTAACTAAATTAATAAATAATTTCTCTAAATTTTTAATTAAATATTTTTTAGAAAACATTTGGTTTGCATATTTTTTACCATTTTTGCCAATTTGATTTAAATTTTTTTTATCCATATTAATAACTTTTCCCATTATTTTAGAGAAAGTTATATGATCTCCAGAGTTGCATATTAAACCTCCTTTTGCTTTTTTTATAACCTTTGCTCCTTCTCCCGAAATCATTCCAACAATAGGAATTCCTGATGTAAGGTAAAACTGAATCTTTCCAGGAATTGTCATATTAAAAACTTCTCTATCTAAGAGACTTATAATTAGCGCATCAGCATGTTTAAAAAATGATGGCATTCTGCTAATTGGATAGCTATTGATTAATTCAAAATATTTATCAAGTTCTTGCTTTTTAATTTCTTTCTCCAACCAAATTTTTTTGCTTCCTTCTCCAATTATTATTATTCTAAAATTATATTTGTTTTTTTTACTTAGAATTTTTACTGCTTTTGTAATGCTTAAAAAATCCTGAGCCTCACCAATATTTCCAGCAAATAAAAAAGTAAAAATTTTTTTGTTTTTAATTTCTGGAGCTAATTTAGATTTTTCTTTAAATAAATCTGAATCTGACCAACTTGGGAAATAATCTGTATTATTTTTGACGGATGGGTATTTTTTTATCTCTTTTAGAATACTTTTTGATTGAGCTAATATTACATCACAATTACTATAAATCCAATTAACTAAAATTTTTAAAAGATTAATTTGCCAATCTTTTTTTATAATGTTTAATGCAACTAAAGTATTTGGCCATAAATCAAGTATCCATAGAACATTAGGACAATTATTCAATTTTGAAAAAAATGCAGAAGTTATTCCTACTGTTACTGGAGATAATTGAAAAGTAAAAACGATATCAAATTTTTTACGCTTTAATTTGAAGTACCCAAAGAAAATTGAATTAATAAGAAAACTAAAGTAATTTAAACTTAGAGTAAGTTTATTGTTTTTTCTAGGAAATACTGGAACCCTAATTATTTTTGCCCCTTTGTATTTATTAAATTTTTTTTTATCTTTTAAAAATTCTTTATAGATCTCTCCTTTTGGATAGTTTGGATATCCTGTAAGAACTGTAATATCATGCTCGAGGTTAGTAAATTCTTCGCATAATTCATTTATACGAAAATTTTCAGGCCAAAAGTACTGGGTTACGATTAGTATTCTCAATTTACTATAAAAATTTTTTCCATGTTTTTCTTTGTATGTAGTCTGTATAACTTATGATTATTCTTAAAACTTTTTCTGAAATATTTTTGCATTGATAATCTTTTACAATATCAAGTTTTCTATCATCCCCCTTTTTACTTTTAATTAATATATCTATAGCTTGCCTGACTCTCTCACTATTTACTCCAGTCATCATAACTGCCGTCTCCTCCATTGCTTCGGGTCTTTCATGTGTCTCTCTAATGTTTATCGCGGGGAAGTTTAAGATGGATGACTCTTCATTTATAGTGCCACTATCTGATAGAACTAAGCGAGCGTTAAGCTGTAATTGTATATAGTCTGTAAAACTTTGGGGTTTGATAAGAATAATTTTTTTATTTAATCTGCAGTTAGATTCATTTATTTTATTTCTTGTCCTTGGATGAGTTGATACAACAACTTCTAAATTGTATAGATTTACTAGATTATTAAGAATATTAATTATTTTCTCAAAATTCGAAGAGTTTATATTCTCTTCTCTATGAAAACTTGCTAGAAAATAATTATTATTATCTAAATTTAGATCTTTAAGAATTTTAGATTCTCTAATCTTTTTCTTATAAAAGTCTATTACCTCAAACATTGGACTTCCAATTTTAATAACTAAGTCTTTTGGAATGCCTTCAGAAATCAAATAATCTCTAGCAATTGTACTGTAAGTCATATTTACATCAGCCGTATGATCAACTATCTTTCTATTAATTTCTTCAGGAACTCGCATATCGAAACATCTATTACCAGCTTCAAAATGGAAGGTTGGAATTTGTCTTTTTTTTGCTGCAATTATAGCCATACAACTGTTAGTATCTCCTAGAACTAGTAGAGCATCGGGATTTATTTTTTCAAGAAGATCATCAATCTTAATCAGTATCTTGCCAATAGTTTTAGTAGCATTTACATCTGCAGCATTCAAAAAATAGTCTGGCTTCCTTAAATTTAAGTCTTTAAAGAAGATTTGATTTAATTCATAATCATAATTCTGACCAGTATGAACGAGAGTATGGTTGGTGAATTGGTCTAATTTAGGAATAATTCTACTTAAACGTATAATCTCGGGCCTTGTCCCAACTACTGTTATTACTTTCAGTTTGCTCATTTTTAAAAGATTATAATTTTTAAATTTAAGAACAACTAACAATCATAGATAAACTATAAACTGCCTTTATAATTATTTTAATTTAATTTAATTAACAAAACAAATCTAATTTATAAATGCATTTATAATTATTTTTTATTTTGATTTTTTTGATTCAATTTACTTATTATTTATAATTTTTTATAACTTAAATAAGTTTTATATAATTTAGTTTCTAGATCATTTTTTATGGAAGAAGGATTTGATATTTTCTGAAAATTCTTGATTTTTTTTGCCAGATAATCAATATTTACTTTGTTTATATTATCTATCTTGATATAGATACTTTGAAAATCATTGTTTTCTATTAAAAAAGCTAATTGCTCACATAGATCTTCAATATAAACTAATTCTATTTCCTTATTTGGCTCAATAATATTAAGTTCAATTTTATTTAAAACATTGAAGCAAAAAGTGGCAACTACAGAATTATAATTTGGCTTACATCCCATCCCAAATATTCCTGGGAGTCTTAAAATAGCTATTTTATTTTTATGAAAATTATTTAGTTTAATTAGAATATTCTCGCATTCTTTTTTACTCCTTCCATATTCATTATTCTTCTCAGCTTGGATAGAGGAAGCATAATAAATTTTTGTATTTATGTTTTTTTCTATAACTTTGCAAAGCTTTTTAGTAAGATTATAATTTCCCTTTTTAAAATCTTCATTAATGGTTTTTTTATTTAAGCCTGCCAGATGAAATACTATATCAATCTTATTTATTATTTTTTCTAGATCTTCTAAAAGATCTTCTCTCGAAAATTCAAAAATATTATGTTCTGAGTTTGATCTAAGATATCTGACTAAATTTTTCCCAATAAAACCTTTTGATCCAGTTACTAATATATTCATATTAGATTAAGATAATTTCAGATTTTTAATCTCAAGGTTATTTTCTTGAGAAATATTAGTCAATCCTGCAAACAATGCGGCAAAAACGATACTTATTTTCCCATCATAAAATGTTAAGTCACTGAGATGAGATAGAAACATTATGCTTAAAGAAACTAGCCAAGCTTTATCTACATAATTATGATTTAACTCAATTTTAAGTTTATTAATAATATTAAAGGCTTTCTTGTAAAGACTTAAAAATGTTGTTGAAAGGATTAAAGATAAAGGTATGCCGAAGTTATAAGCTAACTCTAAAAAAATATTGTGAGAATGGTTAGCTTTTATACTTAAATAAGGTACTATTACATGACCTTTATTAGTAAAAACATTTGCAAAAGTTCCAGCTCCCCATCCAAAAATTGGCTTTTGAAAAATGAATGATAAAGTACTCTTCCAGATAAGTAATCTTGGATAATTTGCTCCCACACCTACATCATAATTTAGGATCTTTTTAGTAGCCTCTATTTGGATAATATTCTCAAAATTGACTTCATTTAAAAATGAAAACAAAGGTAGTAAAAAATAAACAATAAATATTCCTAACAAAAATAATAAACAAAATTTAATAGATTTTTTTATTCCAAAAATAAATAGAAAAGATATTATAACTCCCAATAATGCGTTTCTTGAGGAGCTTAAAAGTGAGAAATAAACTAAAAATATATTTATGAAAATTAAAGTTAATCTATTTGAGAATAGTTCGTCCTTATTTCTAAGAAAAGATAATGAAAATGGTAGACATAATGTTAACCAAATACCAAGATAATTACTGTTGTTGAATAAACCAGTATGACCTGCTTCTTTTAAGGATCTATTGAACCAAACGATGGTCCCAAATAAAGTTTCAAAAGGTCCATTTATATCAAAAAACTTTTGAATAATACAACTTATAATTACAGGAAAAGTTCCAGAGATAAGAAAAATACTAAATAATTCTCTTTGTTTAATATTGATTAAATATATTTGAAATCCAAGATAAAAAATTAAAATAGGAATCCAATTAAATAAATTTAGCCAAATTATAGTTTTGTTTATTTCTAAAATAGGATCATAATTAATTCTCAAGAAGGCATACAAACTATTAAAAAAAATTAAAAAAATTGAGATAAATATAGGATAGTTCCACTTGTTTTGTAATATTGCTTCTTTTTTAAGGGTAAATGCAATTATTAATGATATTAAAAGAAAGATGCCCCCTATTGGTAATGCTGAAGGAAGAAAAAATACTCCAAGAAGAAAAAGTTTATGACCTAAATCTAAATAGTTTTTAAATGAAAGAAAAGATGTTATTTTATTTATACTCATAAGAAGTTATGGCTAAATACTTTATGAATAAAACACTATAGATATAATTTATTTATTGTAAAATGATTATTTATTTTTTTTCTTATCATGAGGAAAAGATAAAAGTTGTCAATATGCGCTCCCTTCAGGATTCGAACCTGAGGCCCACTGCTTAGAAGGCAGTTGCTCTATCCAGCTGAGCTAAGGGAGCATTCTTTTATTATATCTGAAGCTTAAATACTAAACAATCAGTATTGATAAATAAACATTTTGATAAATTTTTAAACTAACTATAAAAAATCTTAATATATTCGTAATATGAAATATATTACTAAAAAAAAGATTTTGGCAAAGAGACTTACGGAAATTCAAAAAAAGGTAATAATTAATGATTTTGTTAATGGGTTAACTATTGATCAATTATCAAAGAAATTTTCTTGTACAAAACTCACTATCGTAAGAAACTTAAAGAAAAATCTTACTGAAAGAAAATACAATTCTATACTCAAAAAAAATAAAAATTCTCTAATAAATATATCTGAAAGAATAATTACTTCTAATCAATTAGCTTCAAATAACGTGGAAAACAATATTTTAGTGAATGAGGATACAAATTTTTTAGAAAATAGATCCATAGAAATTGATAGTGATCAAACTTATTCAGAAACGAATTTTATGGAAATCGCTCCTCTAGATTATGATATTGATATTGAAAAACAAAAAGATTTATCATCCATACCAATATCGGAAATAGATTTACCAAAAATTGTATATATGTTAGTAGATAACAAGATAGAATTAGAAGTTAAATTACTTAGGGATTATCCTAACTGGCAATTCCTTTCCCAAGACGAATTAAAAAGAAAAACTATAGAAATTTATTTTGATTTAAAAATTGCAAAAAAGATTTGTAATAAGGAACAAAAAGTTATAAAAGTGCCTAATACTGAGGTGTTTAGGATTGTCTCTCCAATTTTAATTTCTAGAGGTATTTCAAGAATTGTTAGTCCAGATAAATTAATAGCACTTTAAAAAATTGGTTTTAATTTTTTTTTCCATAAATTAAAGAGACAATAGTTCCCGTAACTGATCCTGAAATAAAACTCGTTCCGATAATAAAACTTATTGGTAAACTTATTGTTTCATTTATAAATAAGTTAACTTTGCTTTTATTTGAGCTGTTTTGAATGCCGATTATTAAAATTAAAAATAAGCTAGTATTGAATATTGCGCTTAGAATTATTTTCTTAAGAAATAATTGCATTTACTTATTTGATAGTAATAATAAAATTTTAATATAAATTATATATTAGGCTTTTTTTAATGTTTTTTTTCTTAGCCAAGTAACTTGATGCTGAAGAAAGAGTTAACCCTGCATCTATTAATTCAGTTAAATCCTTTTTTAAAATAAATTCATTGATTTCTGAGGTTTTAATATTTTTTCTACCATTAATGACTATTGTAATTTCTCCAACAACATTTCTGTCTTCAAAATGCCTTAGAACCATATCTATATTCATTCCAATTTGCTCTTCATATTTTTTTGTTAATTCACGGAATACTTGAATTTCTCTGTCTCCTCCACAAAATATTTTTAATTCAATCAATAGTTTTTTGAATCTATGAGGAGACTCATAAAGAATTGTAGTATTATCAAAATTACTAATTTCTTGAAGTATTTGATCTCTTTCTTTTTTCTTTCTTGGCAAGAACCCCAAGAATATAAATGAAGATGAAGGGAAGCCACTAGAAACAAGTGCTGTTAATGCAGCGCAAGGTCCAGGGATGCAAATAACATCATAATTATTCTCTCGTACTTTTTTAATAAGATTCTCTCCAGGATCGCAAATGCTAGGCATTCCAGCATCACTTACTAATGCGACTGATTTTTCTTTCTTTAATGAATCTACAATAAAGTGGATTTTGTTAATAGAGTTATGTTGGTGAAAACTTATAAGTTTATTGGAAATTCCAAATTTGGACATTAATTTTTTTGTTTGCCTTGTATCTTCACAGGCTATAAAAGTAACTCTCTTCAGAATATTAAGAGCTCTTAAAGAAATATCATCTAAATTTCCTATTGGTGTACCCACAATATATAAAACACTATTTTCAGGTTCTTGAGTTCTATGGGATAATGGGGAATTAATGTTCATTTCGTGGTTAAAATACCATTTAATTTAGATATTCATAATCTTATCGATGATTTGAGGAATTTCAGCTGGGAAGCTTCAGAAATTCTTCTTTATTACTCAAAGTTGTTAAGAAAGGAAGAAAACAAAAAAATAATTATAAAAACAAAGGGGGGAGAAGATCCAGTTACATCTGCAGATCTAAAAGTAAATGAATTAATTATTAAAAGCTTAAATGAAAAGTATAAAGAAAAAAATTGGAGCATTTTAAGCGAGGAGAATGTAAAGTTAAATAATGATATTTATAAAAATAATTTTGATTGGGAATGGATTCTTGATCCTTTAGATGGGACTAAAGATTTTATAGAAGGCACAAACGATTATGCTCTCCATTTAGCCTTGAACTATAAAAATAAGCCTCATCTTGGAATTGTATTAATTCCTGAAAAAAATGAATTATGGATCTCTGATGGAAAGAATTTGAGATGTGAGAGAAGAGATGGATCTCTTAATCAATTGTTAAAACCAAAAAACAAAAGTATCAACGAAATGACTTTTGTTTGTAGCAAAAACCACAGGAATAAAGCTCTTGAACGATTAATTGAGAAATTAAATTTTAAAAAAGTAAATTTTATGGGAAGTATAGGTTGTAAGATTGCTTCCATTATTAGAGGTGATAGTGATATTTATATTTGTTTAAGTTTGCCAGGTAAAAGTTCTCCAAAAGATTGGGACTTCGCTGCACCTGAGGCGATTTTAAGTGCTTATGGAGGAGCTATAACTAATTTAAATAATGAAAATTTAATATATAGCCAAAAAAACTTTGTTCAAGAGGGTATCATAATCGCAACAAATGATAAAAAGACACACGGCGAAAAATGTAAAGAAATTAAAAAAATTATAAGAAAATATAATTTATTCCCTATTGATTCTTAATTGAGAGGAGCTACAGGAGTTGGAGTTGGTTCAGGATATGACATGCCTCCATTCTGAGCTACGCCTCTTAAAGTGAGATTTATCCTCCCTCTGCTATCGATTTCTCGAACTCTTACAGTAACCTCATCACCTTGCCTTACTACATCCTCAACTCTCTCAACCCTTGCTTCGGATAATTGGGAGATATGCACCATCCCTTCTTTCCCTGGAAGAATTTCAACAAAAGCACCTATAGGAATAATTCTGGTTACCACACCCGAAAAAATTTCTCCTTCATGAACTTTTCTCGTTAAGCCTTCTATGATTTTTTGAGCTTCTTCTGCGGCAGCTCCATCATGAGAAGCTATTGTCACGATGCCTCCATCCTCTATATCTATTTTCGTATTAGTTCTTTCTGTAATCCCTTTAATAGTTCTACCTCCAGGACCAATAACAGTTCCAATAAGTTCTGGATCAATCCTAAAACTTAAAAGTCTTGGAGCATGAGGAGATAATGACTCTTGAGGTTTATCTATCGCTTCCTGCATTTTTTCTAAGATATGCAATCTCGCAGGACGCGCTTTTTTAATGGCATCAGAAATAATTGATACTGATAATCCTGTGATTTTCATATCCATTTGTAATGCTGTTATACCTTTTTCAGTACCAGCAACTTTGAAGTCCATGTCGCCAAGGAAATCTTCAATACCTTGAATATCTGTGAGAATTCTCACTTCTGCCCCTTCTTTGATTAATCCCATTGCGGTTCCACTTACAAGTGCTTTAAGGGGAACTCCAGCATCTAATAATGACAATGTGCTGCCACACACTGATCCCATTGAAGTGGAACCATTCGAACTTAAAACTTCACTCACTACTCGTAAAACATATGGAAAAGTTTCCTTGCCAGGAAGTACAGGAATTATGGCTCTTTCGGCTAATGCACCATGTCCTATTTCTCTTCTGCCAGGAGTTCTCATTGGTCTAGTCTCTCCAACTGAATAAGGTGGAAAATTATAGTGATGCAAGTAAGTTTTTTCAGTGCTTGGATTTAGATCATCCATCTCTTGAGCATCACTGGGTGTTCCAAGTGTCGTAGTAGATAAAACTTGTGTGAGTCCTCTTTGAAATAATGCTGATCCATGAACTCTTTTAGGAAGAATTCCTGCAGAAGCTGATATTTTTCTGACCTCATCCAAATCTCTTCCATCAACCCTTTTGCCATCTTTAATAATTTGAGACCTCATAAGTTTTTTTGTTAGTTTTTTGAAGTCAGAATGAATCAACTTATCATTGTTTGTTGTTAAAACTTTTAATTGATTATCGTCTTTTAAAGCTTCAATTTTGGTTTGAACTTCAAGTTTTATTTTTTCAAGCTCAAGATCTCTATCTTCTTTAGACTGATCAAATTTCTTCAAAACCAAGTCAATCGGCTTAGTGCAGTTTTTTTCTAAATATGATGATAAAGTTATATCTTCATCAGGCTCAGACGGCTTAATTTGTTTTAGGCCTAATTCTTTTAGTAAATCTTCTTGAGACTTTATAAGTTCTGTTACTGCCTCGTAACCAAAATCTATAGCCTCAATTGTATCTTGCTCTGATAATTGATTAGCACCTGCTTCAATCATGACTATCCCGTCAGGTGACCCTGCAACAACAATGTCTAAATCTCCTTTCTCAATCTCTCTATAGCTTGGATTTAAGATGAAATCATCACCTATTAGTCCTACTCTAACCGCGGCCATTGGTCCATAAAATGGTATTTCTCCAAGTAAAGTTGCTATTGAGGCTCCAGTAACAGCTAATACATCTGCTGGTACTCTCTCATCTAGAGACAGGCAAGAAGCAACAATTTGAATCTCATCTCTCATCCATGAAGGGAAAAGTGGCCTCATTGGCCTATCAATTAATCTTGAAATTAAAGTCGCTCTTTCTGGAGGGCGACCTTCCCTCCTCATAAAACCACCTGGAATTCTTCCCGCAGCATAGAGTTTTTCTTCATAGTCACAGATAAGAGGTAGAAAGTCAGAAGCTTCTTTTTTTTCCGTTTTTGTTGCTGTAACTAATAGAGAAGTGTCACCACACTCAATCATTACTGATCCGTTTGCTTGAGGAGCATATAGTCCTGTAGTTAGTCGTATCTCTCGTCCGTCAAACGTGATCGACTTATTTTGTCCTTCCACTTTTTAAAATATAAATTTAGACATAATTTATTCTTACATTTTATAGGGACATATTGAGTAAATTATTTAGATAAGCTATATAAATTTTTAAAAATCTACTAAAAAGTATCTTAATTTCCTTAATTACCATAATTTCGTTGGTAATTATAATACTTAAAATAAGAGATTTCTTCTACCAACTTGATTTAACTACCCCTGGGAGTTCACCATTATGAGCTCTTTGCCTTAACTGATTCCTGCAAAGACCAAAGTCTCTGTAAACTCCTCTTGGTTTACCTGTTGCCCAGCATCTATTTCTAACTCTGTTAGGAGCAGAGTTTCTTGGAAGAGCTTGAATTTGTCTATGTATTTCTAACCTTTTCATTGGATCTTTTGCAGCTTTGAATTCATCTAATAAAGATTTCCTTTTTGCAGCATATTTTTTAACAAGCTTTTTGCGTTTAACTTCTCTCGCAATCATGGACTTTTTCGCCATTTAACAAAATTTAAAACCAATCTATATATTAACAGGCCGGCTAACAATTTAAAAATTTATTTATTGGTTTAATAATCTCTGTACGATTAACAATTGACTGGTGTCTCTAATTATTAATAGCACACTTAATCCAACTAAAAGAAAAAAACTGGATTGGGTCACAACCATTTGTACTTTAACTGGTACAGGTTTTCCCCTAAACCCTTCAATTAAAGTGAAAACGAGTTGACCTCCGTCTAGGAGTGGTAAAGGTAATGAATTGAGAACTGCTAAATTAATAGATATTAAAGCTGCAAACAATAATATACCCGTCCCTCCTTGTTGTGAAAGTTGAGCGCCAATTTCAACTATTTTTACTGGCCCACTTAATTGTTGTGCTGTTGAGGAGAAATTTGTTATTAATCCTTTATAACCTTGAATAGTTTTTGACAAAAGTGAGGAAAACTCATTATTTGTGTACTTAAAAAGTTCATAAAAGTTCTTTGTTTTTTTTGTCTCTTTCCTGATATTAGGCTGTAATTGAGCTCCTATTGTCCCTTTCCCATCAACATTTTTTGGGACTAAAGTTAAATCTTTAATAATCCCATCTCTCTCTATTGTTATTGAAATTGGATTCTCGGATGAATCTTGAATCTTTTTAACTAAAGCGGAAACTGCCTGATCACCAACTCCTAAAGTGCTGGTCTCAATTTTTAAGATTTTATCTCCAGATTCTAATCCTGCAAGAGAAGCAGCCTTTTCAGGCTGAGTAGCTAAAACTAAAATACCCGGTTCAGGATCAAATGGAATCCCTATAGTAGTTACATTAATAATTAAGATTGTATAAGCAAGAATTAAGTTGGCGAATACACCAGCAGATATCACAATAACTCTCTGAATTATTGGCCTATTTTTTAAAAGATTTGGATCTTTAGGATCAATATTATTAAGTTCTTCATCAGGGAAGGAAACAAAGCCTCCTAATGGAAATGCTCTAAATGAATAAGTGATATCTTTATATTTTTTCTGAATTATAGAGGGGCCAAAACCAATTGAAAATCCATCAACATAAATGCCCTGTAGAATTGCTGCAAGAAAATGTCCCATCTCATGAAAAAAAATGAGAAATCCAAGAACAGTTATTGAAGTTAAAACATTCATCTTTATTATATTAAGCAGTTTTTATGGAATTTGATCCGAAATATGGAACTAGAGCATCTGGAATTATAACGCTCCCATCTTTTTGCTGGCCATTCTCAAGAATTGCAGCCATTGTCCTTCCGATAGCAAGACCACTACCATTTAAGGTATGCAAATATCTATTTTTATTATCAATTTTTGTTCTTATTGATGATCTGCGCGCTTGAAAGTCTAAACAATTGCTGCAACTTGAAATTTCTCTATAACATTTACTACTGGGCAGCCAGACTTCAAGATCAAAAGTCCTACTAGAAGAGAAACCTAAGTCCCCAGTGCATATATCTACTAATCTATAGGGAAGATTGAGCTTTTTTAAAATGCTTTCTGCATCAGAAGTAATCTTTTTATGAGCCTCTAAAGATTTACTTGGATCACAAAACCAATAAAGTTCAACCTTGTTAAATTGATGAAGTCTTATTAAACCTTTAGTATCTCTTCCATAACTTCCAGCTTCTCTTCTAAAGCATGGGCTATATGCAACATACTTAATTGGTAATTGCTTTGGATCAATAATCTCATTTCTGTGAAAAGAAGTTAGTGGAACTTCAGCTGTAGGAGAAAGCCATAAATCGTCATTAGAACACTTAAAACTTTCATTTGCAAATTTAGGTAACTGTCCAGATCCCTTTAGACTTTCTGAATTTACTAAGGCTGGAAGCATTAATTCGACATAACCATTTTTAGTATGCATATCGAGCATGAAATTTATTAATGCCCTTTCTAATCTGGCGCCATTACCAATAAGCGTAATAAAACGACTTCTTGATATTCTTGTTGATTTTGTAGATTCAAAAAGATTAAGCTTTTCACCTATTTCCCAGTGAGATTTAAGATCATTTGCTATCAAGGGGTCCCCCCAAGTTTTTAATTGTATATTGTTACTTTCGTTTTTTCCGATAGGTGCTTCATTGCTAGGGAAATTTGGCAAATTTGAAATCTCATTATTAATTTGCTTATCTAATATTCTTTGCTTCTCTTCAAATTCAGAAATTTTGCTTCTATATTCGTTTCCCTTTTTCTTTAAATTATTTATTTCTAGAGAATTATTGTTTTTATATTTACTAATTTCTTGACCAATTAATTTACTTAACTTCTTGCTCTCAGATTGGAGGCCAGATATTTCTATATCTAATTCTTTTTTCTTAATTGTTAATTCATGTATGTTTGCTATATTAAAAAGTTTTCCTCTTGAAGATAAAATCTCTTCAACAGATTTTGGATTTTCTCTTATTAATTTTTGATCTAACACTCTTTTCTTTTTTTATACCTTAATCAAGATAGTTAATCTAAATTCATTATTAGTGATTTTTGATGAAAAATTAACTAAATTAATGATTCCTAACTTTTGCAATATTTTTTATAAATCAAAATTTAGTTAAGATGCAGAACGAGCTCTTCCTGTCGATGACCATTCTTTTAATAAATCAATTTGCTCTTTAGCAGTTCTTGATAAGGGTACTAATTCAGAAACTGCTTTTATTAAATCTTTTTCCATTAGTTCCCTTTGTTCAGAGAACGAAATGTGCATTCCCTCTATTACCGCTTGTTCAAGTTCTGCTCCAGAAAACCCGTCTGTTCTGTCAATAATCGTTGAAAGAGGAAAGCTATAGCTGGGCCTTCTTTTTTTTAAGTGCAAATCAAGGATACTTAATCTTTCTTCTGAATTTGGTAAATCTAGAAAAAATATTTCATCAAATCTACCCTTTCTTAATAATTCAGCGGGAAGCTTATCTATAGCATTAGCGGTAGCAATTACAAATACAGCAGTTTCTTTTTCCGCCATCCAAGTTAGTAAACTTGCCAAAACCCTTTGACTTGTTCCCCCATCACTTCTTGCATCACCACCAAAACCTTTATCAATTTCATCTATCCAGAGGATACAAGGTGACATAGCCTCAGCTCTAGATATTGTCTCTCTTGTTCTCGCTTCACTTGAACCAACAAGGCTAGAAAAAAGTCTTCCCACATCCAGTCTAAGAAGCGGCATTGACCAACTATTAGAAATTGATTTTGCGGTGAGAGATTTCCCTGTTCCTTGCGCTCCTACAAGTAAGACCCCTTTGGGAATAGGTAGTCCATAGTCTCTGGCTTCTTTAGAAAAAGCTCTATATCTTTGATTTAGCCAAACTTTTAAGACATTGAGACCACCAATGTCATCTTGACTTGATGTTGCTTCAAAAAATTCTAAAATTTCACTTCTGGCAATAACTTGTTTTTTCTCTTCAATAATATCTTTGATATCTTCTTTACTTATTTTTCCCCTTTGAGCAAGTGCCTTTGCCGTAACTTGCTTTACTTTTATCTCAGTTAAGCCACTTGAAGCTATAGAAAGTTCATTTAAGTCGTGATCATCAAGATTTGAATTGGTATTTGTAGCAATTTTTTTTATTAGATTTTTTAATTCTCTTTGATCAGGTAAAGGTAAGTTTATAATTGTCATTAATTCGTCAAGCTCCTCTGAGGAAGGGAAAAGGTGCGAACTAATAATTAAATTATGATTAGTTTCCTTAAGCACAGAAGATAGTTCTTTAATGGTTCTATTTATAGATGGATCTTCATAAAATTTATGAAAATCTTTAACTAATAATATCGTCGATACTTCAGGACTTTGTTCTTTAAGCCAATTAAGTATTCCTAAGGGGTTGTTTGAAAATTTACCTTCATCATTCAATGATCCTTTAATTCCGTTAACGCAATCCCAACATACGTATCTTTTTCTATTTAATCTTCCACATAAGTAATTTAGTATTTTTTCTAATCTTTCTTCTTCTTTAGTTCTTATCCAAATTAATGAAGTCCTTGATTTTATAAGTAATTCTAAATTATTACACCAAGAATTCATTATTAAGAGTTAGCAATTATTTTTTACTGTTAGGCTCAAAAGGCAATCTTTTATCTGAAATGGTTGCAGCAGAAGTTGTGATTGCTTCATTTTTACCTAATAATTGTTGATCCAAAATTTTCTGTAGATTCTCAGGCAGAGCTTCTTTGTTGAGAAGAAAGGTTTGAAATGCTTGAAATATGTTAGCAACAACCATATAAAGTAATACTCCTGCTGGGAGAGGGAAAAACAGAAACATACCAGTAATCATAACTGGAGTGATTTTGTTTGCAGTTGATTGCTGTGGGTTTGCTGGCATTCCTTGGCTAGACAAAACCTGAGAAAGTAACAACGTTAAACCAAATGCGCCAACTAGTGCAGCAATGTCCCAATTTATGGACCCATCAACATAAAATCCAACTTGACCAAGTGCTTTAATAAATAGAAAACCGCTTTTGGCCGCAAGACCAGGAATTTTTGCTTCAATTGTTGCGTCACCCGGTTTAATTGCTGTTACTGTTCCATCCTGGGAAACCTTTAAAAATTCTTCTCCTTTAGAAACTTTCCAAGTGGGGAGAAATTTTGAACCATTGTCGTACTTAGATAAAATTTCTGAATAGCTATTGCCATTCGTCGTTTGTAAATTTATTTTGACTGACTCCTCTGATCCTAATTTTGTTCCATTAGGTATTGTCGCTATTACTGGGAAATGAGATTTTTCAGTAATAAAAATTGAGTGTCTGGGAGATTTATATGGTTTTGGATCAATAGCCGCTATTTGATCTTGGGGAACAATCTTAAGATTTATGTTGTAAGGTACATCGGCAAATGGTGAGCCTCTCAAAGTTGCGAATAATGCAAATAGCACTGGCATTTGTACAATTAATGGAAGGCAACCTGCAAGAGGACTGCCAAACTCATTCATTAATTTTCCTAATTCTTCTTGCTGTTTTTTGGGATCACTTGAAAACTTAGATTTTATTTCTGCTTGTCTTTTTTGCATTACTGGTTGGGCAATCTTCATCCTTCTTGCACTTCTTATGGAACCAGCGCTTAATGGGAAAAGTGCGATCCTAATAACAACTGTTAAGGCAACAATTGCTAACCCATAACTTGGGACTAAACCGTAGAAAAAATCCAGAATAGGGATAAGTAGTTTTTCAGAAATGAACCCTATCACGATATTAAAAAGAGTGGAAATTTACTAGACATTTTATTTTACAGGAAAAAAAGTTTTTTGTAATTAATTTATTTAGGATTTAGTAGCAAATCCTTCTACCGCGTTAAGATTTTGGCTTTGTGATCTTTTAATTATATTTTCTTCAATGAATTTTTGCTTTTCTCTGAATAATGGTAATGATTTCATTTCGACCTTTGATCCGTCATTAAGAATTAGAACCATATCGCCATATGATCCGAATCCCCTTGGAATAGATCTTATCTCTTCAATGTTACTTATTGAAACTTGTGTTTTATTTTTCCCAAACCAACCACCATTTATTGTAATTCTTTTATTTGTGATCTTATATCTCAACCACAAGGCCCTTACAATTGCAGCAAAAGAAAATGGCAAACCAAGAATAGTTATTCCTGCTAATAGATTTATTATTAAATCACTTTTTGCAGGACCACCTTCATAAAAGGTTTCTTCATTCATGTTAATCATTTGATCAGACGAGATTTGAACATTAAATTTTGAAATTCCTCCAAAAGTCTATTATTATCATTGCAGAAATCCCCAAACTTAAGGTTAACAAGTAACCAATAAGGTTTGTGGTTATTAATTTTCTGAATGTTTTTTAATAACCATTCCTGCAGAATTCTTCTTATTTTATTTCTATCTACAGCTTTTTTTGAAACTTTTTTACTAATAGCAATTGCTACCCTCAAATTGTTTGAGGTATTTTTGATTTTATGGGATGTGAGTATTTCAGGATTTGATACTACCACTTTAAAAGTCATTAATTTTCCATAATATGTAATGGAATTTTTATGGATATAATTAAAAGTCCTATAACCTCTTAAACGCATATCTTTAGGTAAGGCCATTTTTGATTTGAGATTAGACTGCTATTCTTTCTCTACCTTTTTGTCTTCTGCTTTTAATAACTCTTCTCCCTGTATGAGAACGCATTCTTACTCTAAATCCAGATACACGTTTTCTTTTTCTTGATGTTCCGCCAAAAGTTCTTTTAGTCATTTTTTTTACTATCCATAATTAATTTATCATTTAATCGATCACTATAGTCCAGCTTCCTAAATAGTTTGAAACTGATTTACCTTTCGGTTGTCCATATGAATGAAATTGATATAAACCTGATTTACTTGGATTAAAAACTTTCAAGACAATTGCATAACTTTCTTTATTAGATGGAATTGGGCTATAAGGATAAATGTTTAGTGAACGTAATGATGATTCTTCAGTATTAATTTCAATATCAGCTGGAATATCTTCTAGACATTTAGTTCGACTTTCAAAACCGCCGATTTTCACCTTGCAAAAACTTATATTTTTTTTATTTAGAGCTACCTTAAAGGTTTCTGGGATAGCTAGATTTATTTTTAAGAGATCTGCCCTTCTATCAGATGGCCTTAGGAAGAAATAAATTTTACTTCTAAATCTTCTCGTATTTTCTGTTTGAAACCACTTTAATCTTCTATAAGCGCTATCTTGATCCCATTGGAATTCTAACCCTGCCTTTGCATCTTGGATGTAAGTTGAAAAAGGTGTCGCAACTAATATTGTAGGTAGAAGAAAAAATCTTAAAATTTTAAAGTTTAAAGCGAATTTTTTTGTTTTTTTTAACATTGGCTAAATAAAATGTTTAAAAGGATAAATGGCTATATCCAAATTTAGAGTGGTAACAATTATTTTACCAAGATTAACATCTATCTGACCTTAATTTTGAAGCACCTCTTAAATAGGGATGCTTAATGGGATTATTAGGAGGTAATAAAACTTGTGCCAATATTCTTATACAAAAATCAACATCATTAGAGACATACATTTGTTGGCAATCTAAAAATGCAACCGAATCAAGTCCATTACATCTTCTTGCAATTGACGCAGGAAAACAGGCATCAAGATCTTTTGTCGCGGTGAATGTAATGGATAATAAGTTAGCCTTAGTAAGGTTGTTGCGTGAGATTAATTCATTTACTAATTCCACTACCACTTCCTCTATTTCCTCAATAGAGTTCCCTGATGCTGTTGTGGCTCCTCTTATAAATTTAATTATATAATCATCTTTAATTTTTTCATGCATATTAATTCAAGGCTTATATAACCAAAGTATTTTATAGGATAAATCAATCTCAAAAAAGATATTGTTGATAACTTTTTCAATAATTTTGCTTCCAGGAATTAGTCCAAGTAATTTCTTCTTTTTCTTCCCAAATGTTAAGGGCTGCATTTTAGGATCAATATTAACCATTTTTGCAGCAAGTTCCCTAGCAATGAATTCATCTCCGAGTTCGTCCACAAGTCCTAATTCTTTTGCTTGCGATCCAGTGAAAATTCTACCATCGGCAAATTTTCTTACTTCTTCAACCGGTAAATTTCTCCCTTCAGCAACAGCTTCAGTAAATTGTTTGTAGCTCTCATCAATGAGTCCTTGAAGTAGTACTCTACCTTCGTCACTCAAAGGTTTGTCTGGAGAAAGTATATCTTTGAATACTCCGCTCTTTACAGTTTCGAATTTTATACCAATCTTATCTAATAATTCAGATAGATTATTCCCTCTTATAATCACACCAATCGATCCTGTGATTGTACCTGGATTAGCAACTATTTTGTCAGATGCAACACCAATGTAAACACCTCCAGATGCAGAAATGTTTCCAAAACTAGCAATGACTTTACATCCTTTATCTTTTAGTCTTTTAATAGCAGAATATATTTCTTGGCTATCACCAACTGTACCCCCTGGAGAATCAATTCTCACGATTAGGGCAGGAAATTCTCTATCCTCAATTTGTTTAAGAGCTTTAAGGACAGAAACTCTTGTTGAACTTGTAATAGGCTCATCAATTACTATACGAGCCATTCTTTTTTTTGACTTTCGTCGAAAAGGCCAAATCATTCTTTTAAGGTAAAACATAAAACTACTTTAAAAAGATTATCAGCAGACCTAATGAATTCAATCCTAAATTGGTTTTTAATGATACTCCCTTTTGCACTTTGGGGTACTTCTATGGCGGCAATGACTCCCTTAGTCTCTAGTGCAGGCCCTGAGTTTGTGGCTTGTTTAAGGTTACTTCCTGCTGGAATTCTTGTTCTTATAACAACATATTTGTTTAAAAGAGATTTGAAAATTTATAAGTGTGATTTGAAGTGGTTTTTTGTTTTTACAATTGTAGATGCCACTTTTTTTCAATTGTTTTTAACTTATGGTATTGCAAAAACTGGAGCAGGTTTAGGCTCTGTATTGATTGATTCTCAACCCCTTTTAGTAGCTATTCTAGCGAGGACAATTTTTGGAAATTTAATCAATCCGATTGGATGGTTAGGATTACTTTTTGGATTGGGAGGGATAATATTCTTAGGAGTTCCGAAAGAGTTTTTGGAAAATTGGTGGTTAATGTCTAATAATGCTACAAGTGAAGTGGCTTTTAACTATGGAGAACTATGGATGCTTGCAGCTTCTCTAGCCATGGCACTTGGTACTATTTTAATTAGATTCACATGTACTAAAAGTGATCCAGTCGCAGTTACAGGCTGGCATATGGTTTTAGGGAGCGTGCCTCTAATTATTAGGCATTGCCTACAATCAAATTTTCAAATAATACCAAATTGGTCGCTATTTGATTGGGGTCTCATGTCATTTGCAAGTATCTTCGGAGGAGCAATAGCTTATGGATTATTTTTCTACTTTGCTAATAATAAAGAAATAACTGGATTTAGCACTCTTGCATTTTTAACTCCTGTATTTGCTCTTCTCAGTGGTGGAGTTTGGTTAGATGAAAGACTTACTATTGTTCAATGGATAGGAGTGGTTTTTGTTCTTATCTCGGTATTTTTTGTTAGTCAAAGAAGGTCTTTGTGGGAAAATAAATTTTCAGATACTACTATTTAATTAGTTTCTAAGTGTAAAAAGTATAATAATGCGAATAGTTTTAATAAGTACTCCAATAGGTTTTTTGGGAAGTGGTAAAGGTGGAGGAGTAGAGTTAACTTTGAATTCCTTAGTGTCGGGTTTGCTTTCTTTAGGTCACTCGGTTGATGTGATTGCTCCAAAAAATTCTAAATTATTTAAAAGTAATGAAAAAGCAAAATTGCATTTAGTAGAGGGTGAAGATCAAATTAGTTGGCAGCATCAAGATTATAATTCGCCTGTGATTATCCCAGATAATTCACTTCTTGCAGGAATGCTAGAAAAGGGATTGGAAATTACTAAACAAGCTGATGTATTGCTTAATATGTCTTATGATTGGTTGCCAATTTGGATGACTATAAATGCAGAGATACCCATTGCCCATATTATTAGTATGGGTTCTGAAAGTTCAGTAATTAGTAATTTAATCTCAAAAGTATATGCTAAACGTCCATATAATTTTGCTTTTCATTCAAAAATTCAAGCTTACGATTATCCATTCATAAAAAAACCTATAATTATTGGAAATGGTTTTAAATTAGATAATTATATTTTTCAAGATTCAATGGATGGGCCATTGGCTTGGGTTGGAAGAGTGGCGCCGGAGAAAGGTTTAGAGGATGCAGTTTATGCAGCAAATGAACTGGGCGAAAAATTAAATGTTTGGGGATTGATAGAAGATGAAATCTATGCCTCTAAAATAGAAAAATCATTTCCTGATGGAGTCATTAATTGGATGGGGTTTTTAGCAAACGATGATTTACAAAAAGAAATAGGTAAATGTAGGGCCCTAATCAATACTCCGAAATGGAACGAGGCTTATGGGAATGTTATTGTTGAAGCCTTAGCCTGTGGGGTGCCAGTCATAGCCTATAGAAGGGGAGGACCAAGTGAAATTATTCAGCATGGGGAAACTGGATATCTTGTTGATCCGGATCATAAAGAGTCCCTAGTTTCCTACGTAGAAATTATTGATAAAATAAAGCGGAAAAATTGTAGAGAATGGGTAGAAAAAAATGCTTCTACAGATATATTTGCTAACAAGGTTTTGGACTGGCTTAATGAGATAATTAATGAATATAAGAAAGATGAATATAATAAATGATTCTTTTTAACTCAAAAAAAAGGCTTATAACTTTATTAATAATTTTAGTTTCTGGGATCATTATTTTTATTCTTGATTTAGGAACAACAGGACTTATTGATGAGACTCCTCCACTATTTGCCTCCTCAGCACGTGCAATGAGTGAATCTGGTGATTGGTTAACTCCAAAAGTCAATGGAATATTCCGTTTTGATAAACCTCCACTAATTTATTGGCTAATGGGTATTTTTTACTCATTACCGAAAAATGAGATTTGGGATAATTTAGGAACGTTATCAGCAAGATTACCTTCAGCTTTGGGATCATTATTTTTAATGTTGATGATTGGAGATACATTATTTTGTTGGCCACAAAAAGGTGATAGACAATTTCTCACTCCAATAGTTGCATCATTAGGTTTCTCTCTTTCCCCACTAATAATTATCTGGAGTAGAACAGCTGTGAGCGATGCTCTGTTAACGGGAACTTTAGGGATCAGCCTGCTTTTGTTTTGGAGAAGTATGGTGTGTCAAAAAAATGAAAAATGCATTTCAGCATGGGTCTTTTTGGGGTTTGCAATTTTAACTAAAGGACCTGTCGCGCTTGTTTTAGCAACATTAACTATTACATCTTTTTTATTTACTCAGAGTGATTGGAAAAGTTTACTATCTAAAATCAACCCTAAGAAAGGTTTTTTAATAACATTTTTAATAAGTATTCCATGGTACCTCTTAGAACTAATAAAAGAAGGCAAGCCTTTTTGGGATAACTTTTTTGGTTACCATAATTTCCAAAGATATACATCAGTTGTCAATAATCACACAGAACCCTTTTGGTTTTTTCTCTACATAATGATATTGGCTTCATTACCTTTTACTCCTTTTTTATATCACGGTATTTTTAAAGCTTTTAAGGATTTCTTGAAAAGTTTAAAAGAAAAGTGCACTGTTTCTGAAACACTTTATACTTATTCTCTATGCTGGTTATTATCAGTTTTAATCTTCTTTAGTATTTCTGCGACTAAACTACCAAGCTATTGGTTACCAGCAATTCCAGCAGCTGCAATTTTGATAAGTAATAGCTTTATAAGCTTAAAAAATCCAAATCAAACTTACAGATATTTATGGATTTTTAATATTTTAATTTTGTTTGGATTCTCAACGGCATTCTTTTTCTCAAATATTTGGTTAAGTTCGATAAATGATCCTGAAATGCCTAATCTTGTATCTAGACTATTGAGTGAAGGGATAATTTTCAAAGCCAGATTATATTTTTCCTTATTTACAATCATCGCAATAATTTTATTTTCCCTAAAATCCAAAAATATTATCCTTTATCTTCAAATTTTTCTTTTAGTTGGACAACCTTTTTTAATGACTCCAATTAGAAAATTAGCGGATAATTCAAGGCAATTACCTTTAAGGAATATCTCAAAATTAATCTTAACTATTCGTGAAGGTAAAGAAACTCTAGCAATGATTGGGATAAGAAAACCATCTTTGCATTTTTATTCGAGACAAATAGTTTTTTATGAACCAAATACTGAACAGGGATTAATCAACCTTTCTGAAAGACTAAATAACGACAGAAGAAAAAATTATGAAGATCAACCTAATTATGAGAACAAATCTTTATTGGTTGTGATAGATGATTACTCTTCTCAGCTACTGCACTGGTCAAAAATTAATCATCAAAAATTGGGCGAATATGGGATATACAATTTATGGCGCATTGAGAAAATTAATTTGGACAACTATTCAGATTATTTAATAAATAGTGGTTATAAATCTGACTGGAAAAATAGAAAATTTGAGAAGTTTTAAGAAAGTCTTTTTTTACTAATAGCGTTTTTTAGATCATCAAGACTGCACTTATTAGGAATATTAACTTCATTCAAATCTTCAAGGATTTCTAGATCAATAACAGAATCTTCAGCTAAA
Organism: uncultured Prochlorococcus sp.; assembly: GCF_902626525.1. GTDB lineage: Bacteria > Cyanobacteriota > Cyanobacteriia > PCC-6307 > Cyanobiaceae > Prochlorococcus_A. The sequence continues at coordinate 64,521 of NZ_CACOFR010000001.1, forward strand.
AAACTAAAAACTTCATTAATGCTTATTCCCATATCTTGAGCCATCTCTGAGATGAGCCTTAGTGTATCTCTCCTTACAGAAACCCTGAGATCCAAGGGAATATATTCATTTTCAGGATTTGCTGACTTCATAACCTAAAGCTTAAGACATTATGTAGTTATCCGCATATTATCTTTACAATATTCATTAATCATGCATATTTTTTTAGAAATATCTCCTAAGCCCTTTTATTTATTGTATGCATCAGGATGGTTAAGAGAGGAATCGAAAAAATTGAAATTAAAGTTGTAGTGAACAGAATTTTTGAGGCAATTTTTTGCTTCACTCCATAAGCCTCTGCCATTAGTATTGTCGATATTGCTGTTGGAGTACCCGCTTGAAGAATCACTGCTGATGATTGATAAAAGTTAAAATTTAAAATTTTGCTTGCTAAAAAAATAATAAAAGGAAGAATAAATAGCTTTAATAAAATTGATAACCTAAATTCTTCATCAAGATCAAAAATTTTACCTTCTTGATTTGTTATTAATCCAAGTCTTATTCCAACAATTATTATTGCAAAAGCAATAACTACTTTTGCAGGAATCCAAAGGTAGCTGCCTAATATTTCATCAATTTTAAAAAGGTATGCCAAAAGTACACCAATTATTCCTCTTGATGCGGGACTGTTTATTAATGCATTTAATAATCCTTTGATATTTGGGATATTCTTATTCTGAGATTTTTCTTGGAGAAAAAAAGGTCCAAAAATCCAAGCAAATAGTGTTGTTCCTAAATCAAATCCTATAGTAAAGTTTATTGTTGTTGACGGGAGAAGAGCTATTGCAATAGGAATCCCAAGAAATGATGTATTACCTATCAGACCTGCAAGCTGCAAAGTATAATTTGGAATTCTTTTTTTTATTATTGGGAATATATTTATTAAAATTATCAAAAACCCAATTAGGTTAAATGCCAAGACAGCACTTTTAATGAGGTTTATATCTATACCTTCTTTCAATAAAAGACCCATTACACTCAAAGGAATACCAAATCTTATAAGTGGTCTTGCGATATATTCGGATATCTTAGGGTTCTTTTTCCCAAGAAAAAAACCAAAAATTAAGAATGGAAGAATATTTATAAAAAGAGAGTAGATGGTATTAATTAGTATTTAATAAAGCAATATTAACTTGTCGGAGCGCAATCAAAATTTTATTACACATGAAAAAATTAAATTATTTTCCATATTGCCTTATTAGGAATTGAGGGTGATTTATATAAGTCCTTTGGTTCTTGAGTCATAACTCTCCAATTTGGAACTCTACAAGTTACGTAAGCAGGACTTTCTATAAGTACCCCAGGCTTCTCATCAAACGTGCAATTAAATCCTTCTTTCCAATAACCATTATCGTTAAGGCTTCCTTTGAACCAAACCCAGCATTTAGAAGTTTTCAAGATCATCAATAATTTAATCCCATAATAATTAAAATCGAAGTTTTTTATAGAAACTTTTTTATAGTTGAAAAAAAAATTCTTTACGTTAGGTTGTTTTAAAATATATTTTTGATATTAATATCAAGAGATTTAAAATTAAAGTAATTAAATTTGCTGTTAATACTGGTGTAGATGAAATTTTATAACCATAAATAATCCATGACAGTACTCCAACTATAAACATTATTAATGTTGTCAAAGAAACATCATCCGCTTTTTTTGTTTTTAAAATCTTTACTAATTGAGGTAGAAATGCAGCTGTGGTTAAAATTGCTGCAAAATATCCGAAAATGTCTATATTCATATAAATTTTTAAAAACTATTCTTCAATCAAATCAGATAAAAATCCAAGAGGATCTCTCATGTTTGGTGAATATCCAAGTACTTCACTAGAAAAATATTTATAAATAACTTGATTTTTATCATTTAATAAAAAAGAGGCCCCCCTTTGTGGAAGATATTCTTCATTAAGAATATAATCTTCCCAATTTTGTATTATTTCATTCATATTATTTAATCTAAATGTTGCTAATTCAAATGGCCTTAAATAACCATCTCCGAAAACCTTACTAAAAGAATTACCTGAAAATTTTAGAAATTTTAAAACGTTGATCTTATCAAATTCAGAATAGATCTGTTTTGCTTTACTGTCTCCTGTATAACCTCTAATAACTTCTTTGACTGTTTTAAAAGAATTTATCCCAGATAACATCAAAAGCATATTTAACCAACCTCCTAAACCTATATCTAATCCACTGGACAAGTTGAAATTTTTATGAATTTGGTTATCAGGAACAGTAATTAAATTTTCTTTTGGAAAACCTGTAAATTTACAGAATTTTTCTTTCCCGCTTTTGTTCCCAATACCAATAGCAAAAATATCTAAATTGTAATTCCGATTATTTTCTATAAAATTTTTTAAATTTATTGCATATTCAAAGCTATCAAAATCTCCCAATAAACCAAACAAAACAATTAATTTAAAAAATTTTTCCCCTGTAAAGTTATAATCCTCAACGAGTTTAAAAATATCAATTTGTAATTTGTCAGCCACGGTGATAATAAATGTTTCTATAAAAAATCCTAAAAATATTTTTTTTAACCTTAATATGTATAAATTTATACATGGAAAGGTTTTTAAATAAATTAATTTGACGTTTTTTTTATTTTATTATCTTAAGGTAAACATTTTGAAGTTATGACTGTAGGAATTTATTACGCAACTACAACTGGAAAAACCGAAGACGTCGCTGATCGTCTTCACAACTTTATTTCTTCAGCAGAATCTCCTAAAGATGTATCTGATGTAGATGATCTTTCAGAATTCGAAGGACTTGATGGAATTATCTGTGGGATTCCTACTTGGAACACTGGTGCAGATGAAGAAAGATCAGGAACTGCATGGGATTCAATCCTAGAAGACATTGGTGAGCTAAGCCTATCAGGCAAAAAAGTTGCAATTTTTGGTTTAGGAGATTCTTCTACTTATACAGAAAATTATTGTGATGCAATGGAAGAACTTCATAGCTATTTCACCAAGGCTGGCGCTGAAATGGTTGGTTATGTAGATAAATCTTCTTATACTTTTGATGAGTCTAAAAGTGTAATTGGAGAAAGCTTTTGCGGATTACCTCTAGATGAAGACAGTGAATCTGATTTGACTGATTCCCGTCTTGAAACTTGGGCTTCTCAACTTAAGGGCGAAATCCCCTCATTGGCGTAAGCTTTCAAAGATATTACTTCCCTAGTTTGTAACATTTGTTCTTTCTCAATATGTTTTTTTTACATAAATAATTAAATCTGTAAAGATCTTGTAAAAAATCATACTGTTTAGCAATATGCTCAACTTGCTGTTTATTTAAATCAAGTGTTACAAACTTACGGAAAATCTGATGTTACCTATGACTGGTACGCAGGGAATTCTGGTGTTGTTGGCCGTTCAGGCAAATTCATAGCAGCTCATGCTGCCCATGCAGGATTAATGATGTTTTGGGCAGGAGCTTTTGGATTATTCGAATTGGCTCGTTATGACGCAAGTATTCCAATGGGCGCACAAAAAGCAATTGTATTGCCTCACCTTGCTGGTATTGGAATTGGTGGCGTTGAAAATGGTGTTATTACAGAACCATACGGAATTGTTGTAATTTGCACATTACATCTAATTTTTTCAGCGGTATTAGGTGCTGGAGGATTATTGCATTCCAACAAATTTGCAGGTGATCTTGGAGACTATCCAGAGAATAGCAAGCCGCAAAAATTTGACTTTGAATGGGATGATCCTGATAAATTAACTTTTATTCTTGGCCATCATCTTATTTTTCTTGGTCTTGGAGCAATAATGTTTGTAGAATGGGCACGCATTCATGGAATCTACGACCCAGCTATTGGATCTACAAGACAAGTTGTTTACAATTTAGATATTGCTGCTATTTGGAATCATCAATTTGATTTTTTAAAAATAGATAGTCTAGAAGATGTTATGGGAGGACATGCCTTCTTAGCATTCCTAGAAATAATAGGAGGAGTTTTCCATATTTGTACTAAGCAATTTGGAGAATATACAGAATTTAAAGGAAAAGGATTACTTGGTGCTGAGGCTATTTTGTCATACTCAGTAGTTGGCGTTTCTTATATGGCTTTTGTAGCTGCTTTTTGGTGTGCTTCTAATACAACGATATATCCTGTTGACCTTTACGGAGAACCATTAAAGCTTCAATTTGAATTCGCGCCTTATTTTACTGATACTGTTGATTTAGGTTCAGGAGCATACAGCTCAAGAGCTTGGCTTGCAAATACTCATTTTTACTTGGGTTTCTTTTTCTTACAAGGTCATCTTTGGCACGCACTAAGAGCCATGGGATTTGACTTTAAGAAAATTGGTCAAGCGTTTGACAATATAGAAAATACAAAAATTACTCAAAACTAGTTTCATTTCTTTTAAAAAACCTCTCTTCTGACAGAGAGGTTTTTTTTTGTAGAATTATCAGACATTAAAAAAAATAATGGAAAATACAAAAGAAATAGATTGTAAAGAGATTTTTAGAAAGGCTTATGAAAATAGGTACACCTGGAATAAAGACTTTAATGGTTACAAAGGTAAATGTGGTTTATTGATCAATAATAATTTTCATGAGGGTAAATTCCAAATAAGCAAAGATTTTAAACCAAATATTAAGAATATAGATGAAGAGAAAATTGTCAAAATTATTGCCTCTCAGTTATTTGAAGTATGTATACACAGGGTAAAAAGAGAATTCAAATCTGTACATTCAGAAAATTGCTTTAAGTTGCTAAAAAATTCAGAATCTGGAATTGATATGATAGTTTCTGGAAAAAATGAGGGAGACAAATATAGGGTTAAAGATAATTGCATAGGTATGGTATTTAGGAAAATTCACGGGGTAATTGTAGAAATATTTGTAAAAGAATTTTTTGATACAGGCGATGGTTACCTTAGTAAGAAATATAATAGCCAGCAATTAGATCCAATTTCTCTTTTACCTAAATCTCAAAAATTTGAATATGAAGATAATTTCAAGAAAATTAGTTCAAATGAAATTTGGGTTTTGGAATCGAGAACTATTAAATCTTTTAATAAAAAAAATGAGGAAATAATAAACAAATTTATTTTTAGTGATTTAAGTGAGATTTAAATATTTAAATTTTTTTCAGCTTCACATACAAGTTTTTCTTTTATTTTTAAGCCTTTAAAATTGTTTTTTAAATATTACCTCCAAATACTTTCATTTCTAACTACTACCTTTTTAAATAAAATATACAAAATATTTCAAAATATCTTTGATATAAAACATTAGTTAGAACCAAAATATCTTGAAAATTATTATTCTACTAATCTAAATCCTTTATCAAGAAGTTTTTGATACAAGAGTCTTGCTCTGAAGGCTAAAATTTGCTCTTCATTTTCATTACTAATTACATGAAAGTAATTACTATCCAATTTGTTTTTGCTAAAGCATACATTTGCTTCTCCTAACCTTAAAGTCCAATTTTCTTCTTTGGCTAAATGTTGATTAGGTCCAAGGTCCCAAGGACATTTCTCAGGATATTTTTCTCTTTTAGAACCCATATGATTAACTTTAACTATCCAATAGTAGTAAAAATTTAATAGTATGGCTATGTATTTTAATTTTTGGGTTTGTACGTGGATGACTTTATGGAATTATTTACTCTTTAGTTGAAATTAAACAATAAAATGGATCTTTTTTTAAAAAATTAAAAATTTTGAGGACTGGTTCCTGAAACTTTTTAATAATTTTTGGTTCATTAAAGCCGTTCGTAATTAGTACTTTTCTTACGTATTTGACTCTCTCTTCTTCAGAAGAAGAAGTCCATATATTAGGAGCTTTATGCCAAAATGCTCTATTTGAAAAAGCTATAATAAATTTACCCTTATTACATAAAATCCTTGAAATTTCATTGGTTAAATTTTCTGGATATTGCAAATATTGCCAAGCTGCTACCATTAAACAATAATCAACACTTCCGCTATCTAAAGGTATTTCTTGATTTAAATTGAAATTTTGTATCCAATAAGAATTTAAAATTTTGTTTTTTTCAAGTTCTTGTTTGTTTAATCCATGCCCTATGACTTTTTTATATTTTTTCCCTTTAGGTAAATAACTATCCCAACTTGACATTAAATCAAGGACGGTTGCGCAATCAGCTATTTCATTTTTATAAACTTCCGAAAGATTTTGTCGGAAATTAGCATCTAGATGATAAACAAATTTTGGATATGAATAAAATTCTTCATCATTACTCTCATCGAGTTTTTTTCTTTGATAATTATTTAAAACTTCCAAAGTGAGTAATTAATTATGATGTATCAAATTTAGTAAATACAAATTCATATTGTGTTTTTATGGTTATTATTTAAGAAAATTTTAAAGAAAACTAGACATCTATTGAAAAAAAGTTAGATTAATAACTAATAATTTAATTATTAATGATTGAGTTTAAAAGAAGCAAAAAAAGAAGGTCTAAAAATGCTCTTTTCAATCCATATAAAAATGGTATAAGTTCTTATGATTTGGCATATCTTTCATCAAAAAAAGTTTTGAAAAATAAAAGTGTTTCACAAAATGGTGATTTGCAAAAAGATTATTTGACCGTGTAAAGATGCCTTACATTAATGTTTCTACTTCAGTAGAAGTCGATGATAAGAATAAATTTCTTGAAGAGATTTCAATTTTAATTTCTTCTTTGACAAATAAATCAGAAAGATTTGTTATGGCCAAATTAGATGATAATTGCGAAATTTATTTTGAGGATAATAGCCCTTCATGCTTTCTGGAAATTAAGTCAATAGGCTCTTTAAATCCCTCAGAAATGGCAAAACCAATATCCAATTTTATATATGAGAAAATAGGAATTCCAATGGATAAGATTTATATTTCTTTTGAGGATGTTCCTGCTTCAAATTGGGCATGGAATGGTAAAACATTTGGTTAAGGTTTATTTTTTGGAAATATCAATTGGAAATAAATAATTTATTTGAGTTAAATAGCTTTAGATCAGCTCCTCGTTTAAATAAAAGACAATTGAAAAAATTATTTGAAGAGCTTGATTCAATTATCTTAAGTTCTGATTGGATAACAATAGGAATAATGGCACCTTCTGATTTTGATGCTATTGCGGCATTACAATCAATTTCTAAAAAATATTCCTCAATTAAATTTAAAGATTTAGATTCCCTTCATGCTAATGGAAATGTTTTTTTAAAAGGTAATCAAAAAACAGGAAATGTTTATATTAGATCTGAAAATGATCTTGGCGAAGGCATCTTAATAACTTGTCAGTATGATGAAAATCCTAATAATTCTTCTACTTTTGGACCATTGCCGCTCGACTTTTTTACTTAATTAATCCTTAATTTACTCTTAATTAATATTTAATACTGAGAGTACATTAAATAATTACTTTTTAAAATCTTGGATATTATCAATTCTTTCGAAACTTTAAATGAGCTTATTTTTACTTAAGGTTTATTAGAGTTGAAAATTAAAAATTCTTTTATGAATAAAATTACATTTTTAAAAAATTATTTTTATGATTCTTTTAAAGAAGCTTTGTTATTATATTATTTGGAATTACTCCGAATTTCTTATTTTGGTATAGATGTTTTTTCAGGATATAATTCAAAACTTGAATAAATTTTGGTCTGAAGAAGGATGTTTAATAATGCAACCATATGATACTGAAAAGGGTGCTGGGACTATGAATCCACACACTTTTTTAAGGGCTATAGGACCAGAATCCTGGAGTGTGGCATATTCAGAGCCATGTAGAAGACCCACAGATGGAAGATTTGGCGATAATCCAAATCGGGCCCAACATTACTTTCAATATCAAGTAATAATTAAGCCCTCACCAGATGGAATACAAGAAAAATATTTGACATCCCTAGAATCTCTTGGAATTAATCCCAAGAATCACGACATAAGATTCGTAGAAGACAATTGGGAGTCTCCAACACTTGGCGCTTGGGGAGTAGGTTGGGAAGTTTGGTTAGATGGTATGGAGGTTACTCAATTTACTTATTTCCAGCAATGCGGAGGATTGGATTGTAACCCAATACCTATTGAGATCACCTATGGATTAGAGCGTATTGCAATGTTCTTGCAGGATAAGGAGAGTATTTGGGACTTAAATTGGAACAAAAATTTGAAATATTCTGATATTTGGCTTCAATTTGAAAAAAGTCAATGTTCATATAATTTTAGCGAGTCTAATCCCGATAATCTCAGGAAATTATTTGAAATATATCAAGACGAAGCAAACAGTTTAGCTGAAAAGAAATTAACTTATCCTGCTCTTGATTTTGTTCTGAAATGTAGTCATACTTTTAACTTGCTTGATGCTAGGGGTGTGATTTCGGTTACTGACCGTGCCCAATATATTGAAAAAATTCGAAAATTAGCAAGAGAAGTAGCATCATCTTGGATAGAGGAAAGAAAATCTTTAGGTTATCCATTATTGAAGTGACGGGGAGCGCGTTTCAAAGGATTTTGTAACAAAAGATACAATAATCTGAAACTTATATTTCTTCCTTTTTTTGTTACACTCGATACATTATAGTTACCCAAATATTGGGTAATTACAGTGTGAGGTAAAATGAAACTCTTCCAAAAATTGTTGGTTGCTAGCACTGCTATGAGTTTAATGACTCCTTTAGCAGCTCAAGCATCTGACACAGTGAATCTTGAAGAGATGAATGATTATTCAAAAATTCAAAGATTCGACAGCAAAACATTTGTTAACCAAGTTAGCGAAGACATCGCAACCATTAAAGGTCGTCTTGATGGTCTAGAAACTCTCCAGAATGAACTAGAAGCTGGAGCTTTCTCATCCACTACAACAATGGATGGTAAAGCTGTCTTTGACCTTGGTTTTATTGACTACAGTGAAACAGATTCTGCTACAGAAGATGTAAACTTCGCTTATTCTTATACTTTAAACCTTAATACTAATTTTACTGGAGATGACAATCTCTACGTTCGTATTAAGACTGGTAACCATAAAGGTTGGATGGTAGACTCCAATGACGGTGGATACTTAAGTTCTGGAAAAGATAGTAGTGATGCACTTAAGATCGATAAGATCTGGTATAAATTCCCTGTCGGCGAAAGAAATACTGTATGGGTAGGTCCTAAGATTGAGAACTACTACATGCATGCAACTGCACCATCTATATACAAACCTATTACTAAGCAGTTTACTTTAGGTGGTAATGGTAACGCTTACGGTGCAAGTACAGATACTGGAGCTGGTTGGGCTTATAAAGCGGATAATGGATTCGCTATTAGTTCTAATGTAGGTTCTAAATCAAAAACAACTACAAGTGGTACTGATACAGGTATTTTAACTAACGAATCAAAGACTAGTTGGGCTACTCAAATTGGTATCACTAAGCCTCAGTATTCTGCTTCTGTGATTGTTAACCAGAAATACAATGGTTGGACTGATGGTTACTACCATACAGCAAGTGCAGATGATGCTCTAGTTACTGGTGGAAACCATACTGCTGTTGGTTTAAGAGGTTGGTGGAGACCAGAAGATTCTGGAACACCTACACCTTCTGTCTCACTTGGTTATGACACTACTTCTTATGATGGTGTTTCTTCAGGAACTGACAGTTCAGAGGCTTGGTTCGTAGGTTTAACATGGCAAGACATGTTCACTGCTGATGACAGAATTGGATTAGCTTTTGGTCAGCCTACTATGCATGATGACGAAACTAATGATCCATTTGCTTATGAACTTTATTATTCATATAAAGCAAATGATTCTGTAACTATCACTCCTACCGTATTTGGTGGAAATGATAGAGATGGCGGTACTGAAGATGTCTTCGGTGCACTTCTACAGACTACCTTTAAATTCTAAAATTTAGTCTGAATAATAAAAAACACCCGTAAGGGTGTTTTTTTTTGTTTACTTTTAAAAAAAATATTGCTGATTTACCAGCAATTTTCTCCTTCTCCAATTGGAACGCATGTGCTGGATTTTGCATTTTCTTCAGCAATCTTTTGAGCATCCTTATCTAAAACAAAATTAGACAAATTTCAAGAAAAAGGATTTATTAAAATAATAAATATTTATACATAACGAAAAATAAAAACTTGAAAAGAGTTTTTTTATTACTATAATAAGTATTCAATTCCGTGTGAGGAAACTTATGAAGCTTTTCAAAAGCTTACTCGTAGCTCCTGCAGCATTAGGACTCTTGGCTCCTATGGCTGCTACAGCAAACGAAGTAAATTTTAAAGCTATTTCAAATTATTCTACTGAAAATTCTGAAATAGACATTAACAATTTTAAAACTACACCTCAAAAAAACCTATTACTTTCCGGAGGGGAAGGTTTAGTTGATTCAGTTGATTCAGCTAGTTTCGATGGCGGGTTCTCATCCACTACAACAATGGATGGTAAAGCTGTCTTTGACCTTGGTTTTATTGACTACAGTGAAACAGATTCTGCTACAGAAGATGTAAACTTCGCTTATTCTTATACTTTAAACCTTAATACTAATTTTACTGGAGATGACAATCTCTACGTTCGTATTAAGACTGGTAACCATAAAGGTTGGATGGTAGACTCCAATGACGGTGGATACTTAAGTTCTGGAAAAGATAGTAGTGATGCACTTAAGATCGATAAGATCTGGTATAAATTCCCTGTCGGCGAAAGAAATACTGTATGGGTAGGTCCTAAGATTGAGAACTACTACATGCATGCAACTGCACCATCTATATACAAACCTATTACTAAGCAGTTTACTTTAGGTGGTAATGGTAACGCTTACGGTGCAAGTACAGATACTGGAGCTGGTTGGGCTTATAAAGCGGATAATGGATTCGCTATTAGTTCTAATGTAGGTTCTAAATCAAAAACAACTACAAGTGGTACTGATACAGGTATTTTAACTAACGAATCAAAGACTAGTTGGGCTACTCAAATTGGTATCACTAAGCCTCAGTATTCTGCTTCTGTGATTGTTAACCAGAAATACAATGGTTGGACTGATGGTTACTACCATACAGCAAGTGCAGATGATGCTCTAGTTACTGGTGGAAACCATACTGCTGTTGGTTTAAGAGGTTGGTGGAGACCAGAAGATTCTGGAACACCTACACCTTCTGTCTCACTTGGTTATGACACTACTTCTTATGATGGTGTTTCTTCAGGAACTGACAGTTCAGAGGCTTGGTTCGTAGGTTTAACATGGCAAGACATGTTCACTGCTGATGACAGAATTGGATTAGCTTTTGGTCAGCCTACTATGCATGATGACGAAACTAATGATCCATTTGCTTATGAACTTTATTATTCATATAAAGCAAATGATTCTGTAACTATCACTCCTACCGTATTTGGTGGAAATGATAGAGATGGCGGTACTGAAGATGTCTTCGGTGCACTTCTACAGACTACCTTTAAATTCTAAAATTTAGTCTGAATAATAAAAAACACCCGTAAGGGTGTTTTTTTTTGTTTACTTTTAAAAAAAATATTGCTGATTTACCAGCAATTTTCTCCTTCTCCAATTGGAACGCATGTGCTGGATTTTGCATTTTCTTCAGCAATCTTTTGAGCATCCTTATCTAAAACAAAATCTGCATCTAAAGGCATATCAGTATTCCATTCCTTCAAGCCTCCTAAATCATTTTCTCCTGCTTTTATTGAAATATCTTCAGTTGCGGCAATAGAAAGAGCACTTGTAGCAGCTAAAAATAATGCTATTGAACTTCTTTTGGGCATTTTAATTTTTAATTTAATATGTTAATCATAAATATTTTTAGAAATAATTTCTATTTAATGTATAAAATGTATCTTTAATTACCAAGCAATCTCAGCAAATTTGAATAAGATTTAAAAACTAGATCAAGCTGGTCTGATCTTCCGTACTCAGCTAATAAACCTTTAGCCCCTGCATCTAGATCGAATAAATATTCTCTTTCTTCAATTGACTTTATGTAACTTTCTATCCAACCTACACATACTATTCTTTCTCCCTTTTTAACCTTTTTAACTGAATGTAAGTAAGTACTTGGATAAACAATAATTTCACCTGCATCTAGTTTAAATTCTTTTTCTGAATTAATTGTCTCAATTACTAATTCTCCGCCTTGGTAACTATCTCTATCGGTTAATGAAATAGTAAAAGATAAATCTGATCGTCCTGAGGGCATAAATGGATTATCGATATGCCTCCCATAACCCATATTTATAGACGATTTTGTGAACATCATCCCATGTATGATTTTTGGCAAAGCGAAGCTTTTAATTAATGGATTGGAAAGAATCTTTGTTTTTATTAATTGAGTATATTTTTTAGAAACCTCGCAATCTTTATTTAATTGTAAATTATGTTTAACTTTTGAAGCTATACTCCCAGCAGTTTTTTTCCCATCCTCCCAAAGATAATCTTGCTTATTGAGTATATTATTTAATATTTCTATTTCTTTTTGGATTAGTAATTGATGGGTAAGAAAATTCATCTTTTTTCATAAAAAATTATACAAGTTTATGTATAGAAATATCTTTAATGATTCTTCAGGTTTGTATATGTATAAAGTAACCATAGATACTATTTTGAAAAATTGCAAAATCTAAAAAAATTAATTTACACAGCGCTAACCTGTACATTTTTATTTAATACAAATTTACCAGCCAATTCAACAGGAAAAGAAGTCAGGGTCTATTCGGGTAGACATTACAATACTGATAGGAGTGTTTATAAAAAGTTTGCAGAACAAACAGGAATTAAAGTTAGACTAATTGAAGCGTCAGGAATATCTTTAATTGAAAGATTGAAGAGAGAGGGTAAGAATTCTCAAGCAGATTTAATATTGCTAGTAGATGCTGCAAGAATTACTAACGCTGCTAAAGCTGGATTGCTTCAAAGTGTAGAATCAAAATCTTTAGAAAATGATGTTCCAAAAGGGCTAAAGGACAAAAATAAAGAATGGTATGCATTAACCAGAAGAGTAAGAGTTATGGTGGCCAATCCAAAAGTTGTAGATGTCAATAAGATCAAGGACTATACAGATCTAGCTGATCCATCCTTAAAAGGTAAAGTATGCTTAAGAAATAGAAAAAGTCCATATAATCAATCTTTAGTAGCTAACCAAATAGTTAATAAAGGTGAAGCAAAAACTCAAGCTTGGTTAAGTGGAATGATTGCTAATGTTTCTCGGCCTTTTTTCCCTGGAGATATTTCAATAGTTAGAGCAGTTGCAAAGAAACAATGTGGAGTAGGAATTGTAAATCATTATTATGTTGCAAGGATGTTAGATGGAGTGAATGGTAGAAGAGATGCTCTCTATGCGAAAAAAACATCCGTTATTACACCTGATCCTGCACATGTAAATATAAGTGCTGGTGGAGTAGCAAAATATGCAACAAATAAAGCTGAAGCTATTAAACTCCTTGAATTCTTAGCATCTCCCAGTGGCAGTAAAGGATTAGCTGCTCCTACCTTTGAGCATCCATTAAAAGAGGTTAATCAAAATCCCATAGTTAAAAACTTTGGTGAATTTAATCCTGATAAGGTTACAGTTGATGATCTCGGGGTAAATAATTCTCTTGCAATAAAATTAATGAAAAATGCAGGTTGGAATTAAAACTTAAAATAATTAAACAGAATATAATTTATATAACTTTCTACACACTTATAAAAAATGGGAGAGGTGGCTGAGTGGTCGAAAGCGAACGATTCGAAATCGTTTAATAGGTTACTATTCGTGGGTTCGAATCCCACCCTCTCCGTATTTTCATATAGACAGAACGTAGTCAGGGATAGTCAAATCGTCCAAGATGACTGTTATGACAGAGAAATTTAGTGAATAGTAATAGTCAAACACATCCAAACCATATCACAAATAATCTGATGGTGTTGGGGTTGTGTTAGGATTTTTGAGATATTTTCTATATTTCTCTGGACATATATGGACACCACTGGACAAAATAGAAACATCCCACTTCCACCCTCTCCGCCAAAATTTAATTTTCGAAAAAATGACAACTAAATTAGAAGGATTTCAAAATAGGCAAAAAGATATTGGATGGGGTTATGCAATAGCTCATGTAATTCCTTTTGTAGGGCTATATTATGCCATTACCCGCAGAACTGTTACACCATTATTGTTCACTGTTTTGGGTAATTTTGTGATTGGATTTGCCTATGGATTTACTGTTGGAATAATAAATCCGAATTATGATGAGAAAAAGTTAGAAAACTCTGCAGCATTAATTGGATTAGTCACTGCGCCAATACTTGCAAAAAAAGGAATCGAAAAGGCTAGAAAATATGGAAAGGAAAAAATTGATTCGAACTAATTAAAAATTTTTGTTGTGGGTTATCTTGTGGGATTTTCAACTATTATTTGATAATCACTTCCTTATAGTTCCAATATAAACAAATATGGACTTAACTCAACTTCTGGACTCTTCGGTTTGATAGGTTAATTAGTATTCTTAATTTTTTGAGTTCTAATTCCAATTGCAATGATATAGGAGAGTTATAAAAAATATCAATAGCAGCATAGTTGTTTTTTTTTTTAAGAAGTTTTGGTGGAATTTTACTGGTTTATGGTAACCTCAATCCCAACTCCAATCAGTTAGTTTTCCAGTGTCTCATGAATTCATCTCAAATAAAGATCTTCTCCGATTGATTTTTCTCTTTTGAAATCTAGCCTAGCCCTTAAAATCAGACTAAAAAATTACTTGGTTTCACCAAAATGGATCTGTAGTTAAAGAAACTTTTAAAAAACATTTTTTTCGACTTCTAATATCGCTTATACAAGCCCTTATTGTTTCTCCGTTAACATCTATTTCGCAGGCTCCGCAACTTCCTGTTAAGCAGCCAGTGGGAATTTCTAAACCTGCTTTTTCTGCTGTAGAGAACCAATCATCACCCTCTGAAGCATATGTCTCGGTATTATTTGGCCATTTAATTTTAATTTTTGTTTCTTTCAAGTTAATAATGATTCGATATTTAAATGTTTATCAAACTCATTGGCAAGATTATCAAGCATTGATTCCCTTTTTATTTTATAAGATATTGATTTTTTATTTGAAATTGGCAAATTTTTATTCTTTCTTATTAAATTTATGTATTCATCTCTCCAAATATCATTTTCAAATATTCCATGAATGTATGTACCTGCAATAGTTCCACCTTGATTATTTTCTTTATACCAACCTAGATTTAAGTTCTTGAAAATAGGACTAATCTGTAATGAGTTTTGCATATTATCCAATTCAGTTTTTCCGTTATGAATCTCAAAACCATTGATTTTGGACTTGCATGGCCATAAAGATTCAGATCTTATTTGACGAGTTAATTTTTTCTCAAAGAAAGTTGTTTTAAGAGGAAGTAATCCAATGCCCTTAATTTTATGTTCTGAATTAGTTTTAGAGCCCTCTTTCAAAAAAGGATCTTCTAGTGTTGTCCCTAACATTTGTAAACCTCCACAAATTCCAATGATATGTCCTTTGTAATTTGCATATTCTCTTATATCCTCAGATAAACCAGATTTTTTAAGAAATATTTGATCTTTAATTGTTTGTTTACTTCCTGGAATAATAATAAAATCGTATTTATCGAGGTTTTCAGATTTTACTATCCATTCAATCAGTATTGATTCTTCATTCTCCAATGGATCAAAATCTGAAAAGTTACTTATAGATGGCAATTTTATAATTCCAGCTTTAATTTCTGGATATGAGAATTTCGATTTTTTTTCTAACAAATCTAAAGAGTCTTCGGGAGGAAATATATCATTTAACCAAGGAATAATCCCAATAACAGGAATTTGAGTTTTACTCTCTATCCATTTTTTCCCTTCTTTAAATAATGAGAGGTCTCCTCTGAATCTATTTATAATAATTCCTTTAATAAGTTTTTTTTCTTCTGGTTGCATTAGTTCAAGGGTCCCTATTATCTGAGCAAAAACGCCTCCCCTTTCAATATCAGTAACCAAAATGCAATTTGCATTTAAATACTTCGCAACTCTTAAATTAGTCAGATCTCTTTGAATTAAATTCATTTCTACTGGACTACCAGCGCCTTCAAGAATTAAACGACAATTAGGACTTCTTTTATAAATAGAATCTAGACTTTTTTTTATTACTTCCCAGCCAGGCGAAAACCAATCTTTATAGTAATTTTCGGCAGTTGTTATTCCTATACTTTTGCCAAGGTGAACTACTTCACTTGTTGAATTACCCTGCGGTTTTAATAAAATAGGATTCATTTCTGAAGAAGGATTAATACCACAAGCGAAAGCTTGAAGTGCTTGTGAATAAGCCATCTCTCCACCTTCCAAATCAACCCAAGCATTGTTACTCATATTTTGTCCTTTAAATGGTACTGGTTCTTCTCCTAAATTTTTAAGAATCCTGCATATAGCTGTAACTGTTAGTGATTTACCCGCTCCACTAGATGTCCCTAAAACCATCAAGGGTTTTTTAATAGGATTGATTTTCATTTCTGATTTCATTCGTAATTTAATTAATTTTGAAAGTTATTAATTGGTAAATTGAATTATAATTTGATAAAAAATTTGTGTTAATTCTAGCCTCTGCTTCACAATCTCGAAAGAAATTA
Organism: uncultured Prochlorococcus sp.; assembly: GCF_902626525.1. Classification (GTDB taxonomy): domain Bacteria; phylum Cyanobacteriota; class Cyanobacteriia; order PCC-6307; family Cyanobiaceae; genus Prochlorococcus_A. The sequence goes on from NZ_CACOFR010000001.1 coordinate 81,130, forward strand.
CTTGAAAACTGTCAAATTGAATTTATTCAAATATCAAGTAACTTTGATGAAACTTCAATAAAAGAGAAGAATTTATTTAAACTTGCTTTAGAGTTATCTTTTCAAAAGGCTAAAAGTTTATATAAAAATATTCATAAAACTTCATTGCCTGAAGAATTTAATTATGGCCCATTGGAAATCCTTGGATGTGATTCAATTTTTGAATTTGAAGGAGAAGCTTATGGAAAACCATCTAATAAAGAAGAGGCATTTATTAGATGGAAAAAAATGTCAGGAGGATTTGGATTTCTACATACTGGTCATACTCTAATATTTGGAAATTTTGATTCAACTTCAAATAGTTTTAAAATCACTGAAATAATAAAAAAAATAGTAAGCTCAAGAGTTTATTTTTCCCAGCTTGAAGATTGCGAAATCAAGAGTTATGTAGATACAAATGAACCGTTGTATTGCGCAGGAGGATTTGCTTTGGAAGGTATAGGTGGAAAATATATAGATAAAATAGAAGGATGTTTCAGTAATGTGATGGGGTTGAGTTTACCATGGCTCAGGAAAAATTTACCTAAATAAAAAATTAAAAAAAAAAAAAAGCCCTATCTTTTGATAGAGCTTTCTTTATATGAATTAGAGTTAATCTAAATCAGGCATTTCTAGAGCAGGTTCACTCTTTCTGTCGATTCCTTTTTCGAAACCAGCAGCGGCTGCTCTAGCACGTCCAGCATGCCAAAGGTGACCTATGAATGTAAACCATCCTAAGAAGAACTGAGCTGCAGCTAACCATTGTCTTAAATTAACGAAGTTAACAGCATTAGGCTCTGTAATGATTCCACCAACTGAGTTGATAGAAGCGTTAGGAGCATGAGTCATATACTCAGCAGCTCTTCTAACTTGCCAAGGTTGAATATCATTTTGGATTTTCTCAAGGCTCAAACCGTTAGGTCCTCTTAGAGGTTCTAACCATGGTCCTCTGAAATCCCAAAATCTCATTGTTTCACCACCAAATATAATTTCACCTGTAGGAGATCTCATGAGATACTTACCTAAACCTGTTGGTCCCATTGTTGAACCTACGTTAGCTCCAATTCTTTGGTCTCTCACAAGGAAAGTAAAGCTTTGGGCCTGTGAAGCTTCAGCATTTGTTGGGCCATAGAATTCTGATGGGTAAGCTGTATTATTAAACCAAATGAATGTTGATGCAATAAAACTAGCAACACAAATACCACCAAGTGCGTAACTTAATAGTCCCTCACCATTCCAAATAAATGCTCTTCTAGCCCATCCAAATGGTTTGGTAAAGATGTGGAATATTCCTCCAATAATTGCAGTTACACCCACATAAACGTGTCCACCAACAATATCTTCGATTGAGTTAACACCGATTATTGAACCAGCACCTCCCCAAGGAGATCTAAACAGATAACCAAGTATAACTCTTGGATCTAAAGTTGGATTGACAAGTCTGACTTCTCCACCACCAGGTGCCCAAGTATCATATGCACCGCCAATAAAACACCAGTTAACTGACCATGCTAATGCACCTACACCTAGAACAATCAAATGATATCCAAGGATATTTGTCATTTGATTTTTATCTCTCCAATCAGTAGAGAAAAATGGAAAATCTTCTTCAAGTTTTTCTGGTCCTGCTAATGAGTGATAAATACCACCAAAACCAAGCACGGCAGAAGCTATTAAGTGAACCACACCTGCTTGAAAGAAAGGCATGATATCAGTAACTTCTCCGCCAGGACCTATTCCGTAACCAAACATTGCGACGTGTGGCATACAGATTAAACCTTGCTCCCACATTGGTTTATCAAAAGTAAAATGATTTACCTCAAAGAGCATCATTGCTCCGGCCCAAAAGACTATAAGTCCAGAGTGAGCAATGTGAGCTCCTAATAAACGTCCAGATAAATTGATCAATCTAGCGTTACCTACGTACCAGGCATAGCCAGTTTCCTCAATACTTTGGTTTGGAGCTCTTAATAGATTATTAAAGGGCGTTTCCACGTGGAAGAACCTCCTCAGGGAATACAAAGTTTTCGTGTGGTTGATCCACAGAAGACATCCATGCTCGCATACCTTCGTTCAAAAGTATATTTTTTGTATAGAAAGTTTCAAATTCAGGATCTTCTGCTGCACGTATTTCTTGGCTTACGAAGTCATAAGCTCTTAAGTTTAGTGCTAAGCCGACAATACCAATTGAAGATGTCCACATACCCATAACAGGTACAAAAAGCATCAAGAAGTGTAAGAAACGCTTGTTTGAGAAAGCAATACCGAAGATTTGACTCCAGAATCTGTTTGCTGTAATCATTGAATAAGTTTCTTCTTCTTGTGTAGGGTCAAAAGCTCTAAATGTTGAACTTTGAACCTTACCATCTGTATAGATACTTGTATCTTCATACAAGGTATTTTGTACTGTAGCTCCATGAATAGCGCAAAGAAGTGCACCACCAAGAATTCCAGCTACTCCCATCATATGAAAAGGGTTTAAAGTAATATTGTGGAAACCTTGAATAAACAAGATATAACGGAAAATTGCTGCGACACCGAATGAAGGTGCGAAGAACCAACTATGTTGTCCTAGTGGGTAAATAAGGAAAATACTTGTGAATACTGCAATTACAGCTGAGAAAGCTAATGCGTTGTATGGTCTAATTCCAACAAGGCCAGCAATTTCAAACTGACGAAGCATAAAACCTATTAGGCCAAATACTCCATGTAATGCAACAAAGTTCCAAAGTCCTCCAAGTTGTAGCCATCTAACGAAACTACCTTGGGCTTCAGGACCCCATAAGAATAAAAGGCTGTGTCCCATGGCATCTCCAGGGGTACTTACAGCTGCTGTTAAAAAGTTACAACCTTCAAGGTATGAGCTTGCAACTCCATGTGTGTACCAAGAGGTAACAAATGTTGTTCCGACAAACCATCCACCTATAGCAAGATATGCACAAGGTAGGAGAAGTAATCCGGACCAACCAATAAATACAAAGCGGTCGCGCTTTAACCAGTCATCGAGGACATCAAACCATCCTCTCTGTGGTGCGCTGCCAACTGCGATCGTCATGAGAAATCGTTTTTTAGCATCGGGATACGCAGTGACTGTAACAAAGATTGAGAGTAATGTGGGGAAATATTTGTATATCTGAAATGCCTTGTAAAGCTTTCCTGACTTTTTTATTAAAAATTAGGTAAGAATACTCCCTTAATTTGTTAAATTATTTGAATTAGGTTCATAAAATATAAAAATGAATTCAGACCTCACGTCTTTCGATAAAATCGAACAAAAAATTGACGGATCAAGAAAAATTTCTAACTATCTTATTGGTGGGATGTTAACTATTGGAGGTATAGGCTTCCTTTTGGCATCTATATCTAGTTATACGGGGAGGGATTTATTGCCTCTTGGAAACCCATCAACTTTATTGTTTATACCGCAAGGAATAATTATGGGAGCTTATGGTGTAATAGCTAATCTGTTAAATTTTTATCTATGGTATTTGGTTTATATCAACTTTGGTTCAGGAAGTAATTCTTTTGATAAATCATCAAAATCTGTAGAAATAAAAAGGAAGGGGTTATTTAAAGATATCGATGTTAAATTGAATTTCGATGAAATTAAATCAGTTAAGTTGGATATAAACGAAGGATTTAATCCTAGAAGAAGAATTGCTTTAGTACTCAAAGGTAGAAAAAAACCTCTTCCTTTAAGTGGAGCAGGAGAACTTAAACCACTTCTTCAAGTTGAAGAAGAAGGTGCAAGGCTGGCTAAATTTTTGAATGTAAATTTGGAGGGTTTAAAATAAAAAAAATTTTTTTCAAAGCATTATCTTTTATTCCATTTTTGTTTTTGATCTCATCTTGTAGTTTTAAAAATGAGATTGATTCAAATCATTTTTGTCAAAAACTTAAATTAATTTGTACTCAAGAAAATAAAGTAGTTTATTTTAAAACTTCAAAAGGTGATTTTGAGGTTGAATTATTTGGTAAAGATAACCCAGTTACAGTATCAAACTTCCTGGAAAATATAAATAATAATATTTATTCAAATCAAAAATTTTATAAAATAATAATCTATCCTCAAATAAGGTTTATACATGGTGGAGTTAATCCGGAAAATAAACTTTATGCTGTAAATAATAAAACTCTAAATAAGATAAGTCCTTCAATACCTTTAGAAATAAAATTCAAAGAAGAAACTAAGCCAAGATATAAATATCAAACGAAAGATCCTTATGAAACTGAAGATTTAATCCATACTTTTGAAACTGGTTCAATAGCTATGGTTAAGAGAGGAAAGAATAACTCTTCCTCTACTGAATTTTTTTTTGTAACTAATGAAATTCCAGAATTAGACGGCCGATATTCAATTTTTGGAAGAATTGTAAAAGGATTTGATGTACTGGGAAATATTAATAAGGAAGACTATATTGTTGAAGTCCAGTTATTAAATTAAATTTCCAGCGAATATTTATTAATTTTCAACATTTCTGTATTAACACCTGAAGAGCGTTTTAAAGCTACCTTTCCAGTTCTTGCTATTTCAAGAATGCCATAAGGTTCAAGTAATTTTTCTAAAGCAACTAACTTCCCAGGGTCTCCAACCACTTCAAGGGTTAAGGCTATATCAGAGACATCTACAACTTTTGCACGAAATATTTGAACTATATCTAAGATATTACTTCTGGTATCTTCTTTCGATGAGACTTTTAATAACATCAATTCCCTCTCAACTGCTGCTAAATTTGTAAAATCTACGACTCCAAGTACATTAAATAACTTATTGAGTTGTTTGGTCATTTGCTGAAGAGTTTCATCGTCACCCTCGACAACCATTGTTAATCTTGAAATGCCTTTAGATTCTGCAGGCCCTACTGCAAGGCTATCTATGTTGAATCCCCTTCTAGCAAAAAGCCCAGAAATTCTACTTAAAGCCCCGGATTCATCTTCTACAAGAACTGATAATGTATGTTTCATATTTAAAAAGTTTTTAAATCTCTAATCCATTTGTAAGAAATTCTGTTGAATATTGAAGGATCTTCATCATGTATACAATGACCTGAATTGGATACTATTTTTAATTTTACCCATCTATGAAAATTTGCAATCTTTTTACCAAGAAATAAGGGTATGAAATTATCTTTATCTCCCCATACTAATAAAAAAGGAACTTTTTTTGACGCGCTAAGTTTTTTAAAAAGATAAGAGGCCTGTAATTTTTCACTTCTTGAAGACATTCCAATGCACATTGCTCTTAATGATCTGGCTGCAGTTTTCCTAAGAGCTGGTTTTGTTACTAAATCTATTAGTTCGCTATCAATATTATCTTTTTTGTAATAAGCAGCATTTAAACCAAGTCTTATAACCCCTAATTTCGTTATTAAAAATAAAATGATCTCTAAAGGGAAGAAAATAAAAAATATATTTATAAACCTATCTTTAAAAATCTTTAATAATTGATTATTTGCTATTTTCTTTTTTTTTCCCTGAATCTGATCTGGGATCGGAGATGCAATAACTGTTGCAATTTGCTCCTCATAAGAAACTGCGCAAGTTAAAGCCACTAATGCTCCAAGGGAATTACCAATAAGAATGACTTTCCCAGATTTCTTTGGCCTTATGACTTGTGCAATAAAGTCTTTTACTTGGTTACACCAAATCTCATTATCTAATCTTCCAATTTCTCTTATTCCAGGTTGATCTGAATCGCCAAATCCTATTAAATCCATGGAATAAGAAGCATAATTTCTTTTTGCAAAATAATCTAAATTGTTTCTCCAATGTTTTCGACTAGCACCAAATCCGTGGAGAAAGATAATTGGAATTTCATTATCTTCGCCTTTAACACTCCAACAAATTTTAAAACCATTCCAATTCCAATATTTAGAGTTGTTAAAATTATTTTTTATGTGATTGGTGCTCATATATTCGAAAATTTTCAAGTTATTTGCATTATCTACTTTTTTAACAAATAAATGTATATTGAATGTAAATTATAGTAATCATTAAATCTTACTATGGCTAAAGAAATTTTTGGTATTGCAGCAGTTTTTTGGATACTTATACCAATAGGATTGGTTGGTGGTGCCTTATTATTGAAATTTCAGGGAGATTGATTCTCGCGAATACATAACAAAGTGAGTTATGGTCTAAAAGTTAAGCAAATCTTAAATATGAAGATTCTTTTAGTAGGAGCAACAGGGACTCTTGGAAGACAAATAGCTAAGCAAGCTAGAGAAGATGAACATGAAGTTAGATGCTTTGTTAGAAATCCACGAAAAGCTTCTTTTCTCCAAGAGTGGGGTTGTGAATTAACTAAAGGAAATTTATTAAATTCTTCAGATATAGAGTATGCTTTGCAAGATATTGAAGTTGTTATTGATGCAGCAACTAGTAGACCTGATGATCCGAAAAGTATTTATGAAATAGATTGGGATGGAAAACTGAACTTATTTAATGCTTGTGAATCTTTAAATGTAAAAAAAGTAATATTCCTTTCAATACTTCTAACAGAGAAATTTAGAAATGTTCCATTAATGGATGTTAAATTTTGTACTGAAAAACTTCTTGAGAAATCAGATCTAAATTATACGATCTTTAAATGTGCCGCTTTTATGCAAGGAGTTATAGGTCAATTTGCTATACCAATTTTAGACAGTCAAGCAGTATGGATGAGTGGGAATCCAACTAAAATTGCATATATGAATACTCAAGATATGGCAAAAGTTATTGTCGCGGCAGTTAATAATCCAAAGACTAATAGAATATCATTGCCTCTAGTTGGACCCAAAGCTTGGAATTCAAACGAAATCATCTCCCTCTGTGAAAAATTTAGCGAAAAAAAAGCAAAAGTTTTTAGAGTTTCCCCCTTCATCATCAGTCTCACTCAAAAGCTTGTATCTTTTTTCCAAGATTCTTTGAATGTGGCTGAAAGATTAGCCTTTGCCGAAGTAACAAGTAGTGGAGTATCTTTAGATGCTGATATGAGCAAAACCTACGAAATATTAAATCTTAAAAAAGAAGATATGACTTCACTTGAGAGTTATATCAAAGAGTACTATCAACAAATACTTAAAAGATTAAGAGAAATGGAAGCAGACTTAAATGTAGAAGAAAAAAAGAGGTTGCCTTTTTAATATTGCTTTTTAAAAACTATTTAGTATATTTGTACTATGAGTTAAAAGTTATTATGTCTGTTTCCAAGTCAAAAAATCTTGAGAGAAAACTAGATAATTTTGCAAAAGAAGCAAAAAATGAATTGAATAACGTCTGTGGATCTTCATTATGGGAAAGCCTTGGCTTTGTTTTTTTTGATCAATTAGATGATTCTGAGAAAATTGCCAAAGCAAATTTTTACTACGGTCAACTTCAAATAATTAATGAAATTAAATTTTCAATTTAAATTTAATTTATAGTTTTTAATTGGTAAATTTTCCTCAAAACAATCTTGGCCATTCTTTTTCTGATAATATAAATTTAGAAAAAGAATTATTTAATGATTGAAACTTCAGGTGTTATAGAAAAAGAGCAAGGTAATGGATTTTATCTGGTTACCTTAGAGCAACCTGAAGGTCATCAATGTTTGTGCAGAGCTGCAGGGAAATTAACTAAATTTAGAATCAAATTATTAGCTGGAGATAAAGTTCTTGTTGAGATTAGTCCTTACGATCTCTCTAGAGGAAGGATTACTTATCGAGAAAGAAATGCAGGAGGTGGTCCTAAAACTACAACAAATAAAAATAATCCAAAGAGGAATAAATAAGCTGACAGGGAATTTAGATTATTTTTTTAATTGCCTCTTTAAATTCACTTCTTTGTTTGACTCCCTGCCATTGTTTTTTTAGTAGTTTTTCTTTAAAAAGTTGAATTGTTGGGGTTCCTTTAATACCAGCTTGTTTAGCTATATCTTGGTCTTTATCAATATCTATTTCTACACCAAGCACAGCACCCTCTAGTTCTCTAATTACTCTTTTTAACTGAGGCTTCAAAACATGGCATGGGCCGCAGCTTGGGGAACTAAAAATAACTAAGAGAGGTTTTTTACTCTCATGATAAAGTTTTCTTAATGCATAACTTCCTTTTTGCCATTCAGAGTTTGAATCGAAAGTCTCTTCATTAACTTCTTCTTCATTAAAATTCGAAGAATTTTGTTTTTTTGCTGGCTCTGGTGTTTCTCTAATAATTGTCTTTGCTAAGTTTTTCTCAGCGAGCCACCTTTCAGTAGCTAATGCAGCCATGCAACCTGTTCCTGCAGCAGTAACTCCTTGCCTCCACTCTGAATCAACTACGTCACCTGCAGCGAAAATACCTTCAACGGATGTCTCTGGCCTTCCAGATTTGCAAGCAATATATCCCTTATTATCAAGATCGATTTTGTTTCCCAAGAACTTTGTATTTGGTGTGTGCCCTATGGCATAAAAAAGACCCTTTATATTAATTTCACCTTTACCTTCGTGCGAGTGAATAGTTTCTACCTTCTCAAGCCATTCAGAACCATTAGCTTTTTCCACTTTTGTATTCCAATGGATTTCTATCTTTGGATTGGCTTTCACTCTGTCAACCATAGCTGCGCTAGCTCTTAATTTTTCTGATCTAACAACCAAATGCACTTTACTTCCATATTTTGTAAGATACGTTGCTTCCTCACAGGCAGAGTCTCCTCCTCCTATAACAGCTAATTCTTCATCTCTAAATTGTGGGGTTGCTCCATCACAAATTGCACAAGCACTAATTCCTTTACTCCAGAATTTATCTTCATTTATCACGCCTAATCTATTAGCACTTGCTCCAGTTGCAATAATAATTGAGTTAGTTCTTATAATTCCCTCTAAAGTTTTTAATTCAAAGGGATGTAAATCAGTATCAATTGAGATAACATCACTTTCGTATAAATTTGTACCCCATCTTTCTGCCTGTGCCTTCATTAGGTCCATCAACTCAGGACCTAGTACGCCATCGGGAAAACCTGGATAATTTTCAACAAATGTTGTAGTCATTAATTGCCCACCAGGAATTCCTCCAGAATTAAATCCTGTTACAAGCAAAGGTTGAAGATTCGCTCTCGCTGCATAAATTGCAGCAGTATAACCTGCAGGGCCTGAGCCAATAATTACAACATTTTCTACATTTGAATTGTTCTCTTTATTTTTCATTTATTTTCTTATTCCAGTTTAATAATAATAAATAAACTTAAATAATGAAGGTCGGGTTTCACTCGATCATTTTATTATTTAATCGTTGACTTTTTGGTCTAATAAATCCTCTAATCCCCGTGGGAAGTTTAAAACAGAAGCTCTTAAACTTTCGTTATTTTCTCCAATATGCAATATCCACTCCCTAAATTCTTCTGCTATTGCATAACTATCTTCATATCTTTCTAGAGTATCCATCGCAGAAATTCTGTTTGTAGCCCAACAGGTTGCAATATCAATTCTTTTTCTAATAAAATTTTCCATCGCAATTTAAAGGTTGTATATACATAAGCACAATAAACAATATATTTATGGTCTAATAAGTTACAACTTTGTACTTTCAAACAATAATTTAATTTTTAATTAATATTTGAACCCCTTTTTGCGAGGAATATAAAGAAAATATAAAGAATTCGGGTTAAACTGCCTCACTATGATTTGCAAGTAGCCTTTCGACTTCCTCAAAGCCTTCTTTGGCTGAATTTATTGCAAGTTGTTCACTAACTTTTTCTTCTAGCACTAATTTTGCCGATATTTTCTTCAAAAGAGTTTCTTTCTTTTCTCTTAGAGAACTAACAATTTCCTCTTCAATGATAGATTTTATTGCTTTAGAAATTATTTTTTTGTCATTTGCTTCTTCAAATGTGCCCTGGACTAATTCTTGAATAAATAATCGATGTACTTCACTACTCCTTAAAAAGCTTTCTGTGGCATTGATAATTCCTTCAACAAGTGCTTCATCAGGTTCGGAATCATTCTCTGCGAGTTTGAATTCCCAATCTAAATGCCTTCTCTGCCAACCAGCGGAGTGGAGACTGGGCATAACTGTCTGTGAATAAGTATCAACTGACATTTCATAAATTCTCTCTGCCAATTTCTCGCACCAATCTCTACCATGCTTTTGTAGATTTTTTTGCATAGCTTGTCTAGGAACGGCATGACCACCATGGTGGCTGTGACATACTCCATCTGGGCATTCGATTGCTTTTATACTCATTAAATTTTTAAGACTTATATTCTACATAGCTATTTTTTCTTAAAAAGAAAATATATTTTTAACAAAAATCCAAGACTTTTGACTTTCTTCAATTTATATTTAGTATGTTAAAAAAATAAATAAATTGACAAAGATACTTATCCCTACTGAAACAAACTCTGGTGAGAGAAGAGTTTCAGCTTCTCCAGAAGTGGTAAAGAAATTAAAAAGTCTTGGATGTGAAGTATATATTGAAAGTTCAGCAGGTAAATTATCAGGATTTAGTGACTTATCTTATGAAGAGTCTGGAGGAAAAGTAATTAGTTCTTCGGAACAAAACATTTGGGGTGAAGCTGATATAGTTTTTTGTGTACAAACCCCATCTGAAGATAATTTAAACAACTTAAAAAAAGGTGCTATTCTCCTTGGCCTTCTTAACCCTTATGGTAATAATAAACTTCTTAAGATAATAAATAATAATAAGATTTCAGCTTTATCATTAGAGTTGCTTCCAAGAATCAGTAGAGCTCAATCTTCTGATGTTCTCTCTTCTCAGGCTAATATTGCTGGCTATAAAGCAGTTCTTTTAGCTGCAAGTGAGTTAGATAGATATTTTCCTATGCTTATGACTGCAGCAGGAACAGTTCAACCGGCCAAAGTAGTAGTTCTTGGTGGAGGGGTAGCAGGATTGCAGGCAGTTGCTACTGCTAAAAGGCTTGGTGCAATAGTTTTTGTATCTGATATTAGACCGGCAGTTAAAGAACAAGTAGAGTCACTTGGAGCAAGGTTTATAGATCTTCCCGAAGTGGACGAAAAACCAAGCGAGGCAGGAGGTTATGCAAAAGCTGTAACTCCTGAATTCCTCGCAAAACAGAAGGCTACTTTAACTAAATTTTTATCTGAAGCTGATGTTGCTATATGTACTGCGCAAGTTTTGGGTAAAAAAGCACCTATTTTAATAGACTCTCCAATGCTTGAAAAAATGAGAGCTGGTGCGGTAGTAATTGATTTGGCAGTTTCGCAAGGAGGTAATTGTGAAGGAACAAAACCAAATGAAACTATTATCAAAGATGGTGTAAAGCTTATAGGAGCTGGTGAATTACCCTCATCTGTTCCTTATGATGCCAGTTCACTTTATGCTAAGAACTTAACATCTTTAATTACACCATTTATAAAAGATGGTGTAATTAAATTAGATAAAGAGGATGAACTCATTTCTGGATGTTTATTAAGCGACGAAGGAGTTATACTTCAAAAAAAAGTTTTTGAAAATTGAGGTTTTAAAATTATGTCTTTTATAAGTCTTCTTTGGGTCCTTTTACTTGGCAGTTTATTGGGCCTCGAGTTAATCGGAAAAGTTCCTCCTACGCTTCATACACCTTTAATGAGTGGAGCAAATGCAATTTCAGGAATAACAATGCTGGCAGCATTGACTCTAATTGTGAAAGCAGAAGGTAATGTACCACTTTTAATTATTGGTTCAGTTTCTCTTGCATTCGCTCTTTTCAATGTTGTGGGTGGTTTTTTCGTTACTGATCGAATGCTCGCAATGTTTAGCCGTAAACCATCAAATAAAAAGTAATTTTTATTATGAATCTACCTGTAATCATTAAATTCATTATTGACCTAGTAGCGGTACTTTTACTAGCTTTGGGAATAAAAGGATTGTCAAAAGTAAAATCAGCAAGGGATGCCAATAGATTAGCTGCATTTGCGATGTTGCTATCAGTGATAGGATTGCTATCCTACTATTTGGGTACATCTGGAATTGCTCTTCAGTCTTGGATTTGGATAATAATTGGATCAATTATAGGTAGTTTGTTTGGTGCTGTAATTGCGAAAAAAGTGCCGATGACCTCAATGCCTGAAACAGTTGCATTGTTTAATGGTTGCGGTGGAATGTCATCACTTTTAGTTGCCTTGGGAGTAGCATTTTTCCCAATATCTAATAATCTAGATAATTTTGATTTTCTTAAGAAACTGATTAACGAATTTTCTATATCTGTTTCAATATTTGTAGGTGCTATAACTTTCACTGGATCGATTGTAGCGATGTCAAAGTTACAGGGTTGGTTATCAACTCCAGGATGGACTCAGAGCAAAGTTAGACATTTTGTAAATATTGTTTTTGCAGTTACTTCATTGATAGCCTTTTTTTCCTTGATAAACGGAAATACAAGTTCTATTTGGCTTTTAGTTATATTTTCTTCTTTATTAGGAATTGGAGTTACCTTACCAATTGGTGGCGCAGATATGCCAGTTGTTATATCTTTATTAAATAGCTATTCAGGGATAGCAGCAGCAGCAGCGGGTTTCGTGGTTGATAGTCAGCTTTTAATTGTAGCAGGCGCAATGGTTGGAGCAGCAGGTTTAATACTTACTCAAGTAATGTGCAAGGGTATGAATAGATCATTGATCTCGGTCCTTTTTGGAGGATCATTATCTGCACAAAGTACAGCCTCTTCTGAGTCAGGAGAATACACAAATATAACTTCTTGTAGTGTTGAAGAATGTGCATTGACTTTAGAGGCAGCAAGTAAGGTAATAATTGTTCCTGGTTATGGTCTCGCAGTGGCTCAAGCTCAACATACTTTAAGGGAAGTGACAAAAAAACTTGAGCAAAATGGTATTGAAGTTGTCTATGCAATACATCCTGTAGCAGGGAGGATGCCTGGACATATGAATGTACTTTTAGCAGAAGCCGATGTTCCTTACGAACAACTTAAAGAGATGGATGTTGTGAATCCAGATTTTCCAGCAACGGATGTTGTTTTAGTTTTAGGAGCAAATGATGTAGTTAATCCTCAGGCTAAAAATGATAGTTCTTCTCCTCTATATGGCATGCCAGTTCTTGACGTACAGGATGCAAGAACGGTATTTGTAATTAAACGAGGTATGAGTGCAGGTTACTCTGGAATAAAAAATGATTTATTTGATTTGCCAAATACTTCTATGGTCTTTGGCGATGCAAAGAAGGTATTAAATGATCTAATTGGAGAATTAAAGGATCTTGGAGTTGGGGAGAAATAATAGTATATCTTCAAGTTTCTCAGAATACTTAAAAAATAAGCCATTTCGAGAAGTCTTTCCTTGGATAGGTGGCGACTTACAAACTTTAAGAGATACTTTTGTTATTGATTTTGGTAAATCCAAAAGAAATAAAAAAATATTATTTCCGATTAATAAAATTCTCTCTGAAAATTTTGAATGTGATTATCTTCTGGGACTTTTAGAATTACCTGAAAACTTAAGCTCTTTTAAAGGTTTTGTTATCGTAACACATGGGTTGGGGGGATCAACCAAACGTTTTGGTTTAAGAAGAATCTCTAGGAAATTAACAAATAATGGTTTTGGAGTTCTTAAATTAAATCTTAGAGGATCTGGTTCTGCGAGATATTTAGCTAAAGGAAATTATTGTGCTAGATGTTCCAGTGATGTTATTTCAGCAATAAAATATTTTAAAAAATTAATTAATTTAGAGTTCAAAGATCTCAATAAAATGAATAATCTGCCAATCTACGGAGTTGGATTATCTTTAGGTGGAACAATTCTTTTAAATGCTTGCTTAGATTACGATGAAAACAATGGAGAAAAACTTTTAGACGGCCTAGCCTGCGTTAGTAGTCCTTTAGATTTATCCTCATGCAGTCTCTGTATTGAGAAACCTAGAAATTATGTCTACCAAAAATGGTTACTTCACCGCTTAAAAAATCAGTTATGGGATGGATATAATGATGAAGGGAAAATTCTTAATAACGAGAAATTAAGAAAAAAAATTAGAAATTTAAAAAATATAAGGGAATTTGATCAAAAATTTACAGCTCCAAGTTGGGGATTTAATTCTTTAGAGGATTACTATGTTAAAGCTTCTCCAATATTTAGAATCCAAAAATCAATAAAAAAATTACCTCCAATGCTCTTTATTCATTCTAAGGATGATCCTTGGGTTCCATATAATGCTACTTTGAATTTAATAAAAGAATCTATCAATAACTTTACTATTTTAATAACTAAAAAAGGTGGGCATAATGGTTTTCACTCAATTAATGGCTGCTGGTCAGACGATGTTGTGAAAAATTGGTTTATCAGTATCTAGGATTGTTTTAAATAGCGTTTTTTTTTTTTTAATTTATATATTGGCTTACCACTAATAGTATGTGAGGGAAAATTCCTGAAATTTTTTCATGAGAAACTTTCTCTTACCAAATACCAACAGGCCAAACAAAAAGAATTAGATCGTTCTTACATAAAACAATCAGCTCTTTATCTAAATATATAAACGTTTTTTGTAGAGGGATCATTCTCAAATCTTTTTAAAGCCTTTCTATGACTTTCCATATATTTTGAACTTCATTGCCTTTAAAGCATTTCTGTTTTGTGGGCGTTGCACATAGTAGAAAGAGCTTTTAAATATTCACTTTGATCCAATACTTAAGTATTTTTGCCCTTTTTTAATTTCTTGCTTAACAAAATGTCTGGCCCAATTATCCACTTCAAGAATATCCTCCAATGCAGGAATCAAATTCAAATTCTCCATATGTGATTCACAAGCTTTACTTATAAGTGTAGGTATTTCTTGAAAAGAAATTTTTTCTTTAAGGAATTGTTCAACAGCCATTTCATTGGCTGCGTTTAAGACTGCAGGCATAGTTCCAGAAGATTTTCCTGCAGCATAGGCTAATCCCATGCATGGATATTTAAACTCGTCTGGCTCTTTGAAGCTTAATTGCCCAATTTCACTTAGGTTTAATCTTTTCCAATTTGTTTTAAATCTTTCAGGCCAACTCATTGCATACAAAATAGGTAGTTTCATATCTGGCCAACCTAATTGAGCTAATACTGAAGAATCTTCCATCTCAATCATTGAATGAATAATACTTTGAGGATGGATAACTATTTCAATATTTTCGTAAGATGTCCCAAATAAATAATGAGCTTCTATAACTTCTAATCCTTTATTCATAAGAGTTGCAGAATCTACAGTTATTTTTTTTCCCATATCCCAATTAGGATGTGAAGTAGCATCTTCTACTGTGACATGCTTTAAATCCTCAACCGCCCAATCTCTGAAAGCACCACCAGAAGCTGTTAAGTGTATCGCTTTTAATCCCTTAGGCATCTCTCCTGTTGAAAAATCTGCATTTTCATAATTAGGTAATCCTTGTAAACATTGAAAGATTGCAGAGTGTTCTGAATCAGCAGGTAAAAGCCTACTATTATTTTTCTTTAATGCAGGAATAACAATTGGCCCTGCCGCAATTAAAGTTTCTTTGTTAGCAAGTGCAATATTTTTCCCCGCATTAATTGCTGACATTGTTGGAATTAAGCCTGCACAGCCTACAATCCCAGTTACCACAGTATCTGCCTTATCCCATGCGGCAACTGCGTTAATCCCCTCCTTTCCACACAAAACTAAGGGAGCATTATCCAAATCTAAGTTATTAATATTATCTTTTAAATCTTCTATAAGATTTTCATCCTCAATTGCAACTACCTCTGGTTTATGTGTTTTAACTTGTTCAGTTAATAAATTAATATTTCTTCCTGCGGAAAGAGCTATGGCTTTAAACTTATCAGGCTGCTCACAAGCTATTTCGAGAGTTTGAGTCCCTATTGAACCAGTAGAACCGAGCACAGTAATGTATTTCAATTTTCTCTGATATTTCTAATATCTTCCCATTTAAAGGTGTATTTAAAAAACAAAAATTTCAAATTGGTTTTTTTCTTAAAATTTAGACCCTTATCCATGTTGTTATTTCCTTTGATTGATCAATAAGTTCAATACCTTTTTCTTTTAACAAATTCCTAATTTCATCGGCCCTCACATAATTCTTTTCCTTTTTTGCTTCCAATCTTTTATTAATAAGCGATAATATTTCTTCTTCTTTTATTTTGCTTTCTTTTAATATATCCTCTTTTTTAAGACCAAGTACCTCAGTTAACTTTTCAAGAGTTTTAAAATTCTCAAGTAGAAAAAATTTTTCATTTAGGTCTATTTCAAAACCTTCAACTCGTTGAAATTGGTTTAAAAAATTTTTTAATGGTTTCGCTAAGTCATAAATAATTGCAATAGCACCTGCTGTATTGAGGTCATTACCCAAAGCGTCAGAAAATTTAAGCTTTTTTTTTGCTAATTCAAAACTTATTTTCTCTTTGTATTCTTCTTCGATAGATTCATTTTTATCAATAGATCTAAAAGCACCTTTTGTAAGATCCATAAAAGAAAGAGCATTATTAATGTTTTTCCAGGCTTCTGAAGCACTTATTAAAGCTTCTTCAGTAAAATCAAGTGGTTTTCTATAATTCACAGTCATAACAAAATATCGCAAAGTCATAGGGCTTATACCTGACTTTATTAGCTCTCTGATAGTTTTAAAATTTTTAAGGGATTTACTCATCTTCTGTCCATTTACATTGACCATGCCATTGTGTAACCAATAATTCGCAAGCTTTTTGCCATTGGCTGCTTCTGATTGGGCGATTTCATTTTCATGATGTGGAAAAATCAAATCAGATCCACCTAAATGGATATCAATAGTATCTCCTAATTCATCTTTAACCATCGCCGAACATTCAATATGCCATCCTGGCCTACCTCTTCCCCATGGTGAATCAAAATATGGTTCATCATCTTTGGCTTTTTTCCATAGTGCAAAATCTTGCGGATTAAGTTTTTTACTATTTTCATCACTAGCCATTCTTCCTTGCTGATTAATATTTTGTTCTTGTATATTTTGATTGCTTAGCTTTCCATAACTTTTATTTTTAAAAACAGAATAATAAACATCTCCATCCTTGGAGTATGCATAACCTTTGTCCTCAAGGATTGATATGAAAGAGCAGATATTGCATATATGGTTCGTTGCTCTTGGCATACTATCAGGACGCATTATCCCTAAAGAATCCATATCTTTATGAAATTCAATAATATTCTTTTCAGACACTTCCTTCATAGAACTGCTTTCTTCTTTCGCTCTTTTTAAAATCTTGTCATCAATATCTGTAAAATTCTGAACATACTTTACTTTGAAATCGCTGTAAATTAGAAATCTTCTCAATACATCCCAAGATATATAACTTCTAGCATGACCAAGATGACATAAATCATAAACAGTTACTCCACAACAATAAATTTTTACTACATCATCAATAGGCTTAAAAACCTCAACTCTTTTGCTTAAAGTATTAAAAAGTTTGATCATCTTAAAGAAAGCATTTTATAAGGTTTATTTTGTCTCCATCCAATTGTCTCCAATTCCAATATCAACTAAAAGGGGCACATTTAATTTTACACAATTTTCCATAGTCTTCTTCACTAATTTCGTCGTAATTTCCAAAGAATCTGTTTCGACTTCAAACAATAATTCATCATGAACTTGCAAAAGCATTTTTGCGGGAACATTCATTTCTATGAATTTCTTATTTAGTTGAACCATTGCGATTTTAATAATATCTGCACTCGAGCCTTGAATTGGTGCATTAGCTGCGGCTCTTAATGACTGTGCTTCCATGCCAGCCCTTCTCGCAGATTGCAAGTCAATTTCGTAAGGATCTTTCCCTATTAATCTTCCAAGTCCATTTTTATCAAACTTAAATTCCCTCTTTCGACCAAAAATTGTTTTTACATAACCTTTTGATAAGGCAAGTCTTTCTTGGAGTTCAAGAAATTTGAAAATTTTTGAATATCTTTCTTTGTATTTTATTAGGAATTCTTTTGCCTCTAGAGTACTTACTCCTGTTGAACGTGCAAACTTTTTTATACCCATACCATAGATAACTCCAAAATTTATTGTTTTTCCAACTCTCCTCTCATCAGAAGATATTTCTTCTTTCTCAAAAATTAATCTTGCAGTTAAAGAATGAATGTCATCATTTTTATGAAACGCGTTTATTAGTATTTCTTCATCCGCTAAGTGAGCAAGTATTCTTAATTCGATCTGAGAATAATCAGCTGATAAAAGTTTCCAATTTTTTTCAGGCAAGAATGCTTTTCTGATTCTCCTACTAAATTCAGTCCTAACCGGGATATTTTGAAGATTAGGATTGCTACTACTTAGTCTCCCAGTCGCTGTAGCAGCTTGATTAAAGTTTGTATGAACTCTTCCTGTCTTTTCGTTAATAAGATTTGGAAGAGCGTCAATATAGGTGCTAAGTAATTTGCTAATAGTTCTGTGTTTTATTAAATATTGGATTATTTCATGTTCGTCGACTAATCTTTCAAGAACTACTGCATCTGTACTCCATCCTGTTTTTGTTTTCCGCGATTTTTTCTTATCCAAATTTAATTTTTCAAACAAGATCTCACCAAGTTGTTTTGGTGAAGATAGATTAAAAGTCTCCTCTGCTAATTCATAAACTTTACTTTCAATATCTTCTAAGGTATTTTTTAGTTCTTTTGAGAGTTTATCTAAATAAGGGATGTCGATGGTTATTCCATTTATTTCCATTTGAGACAAAACCGGCTCTAGAGGCAGCTCGATTTCTTTGAACAATTTGATTAATTCATTTTTTTCTGTTGAAAATCTTTCTTTAAAAATTTTGACAATCTTAAAAGTTAGAAATACATCATAACCGCAGTAAATACTTGCTTCATCAATATCAACAAATGAAAAGTCTTTATTTTTTCCAACTGTTTCCTTAAATGAAGGAGGCTTAAATCCAAATAATCTTAAACTAATTTCACTTAACCCATGCTTCTCCTGATTATTTAAAAGATAGTCTGCTAACAAGGTGTCAAAGGTTACGCCTTTAAGATCAAGACCATGATTAAAAAATATTTGTCTGTCAAATTTAGAATTTTGGAGTGCCTTTTCTTTTTTTGGATCTTCTATCCAAGTTCTTAGTTTTAAGAAAACATCTTCAATTGATAATTGATTGGGCGCCTCTTTTTTTGTTTGATGACCAAGAGGTATATAAAATAAATCATCAGTTTCTTCTCCAAGACATAGTCCTATCCCAACAAGTTCCGCATCGATTGGATTTAAACTATTGGTCTCTGTATCTAAAGAAACTATCTCTTTGGTCTTTTCTAATCTTTGAATTAATTTATCAAGTAATTCGAAATCATTTACAACAGTTACTTTGATATTAGGGATTTTATGTTCACTATTTTCTAATTCACTTTTACTAGAGACTTTTGGCTCTTTCTCCTCCTCTTTATTCACGTTATTTTTGTCAAAACCACCTTCACTAAAGGTTGAATTAAATATATCTATTTGTTTTACAAGAGAATTAAGTTCTAATTCCTTAAGTTTTGCTATTAAATTATCTGAATCTACTTCTGATAAAAAATAATTGTCATTTTCTAATTGTAGGTTAGTTTTGATAGTCGCTAGTAACTGAGATTTATAAGCAGAATCTCTACCATTCTCCAATTTCTTTAAGACTGAACCTTTTATGAAACCACTATAATTAGCTACTTTACCTGAATTTATTTCATCCAGGGTTTCAAATATACACTCCAAATCATTATTTTCACTTAATAAATTAATGGCTGTTTTTGGACCAATTCCCTTAACTCCAGGAATATTATCTGAACTATCTCCCATTAATGCTTTTAGATCAACTACTTTCTCAGGTACAACTCCTAATTTATCTAAAACACCATCTTCATTCATAAGAATTGGCTCAGAACTTTTTGCAAATGGACCCCCACTTCCCATATATAAGACATAAATATCTTTTTTTGAATCAACCAATTGAAATAGATCTTTATCTCCTGAAAGAATTTTGATGTACCAGTTATCTTTTGATGCTTTTTGAGATATTGTTCCAAGAATATCATCAGCTTCAAAACCAGGAAGTTTAAATATAGGCAGGTTTAATTGGCTTTTAAGAATATTTTCTAACCTCTTTAAATCCTCTAAAAAAATACTAGGAGGTGCTACCCTATTTGCTTTATATGACGGATCAAGCTCCTGCCTAAATGTAAGTTCTTTAGTATCAAATGCTATACAAACTCCTTGAGGAGAATGTTTTTTGCAATTCTCTAAAAGGCTTTTCAGGAATCCGTAGGTAATATTTGTAGGGATCCCAGAATCGGTGGTTAATCTATTGGCAGGCACAAGTTCAGCAAAAAATTCAAAATTATTATTTTGTAAATCTAAACTTATAGTTATTGCTTTTCTTAATTCCTTTTCATCATCTTTTGATAAAGAGGGTGAAAACTTAAGGGTAAATTGAAAGAATTTATCTTTCGCGCTTGAGTTTTCTGGATAAAAATAACTTATATCTTCATAGTTTAAAACTCTTGAGTATATTTTATTTATTTGAACATTAAATTTCTTTTCATCCGGATTCTCAATTATTAATTCACCGGAAAAATCTTGTTTGATCTCACTTTTTAATTTTAAATTCGCTGTTACAAGAATTTCAAAACTTCTACTATATGCGTAATAACTTCTAAAAGCAAGTGAGTGGCCATCGACTAAAAGTAAAATTGGTTTTTTAGAGTTTTCAGATTTTAAACTCATTTTCTCTTCTTAGCCCAAGGTGGAATATCAATAAAGATTTGCTCTCCAGGTTCTAATCCATCAATAACTGAAGTTTTATTTCCACTACTAATACCAATTTCAATTTTTTCAAATTTGGGAGAATTGTTTTTATCAACTTTCAAAATTCCTTTTTCACCTTTTTCTGTGACAATAGAAACTGTTGGCACTAGGATTTTTTCTTCATTACCTTTGACTCTAAATTCAAGATCTGCAGTCATTCCAATCTTAATTTCTTCAAAAATATCTTTAAAATTTAAAGTTACTTCGAATGAGGTTACATTATTATCTTTTACAGCTCTTGTAGCTATTTTTTTTACTATGGCACTATATTTTTTTGAGGGATAAGCCTCAATTCTTACTGAGGCTTCTTGACCTATTTGTATTCTGCCAATGTCACTCTCAGGAACTTTGGCAACAATTTCAAGACCCTCTGATAGTTCAAAAATAAAGTTTTTGGTTTTAGGGTCTGAACTTAAGTTTGTACTTGGTGTGACATAAGATCCTATCTCCGCATATTTTGCAGTTATCTTTCCTCCATATGGAGCTTTAATTAGATAGAAACTTTTTTCAGCTTTTGCATCATTAAGTTTGGCGCTACTAATGTTGTAGTTATTTTTATAACTTTCGTAATCTTCTTTGCTCACTGCACCTTCTTGATATAAATATTCTCTTCTTAAAAATTCAGATTTTTGTTTTTCGACATTTAATTCAAGTTCTTCAATTTTATAGATAAAGTCTTCATCATCAAGTGAAGCTAAAACCTGATCTTTTTTTACAAGATCGCCCTCATCTACTTTGATTTCTTTTATTACACCTTGCTTCCGAGGTCCAATATTGCTTGTCCTGATTGCTTTTACTTCACCACTTGTATTAATTGAATCTGAGAGGATTCCTTTTTCAACTTGAACTACAAAATCAGAAATGTCTTTTGATTTATTTTTCTTGAAGGAATTGGTTATGAAAACGAAAAACATAGTTAAAGAAAGTAATATAATTCCACTTCTTAGATTTATATTTTTTTTTATTAAATCAAGCATTTCTTTTGAAAAACAGTAATTGAGAATATTTGGGAACTAAATAGATAATCAAGTAGATTATAATTAACTTATCCAAGATTGGTTAAGTAAATACTATATTACTAGAAGATGTTTTCTGAATAATTTTTCCAAATGTTAAAAGCCGGTATTATTGGATTACCAAATGTTGGAAAATCAACTTTATTTAATGCACTTGTAGAAAATGCTAAAGCTCAAGCGGCTAATTTCCCCTTTTGTACTATAGAACCTAATAAAGGTATAGTTTCCGTCCCGGATCAAAGGTTACAAGAGTTAGGTGATTTAAGTTCTAGCCAAAATATTATCCCAACAAAAATTGAATTTGTAGATATCGCAGGACTAGTAAAAGGAGCCAGTAAAGGTGAGGGTTTGGGAAATAAATTTTTATCAAATATTAGGGAGGTTGATGCAATAGTTCATGTTGTGAGGTGCTTTGAAGATAGTGATGTAATTCATGTTTCCGGTAAGGTAGATCCCTTGGATGACATTGAGATAATTAATCTGGAGTTGAATTTAGCTGATTTATCCCAACTCCAAAAAAGAAGAGAAAGAATTAAAAAACAGGTCAGGACTAGTAAAGAGGCAGCAAAAGAGGATAATTTACTAGAAAAAATTGAAGAAGAGCTACATAAAGGACTTTCAGTTAGATCAATATCTTTGAGTGAAGAAGAAAATTTAATAATTAAGCAACTAGGCTTCCTTACTGCTAAACCTATTATTTACGCAACAAATTTGAATGAAAATGATTTAGCTGAAGGTAATGATTTCTCATCAAAAGTTCAGAGTTTTGCAAGTAATGAAAATACAGAATGTATAAAAATATCAGCACAAGTCGAATCTGAATTAATAGAGTTAGAACCAGAAGATAAAAAAGACTACCTTATTGGTTTAGGAGTACAAGAAGGAGGATTAAGTTCTTTAATTAGATCAACATATAAATTATTGGGATTAAAGACTTATTTCACCACCGGAGAAAAGGAGACAAAAGCATGGACGATAAAAGATGGGATGACTGCGCCACAGGCAGCAGGAGTAATTCATACTGATTTTGAAAAAGGATTTATAAGAGCTCAGACTATTTCGTATCAAAATTTAATTGATTCAGGTTCAATTGCCAATGCAAAAACTAAAGGTCTTTTAAGAAGTGAAGGTAAGGAATATATTGTTAACGAAGGTGATGTAATGGAATTCTTATTTAATGTTTAGTAAGTCTCTTAAGGCTTACTATTTTGCTTTTTGAATTTAAATTCAAATAATGAAATTAATAAAATTAAGATACATCCTAAGTAACTTCCTATTAACCCAAAAACAATGGTTTTCAAGCCATCATCGTAGCCATATTGTAGTTGTGTTAAGTGAGGGGTAGTTGCATTATTTTTCAACAGAATTTTCAATATCTTCCATTAAATGTTTAGTTGATTTCCTAAAACCATAAGTTTTTAAATAGTTTTGAGCCTCTCTAAATTTTTCAGTTACTCTTTTTGAATAAGGAGTATTCATGGAATTTTTGAATCATATTCAAAATTCGACTCATTTCATGATCTGATTTAGGTAAACCCTTGATAATTATTCAAAAATACAAGAATATAAAAATAGGATTTTTTACTTAATAAGAAATTTATTGTGAAAACTTTCTTGATTCTCCAAATTAAAGTTTTTTCAAATTAGAAAAATTGACAATGAGAAATATATTATTAATTCTTTTTTTTGTAGTTTTTTTGTTATTATTTTTTTATTCAAAACGAAATAGAGGTTTATCCCAAAAAACAAAAATTTTTCCAACTTATGTACCTTTCTTAAAAAAACAAGAATTTAATCCTGACATAAGTACTGATAATTGGGATTTACATAAACTTAGATTAGATAAATTTAAAAGATCACAATATAAGGGATTAACTTTCTTCGTTAGTTCAGAAAATAGAATTTACTATCTTTCTGAAGAAGGGGAAAAGGTTTATTGCTAACAAATGAAATTAATTTTATAAATAAGAAAAGCCGATAGAAATTAATAATATTTAATGAAGTATTTTTTTTTATTATCAGAAAAGTTCTACAGGTTTATCGAATGGGAGTGGAATACTTTAAAAAATCTAAGAAGAACAAAAAGAAAGAATTTTTTTCGAAGAGGATCATTTGCTTTATTTAGTTTATTCTCTATTCTTTTTTTAATATTTTCTCCTCCTATCGCTTTTGGATTATTATTTGGAGAGGGATTGAAATTTAGTACTTTTTTTATTTGGATATGGATTTTAAATTTGAAGTTTTTTTGAAATTTTATAATTTATTTCTCTAAATTATTTAAAATTTAAGAATATAAAAATTTACCTTATGCCAAAAATCTTCAAACAAAATAAGTTCGCTTTGTTGGGAGCAAATATATTAATAATTTTACTTTGGGTAAATATATCCACCTTTTTGATGAATTTATTTCAAAGTGAAAATGCTCCATTTTATATATACAAAATTTCTTTTTTAATCAGATTCCTTCCTCCTATTTGGGTTACATGGTTCCTATGGATAAAAAGAGGTGGTTTAAAAAGATAAATTACAAAAGCATTTTTACGGATTTACTATAAAAAAATCAGTTAACATTTGAATGCTTGCCTGAAATTTTCATATAAGAATTAGGTGAATTAGAAATTGTTTTTAGCTAAGAAACAAACTCCTTTTTTTTTCAAATATTTTTTCTAATAAAAAAGTGCTTGCCAGTATCCCTATTGACAAACACTCATGACGATCAATTTTTTTAAAAATTAAATAGGTAATCTATTATCAATTTCTACCACTCCAGAATCCATAAGACGGCCGATTTTAATAACTAAAGCCATATCTAGCCTTGAAAATTCAGATTGATGGTTAGTTATCCAATCAAGTTCAGAAAGAGTTATTACTCCTAAAGTATTTACTTTAAGAAAAAGTAAACCTAAATTCATTTTAAAAAATTCCTGGGATTATCCAGCCGAATAAGCCATAATTTACAACTAATGCAAATAAGCCCATCATTGCCATTCTTCCATTAGTTCTCTCAGCGTTTTGCCAATAAGTTGGTTTTGAATTTTCCATTTTGTTAATTTAAAGATCGGTTAGTTAGTCTGTTTTAAACAAAACCAGGAATTATTTGACCTGTTGTTAAATATGCTCCAATAGCAGCAATTAATCCAATCATTGCAAATCTGCCGTTAAGAGTCTCAGCGACAACTTTTTCTTTTTCGATTGTTTTGACTTTTGTGTTTGTGTTTTTCATTTGATTAGAGGATGAATAGTTTAAATTTTCTTGTTGAAATTGCTTAGTTAGGTAAACAACGAGAATAGCTGTAAAGAATACAATTACTGCTAAAAAACCTGAAAGAGGACTCATTAAAAAATTCCAGGTATGATTTGTCCAGTTGAAATATAAGCACCAACTAATGCGATAAATCCTATCATTGCCCAACGACCATTAACTTTTTCTGCATTTTGGGGGTAGCTGTCATATGAGACGGATTCATCTATGTAAGGACGTGTCTCAGTTGGAAACATATTCTGTCTTCCACCTGATTCAGTAGTAACGCTTGAATTAGACATTTAAGTTATGTAATTGTTAACTAATGTAACACTACTATTAATAAATGTAAAGTAATAGGCCGAAATTAAGTTATTTTCAAGATATATATTACAGTTATGTATCGGTTATGTTACATATCAGATGAAATATTTGCTTCTGTGCGTTTTATGTAGCAGAAGTCCTTATCCGTAATTATGAGAACCCTCTGTCCAGCCTTTTTGGAGAAGTAGGTACCACTTTCTCAGCGCTGCATAAATGTTTAATGTTTCGGATGATTAAACCCTAAGGCTTCCTGAGATGATTAGTATAAAAGATATCAATATGAATTTTAAAATTATTTTTTTGAGAATTTTGTATTACTCGAAAAACAATCTGTTATTTTCAGTATTAAGAAGGTAACCATACGGCATGTTTGTACTATGTCCTTCAACCAAAAGAGTAGCTGGGTTTTATGTTGTGCCTTTCTAGGTATATGCAGTACGCTTGAACTATAAATTAAGTCCTCTTTCGTTTTGCTGCCAATCTTTTTAGGGTAATTTACTTATTTACTAATAATTATTTTGTTTTTTAATTAAAAAGATAATCTAGTTGAGCTTATGAATTACAGGGAAGATTTAGAAATTAAACTTCAAAAAGTAACACTTGCAATGCAGGAGGTTGTAGAGGATATCTATATAACCGATCAGGAAAAGCAAAGAATTATTGGCAAACTGATTGATTTTAAACAAGCAATAATATCAAAAGGTATTGAACTTAATATTGAATTAGAGGCAGCTTAGAAATATTGAAAAATCTCATGAATGTCTTATAACTTTTAGAATAATGCCATAACAAAAAACTTTATACATCAAATGCGGCCTGGTACTTTTGATTTGTTAATTCTACTATTTATCTTTTTAGGTCTTCAAGCTTGGTGGATTATCCCTATAATCATAAAGAATTATAAATTAAATAAGAAAGGTAATAATTTTAGAGAGGAAATTAAACAATTAGAAAAGTTATATAAAAAATAATTTAGTTAATTATTTTTTGCAAACGAACTATTATTAGTGCAACACAAATATCCAATAAAATTCAAAAATATTTCATTTTATTTCCTTTTTCTTTGGACTTTGTTTCTGCCAAAATTTTCTCTCTCAGAAGCAAAGATTTAGGTTATTTCTTTTATTCAAACTTCAAAAGGATTGAGTAGCAAATACTTTAATTATCAAGGAGGGTAAGCCTGAATTAAGACTTTTAAAAGTGAAGATTCCAACAGGGATGAAAAATCTAGTTCATACGTATCCTTCTCCAATTTTGATTCATGTCACTGGAGTAAGATTAAAGCAAGTTAGGGGTGGAGAAATTAATTTCTTTAATGCAGGTGATGAATTCGTGAAGCGTAATAATGGGGGTTCCCACTATGTGAAAAACATTGGTAAGAAACCAGTTATTCTTCATGCAGATGTTTTGTCTATATTTGAAATGCCAACAGCCAAAAATATTGTTTTAGAAGTTATTCAATTTTTATGAAGAACAGCTGTAATGAGATACTCCTCCACAGTTAAAATACTCGCTTGGCTTGAGTCGATTATATGTTTGATCTATATCTGAGAGTTGTTCTTTGTATGGATTGCTAAAAATAACTTGCAACTCCTTAATCTTTTCATAATTACCTTTTCCAGCCTCTTCATATGCAGGTACGACCATCCATTCGCGCCATGTATAGACAGGATTAAGCGATTTCATTGATGCCGATTTTGCTTTAATATTTGCCTCTTTCTTCAATATTGATTTCCAGTTTTTAAACCAGGCTTCCCACCTATTACTTAGCTCATCATCAATTGGTAAATAGAAACTGTCCTTTAATGAAGATATGTTATCAGGAATATTTGAGAGTTTACGGAACAAAATTGTAAAGTCTGCTTTTGAAATGACCATAAGATTAAAAAATTCATTTATTAAACTTTTATTTATGCGTTCTAAACCCAGTTTGTTTGTCCACATCTTCATCAACTCATTATCCATTAATTCTGCAAAATCATTTTTGATTTCTTCAAGCTTTTCAAGATCTTGTTTCCTTTCTGAAAGTAACGGACTAAGAGAAGAACAGAATGTTTTAAAGTTGACTTCCGCAGCAGAAGGTTGGTTGAAAAATGAAAAATGCTCACCTCCACCTGTCCATGGTTGAAATCTTGGATCAAATAATTCACAGAATCCAAAGGGTCCATAGTCTAAGGTGTAGCCTCCAGCCGCACAATTATCACTATTGAAATTTCCTTGGCAATAACCAACACGCATCCAGTTGGCTATAAGAGATATAAGTCTCGATCTATATAAAGAAGCTAGTTTTATTATCTTACTTTCAAATGAAATCTCATGTTCAATTTCATCTTTATAGTTTCTATCTATAAGGTGTTGAACTATCATCTTTAATTCATTAAGGGCCTCATTATGAGAATTATTGCGAACTCGTCTTGCAAAAAGTTCAATCTGGCCAACACGTAAAAAAGATGGAGCCACCCTAGTAGTAATTGCCGCTTGATTATTAATCATGATGTCAGGTTCGAAATATTTGGAGCCTTTGGAATACCATGGCCTACTTACTATTTCTGATCGTGATACATAAAGTGTTAAAGATCTTGTTGTAGGGATTCCCAAGGCATCCATAAATTCCTGTGCAAGAAATTCCCTAACACTAGAACGTAAGACAGCTCTACCATCAGCGCCACGACAGTAAGGAGTTGGGCCTCCTCCTTTTAGTTGCATTTCCACTCTTTTCCCATTAAATAAACCTTCAAATACAGAAATTGCTCTGCCATCGCCATAACCATTGCCAGTACCAAAGGGACATTGTTGGGTATATTCAGTGCCATAAATTGATAATGCATAACCTGTTGCCCAACCAATAGGACTCATTGGATATTCAGCAACTGAAATGTCACCTGAGAAAAAACGAGAAAAATTTTGATCTTTTGTAAGATCTGAGCTTAGTCCAAGTTCTTTAAAAAGTTTTTTGCTGTGGGAAATATATTCTGGATTTGTTATCGCTTTTGGGGCAACTGGTACGTAATGGCCAGAGTATACAGAACGTGGCTTATGATCATTTCCATCTTTTGTTGATTGAGGATCTGCTTTAAGCGAATTCATAAAAGAATAGTCAGATAGTTTTGAAAATTCTGAAAAATTTTCCGTAAGCTTTCCCTTTAATAATTCAGATTTGGTTGACATCAAATTTTTTCCCATTATTGATTGAGTTTTAATTTCTTTAGTTTAAATATCTAAATTTACTTTATATAGATTCTATTAGTGTTGGTTTTAACAAAACTTTTGAGATTAAATGGAAGTTAAAACTTAATATTTACTTAAAAAAAATTCCACAGTAAAAAAATTGCAAGTATAAATTATTTGATTAAACTTTTTTTAGTTTGCTTAAAAATAATGTGAAATAATTCAACAATTTAATTTTTTGATCAACTCATACGACTCCTCCTTATCCCAGGACTATATTCACTTAAAATTTTCTAACTTACCCAAACTTTCAGTAAGTCAAAAACACTTATAAATAGTCCAAAACCGATAATTGGAGGTGCAACCCATCTTGTCATGAATTTTAAATAACGTGTCGTTTTTATTCCGACTTTTGAATCGCTAAGCTCTTCATCTAACTTTCCTGGGACTACCCATCCCATAAAGAAAGTCACCAAAAATCCACCAAAGATAAGTAATACGCCTCCAAAAATTGAATCAACTGTTCCAAGTATGTTTAAGTTTAATGCAGAAGGAATTCCTGCTAAGAATAGAAATAGAGTTATCAACCAAACCGATTTTTCTCTTTTAAAACCAAATTTATCCATTAAAGAAGAAACCGGAACTTCCAATAATGAAACAGAAGAAGTTATTGCTGCAATATAAGCTAGTGCAAAAAATGCAACAGCTACAATTCTTCCTGCTGCACCATATGAACCTAGACCTGTTGGAATTGATATGAACAAAGCACCTACAGTGGATTCAGAAATGGCATCACTTAAACCGAATGTAAAAACTATTGGGAAAGTAATTAATCCAGCCATTAGTCCAACTAAAGTATCTAAAGATGCAACACCAATACTTAGTTTTGGTAGATTACTTTTTTTATTTAGATATGAGGCATAAGTAACCATAATTCCAATGCCTAAACTTAATGAAAAGAATGCTTGTGTAAAAGCGTTTCTTATTGTTTGAGGATTTCTTAATTCATTAAAATCAAACTTAAGTAAAAATGTTTTATATCCTTCCCATGCGCCTGATAGCGAAGTGGCCCAAATAGCAAGAATTACAATGATTATGAAAAGGATTGGCATGAAATATTTAGTAACCTTTTCTATCCCTTTTTTTATACCTGATGAAACTATTACGGCTGTAAGTACAAGACTTAATAGATGTCCCAACAAAACGCTGCTTCCACTACTAATTGAACCAAAGAAGTTTTCTGCCTCAGTTAAATTCTTTGGTAATCCAAAAAATATTGAATGGAACAAAGTATCAGCTGTCCAGCCCATTATCACTGAATAATATGAGGCTATACCCAAAGGAGCTATAAAGAATAGAATTCCCAATGGATACCAACTTTTCCCAGCAAGCTTTACTGGTGCAAGCAATGTACTTGCTTTGGCATTTCTCCCTAAAGCCATTTCAGCAACAAATACTGGCAGGCACACAATTAAAACAATCAATATATATAAAAGTAAAAAAGCAGCCCCTCCACCTTGAGAGGATCTATAGGCGAAACCCCAAAGGTTGCCGAGCCCAACTGCGCTCCCAGCAGCTGCAAGAATGAATCCTAGCTTACTAGTCCATTGTTCTCTTTGAGAAATTTTTGAGTCCAAAATTAAAATCGATTTTTATAGTTGCTTTATAACTCATAAATGTAAAATAGTTAATAATTGCTTAATAAAACTCATTTTTTTTATTTTTTTATTTTTATTTTTTTATTTTTATTAATTTTTTTGATAAAGAATAGAATTTAATAATATTTTTATTATGACTATTTGAACGACAATTCTAAATTTATAACTAAGTAATAATTTTGAAGAGTATTTAAAAGATATTGATGCAAAATAATCGCAAGCGATGTTTAAAGTTATTAAGAGTTCAAACCTTTTTTATTGGTTCATCATTAGATGATACTGCCTAAGCAACTGAAATTTCTAAAGGTCAAGAAAAATTTTTGTATGATTTTTTAGTGAATTTTGAGAAAAAAACTTTTATTAAGGCATCAGGGTAAAATTACTGAGGTCAAAAATAATATCGTGCTTTATTTCCTGAAGAATTAAATTTTTAATTATTTATATTTTTAATGAATTATCAACTTTTAATTGAATCTTATTCTTTTGGTACAGCTCTTTCTGAGCAAGAAATAGAACTCTTAAGCCTTGAACTTGAAACTCAAATCATGAATATCAATATATCCACAGAATTTAGTTGCTTTAAATCAGCTCCAAAACATATTTGTGAAGTGCTTAATTTAAAAAAAGATACTTATTGGATAATGTGTCTTGCTGAAATTATAGATTTATATGAGCCGCCTAAATTAGGGAAAACAAAAAGCGTGCAGGTTTTTGAATTGCTTCTTAAAAAAGGACTTGTTATTGGTTAATTAATAATTCACTTATTTGGATATTGAAATTAGTTGATTTTAAAAATTTTTTAAAAATAAATTTTTTATTTTTGATGAAATTAAAAGTTTATACTGTGAATTTAAATTAAAATAAATTAATTATTAATAAATTAAGTATTTCTAAATTAAATCCTTTATAAAATATTTCTTATCTCTTCGTACTGATAGAATTAAGTCAAGATCAGAAAAATTATAAAAATGGAAGATTCTAATGAATTATTATTGGAAACTGTTATTAGGCTTGCTAGATCAAGTGAGAACAAGTTTAAGAAGGGAAATTTCAAAGAAGCTATAGATGACAAAATCAAGGCTAATGCAATATTAAAATCTAAATCTTGTGATAAAAACCTTATCGAGAAATTTAGAGAAGAATTATCAAGTTTATATTCTTCAAAATTTGATCTTATATTCGATCATAAACTTAGAATTGATGAAATAAAGAGAAATAAGATCATAAAAATGTTGAAAAAAAAAAGTGATGAAAAATTAAAAAATCTTGATTATAAAGGAGCAATAAAAGCTTTGAGGAGGGCAGAAAAATATTGGTCAAATTAATAACATATTAAATTTTGATAAATTTGAAGATTTTAAGAAGTTTTGCTTATTGTTTGTTTTTTTTAATCAGTTTAAATTAAAGATATTTAGGTAACAACTTATGCGAAAACAAATAAACCAAAAAGTTAAGAAGGTTGATATTAGAAAATTAGATATAATTGATAGATTTTTAATGATCTTATGGAGAAAAGAAGTTGAATATAAAATAAATATTTGATAATGACATATTTGTTGGAGATATCTTGCGAAAGTGCAAATTGCACTCCTAATTATACTTTTTGTTTTTCACTCATTATCTGATGTAGCAGTAGAAAAGTATTAAAGAATAAATTTATTAGGGCTAAAAAAGTAAATTAAAGCATTTAATTAAAAACATGAATTTTACAAAAAGAATCCAAAAAAGTTCAGGTCCAGGTATTTTGCTGGCTGGAGCGGCTATTGGCGGCTCCCATTTGTTCTCATCTACTACGGCTGGGGCGCGGTTTGGATTTTCATTATTAGGCCTAATCCTACTTACTAATCTTTTAAAATATCCATTCTTATTAGTTGGGACAAGATTTACCGCATCTACTGGTAAATCATTATTAGAAGGTTTTAAAGAAAGGAATTCTTATTATCTTCCTTTATTTCTAATAGTCAGTTTAATTACAGGTACTTTCACAATTGCGGCTGTAAGTATTCTTTCTGGTGCTCTTTTAACTAATATTCCCTTTTTCTCTTTTTTCCCTGAGATAAATTTATCTATATTAGTTCTAGGAATCTCTGGAATGATATTAATTCTTGGTAAATATAAAGCTCTTGATAGAATTTCAAAATTTTTAGTGGCTCTACTTACTTTCCTAACATTATTTGCGGTTTTATCACTTTTATTTAAAGGTTCAATGAATGATTCTTTAAAGTTGAGTTTCTTTGAACCAGAGGTCAGCCCATGGAAGTTAACTAATTTAGCTTTCTTGATACCTCTAATGGGATGGATGCCTTGCCCAGTTGAATTATGTGTTTGGCCCTCTTTGTGGATGTTTTCTCGAGCTAAAGATGCAAACTATAAACCAAATGTTAGAGAGGCAGAATTTGACTTTAATTTAGGTTATGTAATAACAGTGGTTACAGCTATTTTCTTCCTTACTCTTGGGGCAATAACTATGTATGGCACTGGAGATGGAATGCTTTCTAGTGGAGGAGGCTCTTTTGCTCAGAAGTTAATATACCTTTATACTGAATCGATTGGTGATTGGTCCAAATGGATCATTGTACCTGCAGCATTTGCAGCTATGTTCAGTACCACAATTACTTGTCTAGATGCATATCCAAGAAGTATTTCTGCTATTCAAGGTTTATTAATAGGCACTGATCTTGGACGTATGGATTCTAAGGCCGAGCGAAATAGATTTCAGTGGTGGATGATTGTTCATATTTTTGCTTCCTTTATTGCTTTGCTAATTGCAAAGTCTCAAGGTTTAGGAGTAAAAGAATTTGTTTTTCCTGCTATGACTGGAAGTTTCCTTACTGCACCTTTATTTGCATGGATGGCAATGGATACTATAAATAGTAAGCTTGTCCCAAGTAAAAATAGATATGGATTGTTTCTTAAAACATTTTGTTGGATAGGTTTGATTTTCTTAACTTTATTTAGTTTATTATTTATTGCGAATTCATTCTTTGGGATTGGAGTTGGTTGATTTTCACTAATTAAAAAACTTTTTTCTAAGGGGCCTCTTTAAGACTGATCAAATTTATTAATTTGAAAACAAAAATATTAAAGGGGTTGATTTTTCTTCAAGATTCGTTTCTTTAGAGATATAAATTTTTGATATTAATTATGATTATGCCTCAATCAACTTTGGAAAGCTTGTTGTTTTTTATGATACTTTCGCTTGTCGCAACTTACGTCGTAAAATTAAAGTATTCCTCAAAATTAAAACCACAAAAGTAGTTTTTATTTTTTAGCCATATTTATTTACTTGGATCACTCCAAGTTTCTTGATATAACCAACTCAAAAAAGTAAGAGTTAGTATATTTCCAAATCCGTAAGTAATTCCCAATAATGGATTATATATATTGGCAATAATAGTAGACATAATAAAGATTATTAGTCCTGAAATAATTAAATCCTGTATAGGTAGGTGGCTTAAATTAATTGAATTAATCATTCGATAATGATTGAGAATTTAGTAATAAATTATAAAGCAACATAAAGGCCATTTATTCATTATTTTTAGTACTTAATCATAAACTCAAGAATAATTATGTATTAGAAAAATATTGATTAATCTTGAATATCAAAGAATTTCAATTAGATATTTAAATTTAATTACAAATTATACATGAAGTTGATTAATTTTTTTCAGTGTGAGATATAAAAATAGTATATAGTTTTAAAAATTTGGTTTTAAGGAATTGGAAAACTTTAGTTATTATGAATACTTGAATTCTATTTCATTTCATCCACCTGTGATGATAATAACTACCCTTGTTTTCTTTTACATAAGAAGAAAAATATTATTAAAGGGTAAAAAGCATTAAAATTTATTTTAAATTCATATTATTTAACGAGTCAAAAATAATATAGATAAAACAAGTTATGAAAACAATTACGTAAATAGATTCCATTTAACCGATGGTTGTTATTGAACTACTTAAACCATAAGTTAAATAAATAAAACTGGCAAAAGTTACTCCAATCATTACGGTTGTGTAGAGTTTATTTAGTTTAAAATTATTATTTGAAGTTGAAAAATCTGCTACTACTAAATTTTTCATTGAATATTTATCCCTACTTTTGAAATCGCTGCTGTTAACTAAACTACCTAAAATCGGTTCTGTTGAATTATTTATTTCTTCTTTGATAATAGAATTTAAACCTTTATCTTCACTAAAGAATTTTGGAAACATATAAGTATGCCAAAGAGCTATTACCGCTGCCCAAAAAACAACGCTTACTCCGGCTATTCCAAATAGTAAGAACTTAAAAGTATCCATATTTCAATTTATTTAATAAAAATCTACCTCAATATTAAATAAACAAATATATTCATTTAAAAAATATACTTTAACTAAATCAATTTATCATGACTAATTGTGATTAATGATCAAAAATAATGTTATTTAGTGTTTTTATTTAAATATAAGTTAATGAATTAATAAATTTTTAATGCTAAAGAGTCAAAATATCTAAAAAATTAACATTTTATTTTAATAGAAATGGACTTCAGAGTTGTACTTGTAATTACACCAATTATTTTTTCGTGGATATTTACAGTATTTTGGTTAGGTAGATGGGATGTATTTAGATTAACACCACTAGGATTACCTAAAAAGGGAGTGGCTCCTTTCAAAAACTATCAAGTATGGGAAGACTCTGCACTAGTTCCTGATACTGGTAGACCAGCAGAAGGTTATCCTGTTTTTACTGTAAGAACTGCAGCTGTAAACGCTTTGGGAATTCCTACTGTTTTCTTCTTAGGAGCTATTTTGGCAATGCAGTTTAAATCTTATTGATAAGGTACTTTAATGGATATAAGATTTTTAATTGTTGGAGCTCCCTTCATAGTTGCCTTTTTCTACACCTTATTTTGGCTGAGAAAATGGGGTGCTTTTGATTCCCCTAATGACAACTTTCCCAAAAAAATGACTCTTCAAAATAAATCAATAGAACAAAAATATATTCTAGAAAATATATTTTTAACAAAAAATTGAATTCCTATTTATCTATTTTAATAAATTAATTGCCATGATCCCATTAGAACAGTATCTATTTTTTGCAGTTTCTCTTTATGCTTTTTTTTATCTTTCAATGAGTGTAGTAGGTGCATTAATAAACTTTTCCTAAAATTAAGTAGATAAAATATTAAACACTTTTTTGTATAAATTAAATCTTTCTAAATTAATAAATTCATTATATAAATATAAAAGTAGATATTAGGGCAATCTACTAGCCGCTAGCTTTGATAAGTACGGTTTGTAATGAGAACCTCCCTTTAACCTCATTTTCTTTTTCGCAATCTTAGAAAATGAGGTTTTAATATTTTGATTAAAGTTCAAAGATTAAATTAAAAATAGGTAATAAAAAAAACTCCTCCAATTAAAAATTATTCATGAATATGTATATTATTTACTTTTAAAAAAATAGTTTTTTATTTATAAAGAATATGTAGATGTTTGGCGAATCTGCAACGGTTTACAATCCGTCTTTATGAACCTAGCCAAAGAAAATATTCTTAACTACGTTTTAGTTATTTTAGTAGTTAAGAATATTTTTATTAAATATTTTACTTATAGCGAAAATATTATATTAGAATTTATTTAATTTTATAGGTCAACTTTAATGATTAATAAATTAAATAAAAATGATACCTTAGAAGATATTTATAAAGATTTAGAGTCTGGAATCCCAGAAAACAAATCTATAAAAGAGTATGCCCTTCCTAATGCAAGGCAATGGTTAGGGGGAAGATTCGTGGCTATATGGGTTTTACCAATTTATTTCATTAGAAAAATCGCAAAGTTTTCTGCTGCATCTTCTTTCGTTAAACCATATTCTCCTTCTCAAAGTGGTCCTTCTTATAAACAACCAGAAACCCTATTTACTGCTTTACAAAGTGTTTTCAAGGGTAAAGATCACTTAAGATTCTTTGATCATAGATTTATTGGTATTTGGGTTTTACCAATTGCCTTAACTGGTATAGTTTTTGAAATCTTATTGATAGCTCCTACTAATAATACTTCACCTTTTAGTTAACAAGTATTTATTGATATCTTATTTTCTTTCACAAAAAGGATTTAAAAGGAAAATATAATTTGTAAAAAATTCTGGAAGGTTATTTATTAATTATTTAAGTTATATTTTCTAGCTCAAAGTTTTTAATTTGGTTTGTTCTATTAATTGACTATTTTTAATTCCTTTATAGTTAAGAATAATTTATTTAAAATTAACTTGAATAACTACAAAATTTATAATTTCTTTTGAAATTTAAAATATATTTGAGGAAATGTTGAAGATATTTAAAAATCAAAAAGCAGAAAGGAGGCACTTAAATATTAACCCATTTTCTAGAAGTCTCAGTAATAATAATCCCCAAAAGTTATCTCTTTTCATAAGAGATATGTATCAAATATTCAAAAGTTTCTTCTATCAAATAGTTCATGATTAAAAGTTACAAATTTAATTTCTCAACAATAGAGGAAGCATCTTGGATATGAATATTTTTAGGATTCTACGGATCATTATATTTTTTTCTTTATTCTCTTATTTGAATGCCACTTTGTTAGAAATTATAATTCCCTAGAAAATATAGAAAATAAGATTTATACGCAAATTTGAAAAAGATTTAAAAAATCATTTAGGAATATTTCTAAAGAATGGAATCTAATTTAAGAGTTAGCTGATAATAATTATTTAAAATATATAGGTATACCTTAGGATTAATTATGGGAGAAGCAAAGAGAAGAAAAAAATTAGGAATTCCCCCAAGAGAAAAAACTGAAGATATAAATTTACCTCAACTCGATAAAAAAGCTATACAACAAAAAGTAAGGTCTATATTATTTAAATATCCGATTATTCCTTTTCTTTTTTATGGAGCTGCAATAGTAATTCTAATCGCAAGCTTATTTTATATTTTTAAATCCTTTAATATTGTTTAACTATAGATTACTTTTTTGCATATTACTTTGAATGTGCAGTTGGATTATTTACTCTACCTTGAAGTCGAAAATTAAAAAAACTTAATAGGGTAATTAAATTAAGAAAACTAATATTTTTTAAATGATCAATAAAAAATATATGAAACTTGTTTAGGATTGACACCTTTCGATGTTGTTGTAATTTTGGGATAAGTTAAAACTTTTTATGAAAAAAATTAATAAAAAATATGCTGAGATAATGCTTCAAGTAGATCATGCAATTGGAAGAAAAGAAGTAGTTGGGTTATTAAAAAAAGCTGCAATGATTAAATCAAAATCAGAGGAAAACTTAGCTGCATAAATTAAAAAACTACTTTATTAGAATTAATAAAATCCCATAAAGAATAATTGAGGAAGTGACAGCCATAATAAAAAATGGCAATATCACTCCAGAGTTTAACCATCTTAAAAATCTGATTTTGTTGTTAATTACTCTTTGCATTTTTTTACTTATTGCTTATTTGAAACTTAACAAGTTAATCAAAAGTGTAAATGATTTATTCATATTTATTTGATAACGGCAATCTAGCAATTTTAAATATTAAATTTTGGCAGATAAAGATTTCAAATTTAAACTAATTTATTTTTATTTTTATTTTTATTTTTTTTTATTTAATTCATATCATATATATTTTTGCTTTTGTTTTTTTGAAAACTTTTTAAGTAGTTTTTACATTGTATTCACCCAATTTTTTAAGCAAGATTAAGAAATATAAGATTTTCATGTAATGATTAAAATTTTTCAAGCAAACTCAGAAAATGTAAAAGATTATAATTCTGAATTTTTGCTTAAGATTCTAAATAACTCCTCAATAAAAAATAGTAACGAAAAACAACTATTCGTAGATGAAAATTGGAAAATCAATTCAAAAAATATGAATAATATCATTCCCTATGAAAATGCTAGTTTGAAGAAAATATTATTAGAAATTTTTCCCGACAAAAAAATATTGATTAAGGATAACAAAGACGGTTCTCAAACAATTTTCTTATCGTAATTTACTAAATATTTAAAGCATTTTTATTGAATAACATCTTAAAATTCTTCTATAAACTAAATTTTTTAACTATTTAATTTGGGATTTATTTAAATTAACTCTTTAATTAAAGAGATTATTTTTTTAACTTTTAATCTTAAGAAAGAAATTAGGAAAAATTACTCTCGCATAAATTTTTTGGAGGTGTTATTCTTCAGAAACGTTCATCCAAGTTTATATCTCTGGACGCATGACATGGGAATAGGGAACGGGATTCTCATTAACTGCACAATACCATGAATAACCTCTTACAAATAAGAGAAAAAATAAACAGAGCAAGAAGGCTCAAACAAGCTCAAATATTGGCAACAAAAAATGGAGAAGTCATTCCCTACAGGAAAACCGTATTTGAGAAGAGAGTACGAAAAGCTCAAAAAGATTTGGCAAATTAAGATTCTTTATAACGATTATTAGCCAAAATCATCAAAATTAGAGAGGGATAAAACCCTCTTTTTTTTCTCTAAATTTTTACAATAATGGTTTTTTAAAAATTAAAATAACTATAGAAAGCAAAATATGGAAAATACCTTAATTTTCAAATGATTTCATATCTTATTCTCAATTGTTAAAAGAATCTAAGAATAATTTCTTACTATTGCTATCAAATATAAAAGTGGCAAATTTAGTAAAGAATTCAAATGGGAATAAAATGTTTCAAGTGAAATCTAGAAAATTTAAGGATTCAACCAATAAATCAAAGTTAGATCAAGTCTTATGGTTTATAGAAAATTATCTACCCCAGAAGAAATACCGAGGTTCAAAAAAAAAATCGAATATGGATAATTTAGAAGCAGAAACTATCAAACAATTCTCAAAATTAGTTTCTATTCGCTCCAAAACATTATTTCCAGCTAAAAAACTTACTACAATCACTTTTACCTTTGGTAATTGGGCTTTGCCTTACCTGAAGTTTCTCAAGAAAATTGGAATAGCTAAGTAAGAAAATCATCCCAGAATAATACAAGACTTATTCTCGCCGAATTAAGAATTTGATAAAGATTAGAAATTATTACTAGTTTCTTTTCGTCGTTTAATGAAAAAAGCTTACTTTACATAATAAATACACTTGCTACGTTTTAAATAAGAGATCTATTTATTATGTTTCTAAATTATCTACCGAGTGAGATAGTCGAAGTTGTTGGTTTAACAATGATTTTTTCATTTTTAGTAGGAACTATATTAATGTTATTGTTTACATCTGATCAGGCAAATACAAAGAATCTATATTTGAAGAAGGCTAAATAAATTGTATAAAGTTACTCTTTGTATTAGCGTTAATTTTCCTTTGCATATATTCGCAGGTTCATCACTTGATTTCTAGTATTAATATGTGAATTCTTTTAAAAATTATGGGAGAAGCTAAAAGAAGGAAAGAGTTATGCTTGCCACCTAGAAAAAAAGAAGTTATAAAAAAAAATTCTGATAAATACTTTTCATGGCTTCCAATTACTAGATCAAGAATAAAAAAATATCCCTACATGGGAGTAGCTACTATGGCAATAGGAGCAATTATTTTCTTAGTGAGCGGGGGAGCAAATACTATTAATTAATTAATTAGATTTTTAAATTAACTTATTCTTAATCTAAGAATTTTCTAATAATTTAATGCCAGATATTAAAAAAATTATATTTGTTATGCCGAGAAATATCGAATAAAGGGTTAGAAATTAATGATACCAAAATTCTTGTATGCAATTTGATCAATAAAAAACATTTAATCCTAAAGGAGGGAGAAACTATATTTACTTCTAGATAAAGTAGTAATTAGAAGAGGTATTACAGAGTTTGCTGCTACCTTTCTTTGTATTTTCCTCTTATTGAGCTTTAAATTTTTCATTTATTTCCTTAAGTATATTTATGTAAGTTGTTTTCGTTTTTATATGGAAGCCATCTTTCTTTGTTCTTATGTATTCTTTCGCAACCAATGTCTAAAGATATATTTAAAGCGTCTTTTTCAGAAGAAAATGTACCTCTAATATGAGTATTTGATAATGACTTAAATTAAGAGTTAAGAAAGAGAAAATAAGAAATTTTAACTTTCTAAGAATAATAAGCATTACTTAAATTTTGAATATATAAAATTTTTCTTGATACGAATGTTTTATTGGCGAGATCTTTAAAGCAATAAAAAAGGGCTAATAAAATATATTTGAATCTAGTCGAATTTTTGTATGGAAATTTGATCTCATTATTATTGTTTATTTTGATCTATAATTTCTCTATAAAAATATTTAAAGCTCATCATTGTAGCCATTATCTTTTTCAAATTTCTCTAATTCCTTTAGTATTTTTCTGTCATGAAGCAGCCTTAGATATGTTATTCATTTCTTCAATTTTGTTTATTAGTTCATCTAACCATTCTGTATTATTTTGAGATCTTTTCTGAAAATATGATATTTTTGGTTGATTTCTTTCTAGCGTTTCATAATCTCCACTCATAAATTCCCTTAAAATTCATATTCGGCCTAATTTATCTAAATAAATTTTCCTCATCAATAAGTGCTTATACTTATATTTCGGAATATCAAAAATTAAGCAAGTTACGCTGGTCGAATTCATTAAACGCTAAGATTTTCATAAAGGTGATAAAAAATATGGCTACTAACGAAGAATTGGAAAAAAGGATTGAGACTTTAGAAAAAGAAGTCCAACATCTAAAAGCTATCCTGCAGTATCAAATGAGGAATAAGAAAAAGTAAATAATACATATTGAGTGATGAGCAATTTATCTCTTTATGGGTTTGGATACTTGATATCCAATCTCAATATTAAGAACTTTGGTAGATATATCTTTTAGAAAAAAACTTATCATTGATATTTAGATCAAATTTGTTTCTCTATAAATATGTCTCTAAAATTATTAATTCTATAGCTATTCCATTATTGGCAGTATGTTTTTTATCGCTTACAAAAAACTCAAAAGAAGGAAAATAACATTTCATATACTACCTACAATCAGCTACCTAGTTAAAGATTAAATACTGTATTAGTCGTCTCCAAAGTATTTTACCTAATACCCCAAATAAGGACTACTGATATAGATAAAGAGCAATAAACCAAAAACAATTTGAGAAGGTGGAAATATAATTAGTTCAACCTTAAATTATTGCTCAGCTTTTCTTATGAAAATTTTAAAAGGTGTGCAATATTATTTGATTCAAGGTGTTTTGCATAACAAGCTGTTGAGCAATAAACTTTTTCATTATTGATACTGCATGAACTTATTCATGCAAGAAAACCCTTTAAAGCATCTGAATCTTTAAAGTTTGAATAAATATCTTTTTTCATAATGAAACCTCCAATTTAAATTATTTCTAATATAGGAAGGCTTTTAGGTAAAGAACCTATAAATTAAATTTAAGAAAACTATTTAATCTATAAGTTTTTTCATAAAAAAAATCCTAATTTAACTAAAAATTTGACAGAAGCTTTAACTATTATCCATAAGAGTTTTTAATGATTTTTATTATTGATCTTTCTTTTTTATTAAAATATATTTTTTCATTAAAAAGGGGCTTTGGCTTCGCCCCAAGCAAAAAGCGGAATAATCCCCATCACCCAGCCTTTTTTACAATACTAGCACTACATATGGTGTTTGTAAGTAATAAAAATTACCTATTTATGGGGTTGTTAGTTTTTGTTTAATTTGTCATTATAGGGTTCCCCATCACCTAGGCTCGCAAGAGTCTTTTTTTTTGTCTATTTCTGGTCAAATATCTGCTCTACTAATTCTCCCGCAAAATTAAAATTTTAGAAATAGAAATTTGCCTTGCATTTAGAAATTTAAAAATGATAAATTTTTCTCTTCAAGCTTACTATTCTCGAGAAGTTAAGTTTTATTCAATATTCCTTAGATTTAATGCTTATAACTATCATGGTGATACGTTTAGAAACTGGTTACATGCGCTCAAGAAAACAGCAGATGGATGAAATGATATTTTTTATTAACAGAATCACTCTTATTCCTTTTTAAAATTGGTATTTAAAGATTTTTTATTTAATTTTTAGATTCGACAATTAATAATAATAAAAATTACTTTACTTATGCAAACATACATTGTTTATTGGCAATTCCCAGATCAAGAAAGTCATATGCAAGGTTCAGAAGCTTTTGCTGGTTTTATTGAAGGAGGGTGTAAAGGTGATGAATTTGATGGGTTTAAAGTTGTTAATCGAGTCGTAAATCCTGAGGGAGCTAATGGCTGGGCTATAGTTGAATCTTCAAACCACCAGAATATTTGGAAATGGAGTAGTATCTGGGTCGATAATTTTGGAGTAGAAATTGAAGTTACACCAGTTTTAACTGACCAAGAATTTCTCTCCGTCCATAAAGAAATAGAAACAAATATGAATTAGAAGTTAATCTTCACGAAGATTGATAAACAATCTATCATATGGTTTTAATTCATTTTCTTTTTTTTTTTTTAATTTTCTTCTCAAGAAATTTAAGGTAAAAAAATCCGATAAAATTTAATCTGAAATTTTAAATTCTAATTATTTGTTTTTTATAATTTAACCAAGAGAATCTAAATCTCTTCTATGGTGGACTGTATTTGCGTCATTATTTGAGTTTTTTTGTTCTCTCATTAAATCTGCAATAGTTGGGTAATCTTTTGCATTATCAAGATCTCTTGCATTTTTATCTTGAATAGCGAAAGGTGATTTTTTAAAATTCATGATAAATTACCTAAAATTTTTGTTGAATTCTGACTACAGAACGAGGATGGTAATGTAAGTAAGAGTTAAATTCTCTAGCAAGCATTAAGCAATCATATGCATCGCGAGCATAGAAGCCAACTTGATGAATATTGTTAGATGAATCTTTGTAACTCAACACATATTTATTACAAGATTTAATCGCTACTGAAGACATCTGAAATCGTTAATTATACCCTCTAGTTCTAACTAGATATCAAATGTAACCGATTGAAAAAGATGTTCGGTTTGAGGTACAAACATATACGGATAGAGGACCAACAATTAAAAATTAAAACAGATAAAATGCAAATGATAAAAAAAGTTATCAGTTATTACTCTACTTGTATGATTACTATTCAATAAATTGACTCTTTATTCAACGCAACTTTTATATTAGTAACTTTTATTTTGATATTTAAATTTAAAACATGGTTCGCAGTTAAATCTAATTTCTTTAAAACTATTAAATAACACCTTAGGTTAGATTAAATCTATTTTCGTCAAAATTTGAAAAGTGCTATGCGAAACTTTATATCCCGCTATTTAGCTAAATTAATGTAGTTGTAATTATAAATATACCTTTCTCCATCATTACTATCATCATCATCATCATCTTGGAAAGAAGATATTAATACATAAATACCTCCAAAACCTAAAAACATTGACAAGTAAAGGATTGGATCATTCATAATTAAATTTTGAAACATTCAAATTAAATTTGAGGATGATTTTATTTATCTATATGATCTCTTAATAATTAAAAAAACATTTCTATTATAAAAAAAAATATTAATTATTTTTTTCATTTGTTACTATATATTCCTAATTTAAAGTTAGTTGTTTTTTTGATCATCCCTTAGAATTATTTTAAGTATGTGCGGAAGATTTGAACTTAATACTAAATTTGATAACTTACCTAAAGTTTTGAAACGAGACTATCCAAGTGGACTTGATTCTAAATACGAGACTCAAAATTTAATAAGACCTAATGATCCTGTTCTAGTAATAAAAAACGAAGGCAGAATTAAAACTACATTTATGTCATGGGGACTAATTTCACCTTGGGCTAAAGACCCATTTGATAAAGAAAGACCAAGACCATTTAATGCAAGATTAGAATCCTTAGAAGAAAAAAAATTATTTAGTGGAAGTTGGAAACACAAAAGATGCTTAGTACCGGCGAGTGGCTTTTTTGAAAAAAAATATCGTATTCGAAAGAAGAATTATGAGACTTTTTGGTTAGGAGGAATATGGAGCAAGTGGATCTCACTTGATGGGGGTGAAATAGAGAGTTTTTGTATTCTAACGACTGAACCAAATGAATTAATTAAACCTTTTCATCACCGCATGCCTGTAGTTATCCCTAATGGATATGAAGAAAAATGGATAGAGCAATTTAAAGATGCAAATCAATTGAAAAATTTACTTCCAATTATATTAGGTTGGTCGACTGATGGATGGCTAATAGAAGATGCAAAGAAAAAAGAAACTGATCAAATGAGTTTGTTTTAAATGAAACGATTACTAATGCTAGCAATAGTATCTTTAGGGATTATTTATGGATTAGGATTATTTTGGCTACTCTGGCATTACTAAAGTAAGTATATTTGTGAACTAGTAACTCGCAGAGTAGGAGCTTTATTTATAAAATTTTAAGGTATAAACTTATTTATTTTTTGATTTGACTAATGAATTAAGAAATGAAATATTTAATGAACTGACTGATTGGATTATTGATAAAGAGCCAAATTATCCCTCATTTGCTGAGTGTAAATTATGGATAAAGAAAAAAAATTTTCAATACTTGATTACTAAAAA
This sequence comes from uncultured Prochlorococcus sp., assembly GCF_902626525.1. GTDB lineage: Bacteria > Cyanobacteriota > Cyanobacteriia > PCC-6307 > Cyanobiaceae > Prochlorococcus_A. The sequence continues at coordinate 125,824 of NZ_CACOFR010000001.1, forward strand.
TGATGAGAAAGAAATTTTAATGTTATTAACCTATCTTCCTATGAGCCAACAAATGAATAATATTTTATATGCTAAATACCTTGAGCAAATATTTAATAATTGAATGAAAAATTGCGATTTATGTAATAGAGTAGATACAATCCACTACAGGGTAAAATCTATAAATTACAAGAGCTGGACGTTTTGCTGTAAACACTGCTGGTATATTATTTCAAAACAAAGTCAATATTCTTATGGAGGAACCAGAAAATCAAAAGTGTAAAAGGATTATCCATCAAAATAAATTCTTATTGAGTAGGGTCGGGGAAACAGATTAATAGACATGCTTGGGGAATTATAGTAAAACATCAATTATCAGGAGCAGTTGATATTTAACTTTAACTGCAATTTCTAGTTTTTTTTATTTATAAAGCTTATAATAATTCGCAATTAACTTATTTTTAGTGCAGAAAAAAAAGAAATAAACAACATGACTATCAGAATAAATAAATATTTAAGTGAAGTGGGTTACTGTTCTAGAAGAGAGGCTGATAGATTAGTAGAGGAAGGGAAAGTAACCATAAATGGCGAAATTCCTGCAATGGGCACCAAGGTAGAGGAAGGAGATCAAGTAGAAGTTAAAGGTCAAAAAATAGAAAAATCAAAGAAATCAAAAAACACTTACTTGATCTTTAATAAACCTGTTGGAATTGTTTGTACAACTGATAGAAGAGGAGAACCTAACAATATAATAGATTTCATTAAATATCCTATAAGAATTTTTCCTGTTGGAAGATTGGATAAGCTAAGTGAGGGATTAATCTTTTTAACAAATGATGGAGATATTGTAAATAAAATACTCAGAGCAAGAAATAATCATGAAAAAGAATATATCGTAAGCGTTAATCGTCCTATTAATAGAGACTTTATTCAAAGAATGAGTAATGGAGTTGAAATATTAAACACCATAACTAGGAGTTGTTTCGTAAAACAATTGGGGCCCAAAAAATTTAAAATCATACTTACTCAAGGACTTAACCGTCAAATTAGAAGAATGTGCATGTCTTTAGGCTATAGAGTTAAATCATTAAAGCGTGTAAGAATAATGAATATTAAATTAGACGTACCAATAGGGAAATATCGTGAATTTACCCAAGAGGAACTCTTAGAATTGAATGGATTAATTCAAAACTCTTTCAAAATATTTGAGTAATCAAAATCCTATCTTATTTTAGAAAAAATGTGCGATGGATCCTTTTTGAGAGAGTAATCTGAAAAATAAGTTTTACTATAATAAGTTAGTTGCAATTTTTAGGAATGAGAAACTCTTAGAAAAGTCAAAATCATACATAATTATCTTTATAAATATAATTAATCGCTAATTAAGTACTTACTAAAAAACTAACGTTTACTAATAATTAGTTTTTCAAACAATACAATAAGGATTGCTAACTGATTCACTACAAAATAATCTCTTACGTTGAAGTCCTTTGACTGATTTTGAAAAGATGTTGGCTGTAAGAATCGCTCCAAAATTAACCAAAACTACAGTTAATAAAAGTAGCTCAATAGCAAGGTTTGTCATAAGATTTTTACTACCTTCTTAAATTTATATAAAACTCTACAACGGCAAAATAAGTATTGAATAGAGTTTAAATTCTTATTTTTAGTAATCGAGATTATCTGTTAATGGTTTAAGCTCGCAACTTTCCACACATTTTTCTAAAGAATTTTCGGAAGTGCTTTTAATTTCGCAACTACGAAGACAATCATAAAAGGCATACTTAGGGTCCAATTCATTTTTGAAGTGTTTATTTCTAAATGTATTCATGAATTTAAAATCTCAATCAATGGATCTAACTTAAAGGTGATAATTTGAATCTCCTAGAGCAAAAATACTGATTATGAACAAAGTGAAATAATAAAAGTCGATTTGTATGTGATTTGGTTATTGATATTTACTATCTTTACATTTGAATATAAATAATATTATGTAATTGCTATATCACAGGCGCTTAACTATGACCTGCTGAAATCCACTTAAACAAAAATACAGAATATATTTGTTAATTGGTTTGATAAGTTTTCAATTGAAAAGAAACTAATTGATGCCCAAATGAAATGTATGAAATTTGGTAATTATAATTATGATCCAAGTCAAGTTGAAGAAGTTCCTTTTTTTTATTATTAAAAGCTTTGGAACATTTTTTGAAAAAGATAAATATAAATAATTGACAGTCCCTATATGACTGTATTTAATAAACCCTCTTTTTATTGATTTCCAAAAAAAAGGAGTATTTTAGGTGTGTGATAGTATTTAAAGGTGTGTAAAAGTTTTAATGCAAACTAAATTTTACCAATGGTGGAAGAACCATAGAAGATTAGTAACTATCGGTCTTTTCCTTTCTTTATTTGCTTTTTATCTAAGGTCTCCTTTTGAGAAGGATGCAAAAGTAAGAGATACTTGTGCCAAACTAAATTCAAGCTATCAAATCAAAGGAGATGAAGCGTTGAAGAAGCTTAATCTAAAGGAAATAAAAAATTTTAATAATCGCGAGTTAGCAAATTATTACTGCGAAAGATATTTAGGTATTAAATAAAAAAAGTAAAACGCTTTAAATATTCCTCCTTTTTGTTCCCTTTCTGATGCATCAAATTAAATCTTATAAAGGCATATAAAAAGTTGAGGTTTCACTTTAAATAAAAAATATTTATTATATGTATTGAATAATAATTTCAATCTTTTATGGCAAGTCCAAAAAACAATCAATCAAGTGCTACTGCATACATATCTACGTTTAGAATGGGACTTTTTACAACTTCTAAACTTATACAGAATTTAGGTTTTAATAGAGAACAGTTCGAATTTATTGGTGATTTTCGAAGTATCCATGGAAGAGATTAATAAAAAATTCGGTGCAAATTAATTCGCAGGGATTGAGTTTAATCTTTAGTATTGGGACTGTAATACTAGCTTTATTAATTTTGGATAAAGAAGAAAGGAGAAAGAAATATAAATCAATGACAAGTCAAGAAAGACAAGAATTGATTTTGCAAAAGATGAATGCTAAGGGGATAGAAGTTGGGAGCGGAGTGCCAAATAAGAAATATGAAAGTGAAGAAGTCTACGAGTTAATTCATATTGCGAATTGCTTCCCAGAACTAAGGGCAAAAAGATAATTAATGGGTAAATTTGTGATGATAAATAGGGATAGATCAAGGATAAAAGTTTTTGAACCATCTAATAATTTATCTAAGCCTAGTCTAAGTATTGATGGAATGATGATTTCCTATGGTTGTGTTTATAAAAGAAGGAGTGAAACAGTAATTAAGGGAAGTAAGATTGAAACTATCGAAGAAGCTATGAAAGAATATAATTAATTACTAAAACAAGGATGGAAGAACACAAATATCTTCATAAGCTATCTACAGGAACAAAGTTGATCAAAGTATCTCTATACAGCGCTTCTTTTTTATCTTGAGGCTTAAACAAATATATCTAAACTAATGCTATGACTTGATATAGATGACAGGATTTGAGCATGGGCCTATTTCTCCCAAAGCACTACCTCTCCTATATAGACGGCATAATAAATAAGTGAGTTAATTACTTATTAGGTTCAATGTTTGAGGAATTATCAATCTCAATAGATTGCACAATACATACAAAGTTATTTCTAGGTATGTGATTAATCGCAAGATTGAGTAGAAGTACTCTCAATCACCTAATTAAATTTTAATAATTATTGTATTATTTAAGTGATAGATATTCCTTGTAATTTAAGACTAATTAAGTTAATTATGGAATAACTGAAACTTTTTAAATGAACTTTCAAAAATTTTATTCTTTCAATTTTCTTGCCAAGTTACTTCTAAGCGCAATTTTTGTAAATGCCATACCTGGCAAGATTACAAACTTTGGAAGTCAAGCACAATATATATCAAGTAGAGGATTTCCAGAGCCACTGTCTAATCTTTTGTTAATTGCAGCAATAGCTCTCTTAATCAGTGGTTCAATTCTTTTGATTTTTTCAAATAAAACCAAACTAGCTTGTTCTTTACTCCTCATTTTCTTAGTCCCAACAACTATTATTTTTCATCTAGTACCATTTCAATTAATGGCAATTACTCGTAATTTATCATTAATAGGAGGATTACTAATTGCGATTGAAAAAACAAATGTTAATTCGTTTTATCAAAATGAAAAAAAAGAACCTAAAGAAATTGAATATTCTGATTTGAATGAAGATAATTAGTATTCCTCTATCATTAAATGATGTTCTTAAAGCTCCAATATTCACTTTTTAATGGTTAGAGTTTATAAAGAAGGGGAAAAAGATATCGATGCTGATTACGACATTTATTAGGGACTTTGAATAAGTATTTCTTACGTTGTTTTAGTAAGAGATTCTGATTTAAATAGTAATATCTATAGAGATTCTTATGCAGAAAACACTTGCTAATTTCTTGTACTGGGTATTGATGAAGACATCTGAAAGTTACTATGGCGAATCGATGAAAATAGAAGAAGTTCCTTATACGCCTTATTTTTAAAAGTAACTAGTCCATTAATAATTAAGGAGATTTACTCTTTTTGGAAAATAAGAATACTGCTAGGTTTGTATTAGAAACATAATTAATGAGGTTAATTATGGAAGTTTTTCAAATAACGCTTTACTTCTCAGGTTTAATTGGAATCATATTATTTTTATTCCTTTCTTCAGATAGTGCAAATATTAAGAATCTATAAATAAAGGATAATCATTAAAATAAATCTGTTTTACAGTAGATCTAAGATAAAGTGGTAAAGCTCTCTTTTTTTATCTAAACTTCTTCAGTTTTTTTCCAACCTTGAGCTATTATTTTTTTTCATTCTTCTATAGCTGCTTCCGTTTTTAATTTTTCTCTAGCTGTCATAACAGGTGGTTCTTTACTCCATATTGAAGAAACTTCCTAAAATCAATAAACATATATTTGAAAAAAATTTTTTATTTTTATTTTTCAATAAATCTTTTAACCATTGATCTATTTGCATTGACCAACCAGTAAGATCTAGACATCCATTTTAAGGATAAAAATCTATTTTCCAGCGCATCACGCAATAATTTAATGGGTTATATCCATTGCAATTCATGAATTTAAATATTTTTACAGCGAAATTGTGAAAATTTGCATCATTGAAAAATGCCCAACCAAAGTAAATAAAAAATGTAGTTACAACAAATGCAGCATATTGAAGCCAATGAGTTCCAGACTTATCTAAACCATTTTTATCAAAATTAGAATTACTCATTTAAAGTATTGGATATGCAATCCATCCAAATAAGCTGTAGTTAATAATGACAGCCATGAAGCCTATCATTGCCAGCCTTCCATTTGTTCTCTCCGCAATAAACCAATAGGTATTTGGCCATTCAAAATTTTCCCCCATATTGGACATTTGATCTTCAGAAATTGCGTTCTCATTAGGTGTATTTTCATTATCAAGATAATAATTACTATCTGGGTAAAAGTTTTCGCTTGAAAAATTATCTTTAAAATTACTCATGTTATTAAAATTTAAATTTTATCTATTTTAAAAAATAAAAAGGCTAAATAGGTTAAAAGCTATATATTCTTTTGGTTATTGATTAGGAACTAAACCACCAAGCGCATCTTTACCCCTTTTTTTGTCTATACTTGTTTATGGAATTTTTAAATGAGCTTTGGCAAAATCAACCAAACGCAGTTATTAGTGTAAGTTTAGCAATATTAGTACTATTGGGGATCTATATAAAATTACTTGATATATATAAGTAGTAAGCATTTCATTAAAAGATAAAGCTACTTTTTCATTATTTACTAGCTATTAACTTTAAATGAACTTGGTAGTTTAACCTCAATACAGGATAGTAAATTTGTTTGATTATAAGATTCTGTTCTGGCTTTTACATCCATAACTGTTTGAAGAGTATTTAAATCTAATGTGTAGATGTAATTAGTAACATCAAATGTTACTCCATAATCCATTGTGGTTGAAGTGACTTTATATATCATTTTGTCATTATTTAAATCCCAGGAATATGAATTTATAACATCTACCCCATCTCGTTTGAATTTCCTTTCTTTTATTTTATTGAATGATTTACTCTTAATATCGTATTTATAAACTTGCCCTGTCTCACTATCGAAAGTAAGCATAGGGGTCCAATCTTGCCAAACCGTGTCAACACGACCTTTTTTGTGGTCATAACATTCATAAGATTTTAAGCCTGCATATAAAGGACTGCTTAATCCAAATGGCAATATAAGTAAACCAATAATACACTTTAATATTTGCATTAAATATTCTAAAGTAATAATTTTACTATAATAAAGAATTATTAGAAAACTATCTTTCATATCTAAATTTAAAATTTATTATTAAATTTAAATGCCTCATAAAATGCAAATTAAGCTATAAGGTCACGCGAGGTATTGCACAAATCTAGTAGAAATCTCACTCAGTCTCATTATTCCAATTTCTTTATAATAAAAAAAGAGTCTGGGAAACACTCTCTCTGTAAATTGTTTTTTCCCTAGAGGTAATTGGATTGAAATCTGAGAACTAGTGCTTCTAAATCACTGAGAGTTATTTTTTAGAAAACCTTGAGATTTTTGTTAAGCCTAGACTAACTAATTCTATGTGGTTTAACGAGTTTGAGACAGCTTATTTTATGGTCTTCGAAGATCATGCATGATGTTTGTAGAATTTTGAGTCACCGCTTCCCTATTCCAAAGTTAATATATTTAATCCCCGCCACAAGTTGAACATTCTTCACAATCTTTACACTCGCAAGGACAGGTGCATCCACACCCATTACACACTTTTTTATTAGAAATAGATAAATTATTTAGATAAATATTTTGTATAAAAGAAGTAATCATAATAAGATAAATTTTCTTCAATAAATATAAAGAAATTATAGCTAAAAGTCAATAACAATAACATTTTTTAGAAAAAACTAAAACCATTCATGAAAATGGAAATCATTTTTAAATGAGCTTTATTCCTATTCACTAATTTATACATTTAAAAGTAAATAACCTCATTGTTATTAATCCTATCAACGACTAAGTTAAAGTTAATTATATCAAAAAAAATGTCAGATCATTGTGAATTAAAGTGGCAACCCACACAGGAGCAACTTGATAGCATGATCTTGCCAGCATATACTGAGATCGCTAAACAAAGCGTTGCTTATGTCAATAAATTTGGATGCCCTCCAGAATATGTCGCTGATATGTTGAGAGATATCGCAGATGCTTTAACTTCAGTTCATCCGAAATCAGAGGGTAATTGTTCTTGCTGTTAATGTGACAGCATAATATTCTTAATAAAAATTTTCTAACTAAGTAAATAAAACTTTATGAATAAATATTTTAGGCAAGTAACTGAGGAAGCATGGTTGATATGTCCTAACTGGACTGAGGTAAGAAGATTTTCGAAGAATAAGAATAACAAGGATAAGTTTTTCGAATATATGTTTATTGATAGTGGAATAGTTGTTGGATCAAATGGAGAATCTCCACCACTTATGAAAACAAGAAAAGAGATAAAAATAGAAGAAGCTAGGAAGGAATATCAACAATTAATCACAGCAGGATGGCAAGTAACTGAACCTAAATGGTAAGCACTTTTTGTAGATCTTCGAAGATGCTAGAGCCTTCCCTTGAGTACTTTCTCATCAGAGATTTTATACATTTAAAAAACTTCGATATCTTAAGGATGATTGGAAATTAGATGATATTACTAAAGTATTAGAACGAATTATCTTCGTTTTTTTTTAGAATGATTTTGATTGAATAGAGTTTAAATTTTTTATAAATTTTATTTAGTAGGAAATGACATCACACCTCTGATGTCAGTTTTGATGTAAATTTATGATTTCTTTGGATTTCAATTTTTCAAAAGTTATTTTTGATTGACATTCGATCTATAGAAGAATTAGAAAAAATTAGAAAGATGTGATAATAAAAACTATAGTTTGTAGATTTTTAAAAATAAATTTAATTTAGTGTCTTATTAAAACTTTACATTTTTTTTGTGAATTCAAAAAAAATATGCTATTTAATTATCCCTGACCTTAAAAGTCATGAAGAATAAATCAACAAACTCATCTCAACGTAAAACTACTCTTAAATGGAACATTAATGGAGAGCTATCTTCTATTGACATGACAAGAATAATTAATGCTCTCTCAATCAAAGAATTAAGCGAGTGTGAGCTTGCATGTAATAGAGTTAATAGAGATAAAAAAAATTTAAATCTCGGAATGTGGTGGTAACATATATGGCTTTAACATATAAAAAAATATTATTTAATAGTATTTAAATAGAGTATTTCTGCTCTATGCAAAACATTATATCTCTCATAAATTAATAGCACTTTTAAGTTCTCGACATGACAACATTTAGAGATAAACATTTTAAGAATAAACTAGATCCAAAAGTTGCTTATTATGATTGCATTAGAAGCTGTGAATTAAGAACCTCTACTGAAAAAGGTGTAGAGAATTGCGTGGTTAAATGCACAAGACCATTGGCAGTCTCAGAGGGTTATAGATATCTAAAAGCTGGATTGGGCTAACATATTATCATTCTAATTTATTGATATGTCGGGAGTAAAGATATATAAATTCCTAATAATACAAATATTGCTTAGCCTATTACCATAACTGTAGTAGGTTGATTATTCCAAAAATTAGTTAAAAATTACATTGATTGGGAAGCTTAAATTTTTTTAGCTCTATTAGCTCTATTTATTACTTTTCTCAAAATATTATTTTTAATTGATAAATCAGAAATACAATAAAGAGTTAAAAATAAAACTACTTTTGCAAAAAATGAGATTTGCATAATAAAAATAACTCTACACTCATAAAAGCAAATTTCATTAAAACTGCCAATTTTTAGAAGATTTTAATGGAGGTATTTTATAATTGACAGTCGATCTAAATTAAGCAGTAATTAACAATATTTATTTTCAGGAATTATTTTTTTTGCTAATAATAGAAAGCCAATAAAAATTAAAAATAAAATGCTTTATGTGCAGCATTGGTCATTTAAGGCCGGATATCATCAAAAAGGTGCAGAGAAATTTCTTGGTGGTGGGGGAGATTATCCTGGAGTTGAGATGATTGGAAGATATCATGCCCCTGGTTCTTTAGAAGGTTGGATAGTTTTAAAGACTGACAATCCAAAAGCAATATATCAGCATGCAGCCGAATGGGGTGAATTTCTAAATTGGGAAACCACGCCTGTATTTACTGATGAAGAAGCTGGTCCAATAGTTGCCAAAGTCTATTCATAGAAAGAGTTTGACAGTCCATTTAACATAGAGGGATAAGACCCTCTTTTTTTTATGGATAAGAGATTTATTGTAGAAAAGATAATGACTCTTCTTATTTCTTTGATCAGTTAAATGAAACGCCTGATAGTTTTGCAACATGTAGAAATAGAGGGCCCTGGTCTTTTTGAAAAAGTTGCTAAAGAAAGAGATTTAAAAATTGAAATTATCCGTTTATATAAAAAAAATAACTTACCAGAAACAAAAGAAGGTGACTTGATTTTAATTATGGGCGGACCGATGGGAGTCAAAGATATTGGAAGCGAAAGATATCCATGGCTTAAATTAGAAATAGATTTTGTAAAAAGAGAATTAGAAAATAAAAGACCTATAATAGGTGTTTGCTTAGGTGCACAGTTGCTTGCGAGTGCTGCTGGAGGAGATGTAGAAATTTTAAAATATGGATCGCCTCCAAAAGTATTACCAGAAATTGGATGGTCTCAAATATTTACTAATAAATCAAATAATCAATTTAATGAACTTTTTGAAGAGCCTTTTCACGTCCTTCATTGGCATGGAGATAGGATTTTATTACCTAATAAAGCAGTACTCATTGCTAGTAGCGCACGTTGTAAGGAACAGTTCTTTAGGATTGGTGATTTTGCTTATGGGTTGCAATTTCACATAGAAGCAACAAAAGCAATGTTAGAAGAGTGGATTAGAGAAGATAAAGAATTTATAATTAGAGGATTGGGCTTAAATGGTCAAAAATTTTTAAGAGAAGAGAATGAAAAATATATTGATAAAACGTTTTTAAAAAGAAGGCTATTAATAAGTAAGCTGTTTAAGTTATTAATTGATATGAGAGGAAATTTAGAAAAAAGGTAAGTGAAACACTTACTAATCCCACTACTTGCAGCCATCGCTTCATATACTACTAACGCATTTCAGATAAATCAGCATAACTACCCATATACAAAAAAAAATATTCATACTATTTTTTATTACTGGTTAAAAAGCTAATCAATTCAATAACGTAGATCAATGATTTAGGTGCGTTATTAATAACGTAGATCAATGATTTAGGTGCGTTAAATTGATTAGCTTTAGGCCAGTTGCACTACTACTCATAACTAAGTAATTAAGGTTGATTCCTTTCCAGTTGGGGGTCAATCTTTTTTTGTATAAAGCTTAGTGAGGCTTAAGACAAAAAAAAGGGAGAATTGATTGGTTTTATTTATTAAAGGCAGCTAATGGTTGGTAATTGACAGTCGATCTAAAATTGGAAGGATAAAATCCCCTTTTTTTAATGGAATTATTTATAGCTATAAGCTTACCAATAGTTTTGTTATTTGGATTAACTCTCCTTTTCATGTCAGTTGGAATTCCAAGTTGGGTTAAACAATTTAAAAGAAATAGTTCAACAGTTTGGAATTTCGGTATCGTTGCTATGGGAACTATAACTGTAATAATTTACTTATCTAATAAATAATGAAAAGACTCTTATTTTCTTTAATCAAATTCAGCCAAAAAGAGCTTGTTAAAGGTCGATCTACCCAACCAAGTTTTAAAAGATGGCAGCTATTACTCTCTTTTATAGGAGGATTAATCGCTATAAGTTGCCTAGGTATACTTAGTAATCTATCTACTTACTCTCTTCTTATCGCACCTTTTGGAGCTTCTACAGTTCTCTTATTTGGCGCTCCCAATAGTCCGCTAGCTCAGCCAAGAAATCTTATTTTTGGAAATCTAATAGGAGCAATATCTGCAGTTCTTTGTGTGTTTTTCTTGGGATCCTCTTTCTTGGCGTGTGGTATAGCAGTTGGATTGGCTATAGCTCTAGGTCAAGCTTTTCGATGTTTACATCCACCGGCAGGCGCAGTTGCATTATTGGGAGTCTTTCTAAAGGCTTCGCCTATTTTTATTTTAATTCCTGTTCTCTCAGGTTCATTAATTTTATTAGGTATTGCCTTTGCTTTTCATCGTTCTCAAAAAAGAGAACAGTCTTACCCATTGCATTGGCTGTAATAATTTAGAAATTTGTAAAATAAATCTTTTTAATGATTTAAAATAAAATTAATAATAGATTAATTTTTTTGATTTTTAAATCAAAAATCCACATGTTATTAAATAATCTTAAAACACTACTTAAGCAATTCTCGATATACCCAATTGCCAGAAGGATATGGCGCATTCTTCTTCGTATCTCAAGTCACAAGTCAAATAATCGTAAATTATTCGAACTAGAGAATGAAATTATTGATCTCAAAAAAAGGGAGCAACAACATTTTGATGAAATTTTCAATTTTTTAACTCGAATACATCCATTTGATTTGAATAATAAGGTTTTTATAAAGACTGATTATCCTGTTGCTTATGATAGCCCAGACCACTTAATCCCTTCAGGAACTATTAATGACAACACGACTAAACCAGCATTTGTGGAGGCTTGTTTTAGATATTTTGAACGCAAAATTTCTTATTTAGATCTTGGTTGTGCTGGTGGCGGCTTGGTGCGGAATTTTTTGGAAGAAGGTCATTTCGGTATTGGTGTTGAAGGCAGTGACATATCTTTAAAAAACAAACGTGCAGAATGGGGGAGAATCCCTTCCCATCTTTTCACAGCGGATCTTACAAAACCTTTATCTCTTATAGATAAGAAAGGCTCCCTTTACATGTTTGATGTTATTGGTGCTTGGGAAGTAATGGAACATTTTACCGAAGACGGAGTCGAACAAGTCCTTCAAACTGTAAGATCTCATCTCGCAGAAGGAGGTATATTCACAGCATCTATTGCTACATATGATATCCCTCATACTAATCATCATCAATGTGTACATAATGAACAATGGTGGCATAAAAAGTTAAAAACATATGATTTATACCCTATTGAGAACCAAGTATTATTTAAATTATCTGAATTCCCAAGAGGAGGAAGTATTGAGGATATTAATTCTTTTAATAAAAGTATTCATATAGTATGTACTAATTCGAACAAGTATTGATTCATTTGGGGGGTCCCTATCTTGAGTAAGAAATATTATTAGCTGAGACTTACTACTATTACTGATTGGGGAGATAGGATCGATAAATGCGACCTAGTGTTTCCAAAGCACTCCTTTTATCATTTAAAAATATCCGATAATATAAATCCACAATAAAAATAGAAGTAAGTTTTTGGAACGTATTATTGAAGAGCCTTTAGTAACTAATCCACAATTTTTTCTTGATACTCCAAATAATATTAAAAGGATAAGTCTCGTAACTTATAAAGATGGTAAATTCTCCGGGTGGATCCCTAATGGAATCAGAGTTACAGAATATACTAAGAGTATTAACTAAAAAAAATATATGAGACGCTTACTACTTTCACTACTTATTACCCTCGCATTACCTGTAGCACCAATTTTAAGTCATGGAAATAGTGGGCATTGTTTAGAGGAATGTAATGATTATTATTGCCCTAAAGAGCATAAATTAGAAAAAAAAGAAAAAGAAAAGGTTAGAAATAATATTTCTTCAAAGAAAAGAAACGCTTACTAGACTCAAAAAAAAAGGGCTAAACAATTATTTATTGTCGATATCCAAGAATTTTATAATGTGTTGTATATTTCTAAATTTGTTTATAAATCTCTTTAATCAATGGTCTTTTAATTTCAGGCAATATCTTGCCATACCCTACCCAAATAAATCCTATTATTTCCTCTAATGTAGGGTCAATATTAAGTATGTTATAAATTCTTTTACTTCTAATTATTTCACCAGAAGACCATTTGATGTTAACTTTGCTCGAAGCAAGAGATATTGCCAAATTTTGGATAGCACATGCACAAGCTGCGTAATCTTCCTTTTTTATTAATTCATCTTTATTTAAAATTTGACTTGAAATTAATAGATGAGAAGGATTCAGAAATTTATCTCTAATAATTTTTTTGGAATTCTCATCTAACGACTTTTTTGATGATTTAATATCAATAGCTAGTTTTAAGATTTCATTTCTTTTGCTTATACCAATCGAATAAAATCTCCAAGGAAAAGTTAATCTGTGACAAGGAGCCTGATTTGCAGCATTAATAGCATTATAAATTAATTTCTCGTCAACTTTTATTGAATTAAAAGCATGAACAGTTCTTCTTTCAAAAATAGCGGTATTAGTATCCATTACAAAATAATAACAGCTGACTACTTGCACCTCTATATTAACTACGATTGACAGTCTATCTAAAATTGGAAGGATAAAATCTTCTTTTTTTTATGCGAGATAGTTTCAGACCAAACGTAAGACTAACTACAAATATTCTTATGGTTATTGGTACTTTTTTAATTGCTTTTAATCTTTCAAAAATATCCACAGGAACGAGAGAAGAACAAATAAGAGAAGATTGTGCGAAAGCAAGTGCATCCCCTATTAGTCTTAAAGAGTTTGTTAGTAAATATAACCTTGGTACATATTATGAACCTTATGATGCAGCAATCCGATTCTGCAAATATTATCAACCTCGTGGCATAGCAAAATAGGTTTAAGAAAACGGCCAAAACTATCTTTTAGCACTTTTGTTGTGGGTCTATTCTGTAATTCTGTTTTTATTCGTAAAATCAAAACTCCATAGTTTTATCTTTCTAGAGTTTCTCCCCTCGACCTATACTTATTAACGATTGACAGTCGATCTAAAATTGGATAGATAAAACCCTCTTTTTTTTTATGTCACCTAATAAAGGCCCAAAAGTCATAAAATACTGTGTAATTACATCTACAACTGCAATAGTACTTATTTTTATTTCTTTAATACCCTTATCAAAAAAGGCATTTTATTGGAATCAATGCTTTAAAAAAACTTTCCAATGGATTGATAAAAATGAGATGGAGCTAAAAAATTGGGATAACCCATCAAAAGAAAGTATTGCAGTAGCAGTTTGCAATGGCGCTGTGTACGAACCTGAGCTTAAAACAAAATAATTCGATTGACAATCTATCTAAACTTAAAAGGTTAAACCCTCTTTTCTTAATGGATAAGATATTTGTTGTAGAAAAAATAATGACTCTTCTTTTTTCTTTAATAGATTAGATGATTGGAAGCTTAACAAAATTAATAGCACTTGCAATGGTCTTGCTTCTTGTAGGTAGCACATTTGTTGGGGGGATTATTTACTTTATTAGATAAAACAATAAAGAACCTAATAGACATATTTAAGAGGTAGTTACTAGAATTACTCGTTCCATTTATAGACGAAACTAAAAAAAGATGAAAATAAAGATTAAGTGAATTATATGTATTGAATAACTATTACTTATGGTGTTGTCAGTTTGTTATTACAAGGTGGCTTTGCGTATTTAACCTTCAAAATGACACCAAAAAAATGAAATACTTGCTAAATCTAATGATGATTTCTAATAAAGATATTCAATTGTGGGCACTCTACTTTTTTAGTTAAATATATTAGTAGCTGAGAATTACTGCTATAACTTTATCGAAGTGAAAGGATCCAATATCTGCAACCAAGTACTCCCAAAGAACTTATACAGGAAAAAAACACTTAGTTTTCAAATTATGACGAGATAATTTATTTCTCATCAAAATTATTTCTTTTAAATTTCTTGCTATTGTTGGCGCTTTGTTGGCTGATTAATTGCATTGAGGACGTTTCTTCCAAACCTGTGAATCATAGTTCACTTATTTGGATGATTTTGTTGATAAGTTGGATCTCTTTTTAGCTCTTATTTGACCATATTTTTCCATATATTTGCAGTTAATTGATATCGACTCTTTTTTTTGTTTAAGCAAAAGATATTTTTTCTCTAATTCTTGATTAGTTAATTGTTCGCCTGGATTATATCCCGTTGAGGTTTTTAAATAATCATTCAAATAATTTACATCTTTTTGACTATATAAAGTGATAAATCTTTGAGCAATTCTTCCATTTTCTTTATTAATAGTAAGAAGTGAATATTGGAAATTATTACCTCCTTTTCCTGAGATTAATGATAAAGGTAATGATAAGGGATCGGTGATTACACCAATAGCTCCAGCAACATTTCCTCTATTGAATCTTGAATTAAATGTCCCTGCTAATCCGAAAGCAACAATTTCTTCAGTTCTGACTTTGAATGGAATAGTGCCTTTCTGTGAAGAGCGCCATGGGTTTACAAAATCTAATTCTTTTGTAGAGCAAGCTCTTATTCCAAAACGTTTTGGTTCTCCCGTTGGATTAATAGTTTCTCCAATACCTAAATGTAGTTCATGTATGTTTGATCCTTTCTCCATGCTAAATGGACCATGATCAGCAAAAGAGGGGAGAGAAGATCCAAAAGTTAAGATTATTGTAAGTAAAAATCTCTTCACAAAAAAATTATTATTAATTCAATTTTAGTAGAAATTCCAAAAGAGACTATTTGGTTCTGAAATTTATTGGCTATTTGTTGGCTGCTATGAGCCAATAGTAAAAACAATAAAAAAGCGAGTCTGGGTAACTCGCTATTATGAATTGGTTTTTAAGAGTCGAAGCGACAGGGTTCGAACCTGCGACCTAGTGCTCCCAGAGCACCGCACAACCCATTAGCATCACAAGGTTTTTAAGGTGTATTTAATTTCTTGCTGAGTATTTCATTATTTGTCCTGTTTAATCAAGTAAAAATTTAGACTATTTGTCCACTTTTTTTAATTTTTTCATATTACTAACAAAATTTATTGACAATATATTTATATCTTTTAGGTTAGTTTAAAAAAGAAATTTGTTATTTAGATGCTTAAAAAAATCAAAAATAAATATCCATACAAATTATTTACTGGAATTATAGTTTTATCTTTTTCTTTTCTGTATTTAGGCAATTTTTTGAGAGAAAATTCAACTTACTTTATGCCAAAAGAATATAAAACTATAAAAAAAATAGTTGATAAACTAGCGTCAAAGAATGATCTAGGTGATCGAGATATTCGATTTTCTATAGGAAGCGGGATTTATATGCAACATAGAGCAGAGGAATTAGGATTATGCGAAAAAGATGGATGTTTCTATTACAGGAATTTAGATCCATATAAGAATTATAAAAAAGTTAATGGTGTCAATGTAAATGAGCTTCTAAAACAATCATACTTATTCAACGGTATTGAGGCTTATGCTTGGAATGATATAGTCTGGCTTAGTAAATCATCTTTTCTTTCATATGCGAGGGAAATAGATTATTTAGGTTGCACAATTGGTCATGAATTATCCCATATAGTTTTCAATGACCACATTAAACAATCAATAAAGTTATCAGAAAACCTAAAAAAACTTAAAGATAAAAACAAAAATGAAATTTTAATTGAATCAAAAAAAATAAAAGAAAATGATGAGGAAGTTAAAAATGAAAAAGATGATATTAAAGAAGTTTTAGAAAAAGAATTGAGTAGAGAGTCTGAAATGATTGCTGATAATAATGCTGCGAAGATGTTTATTAATGCTGGTTACGATAAGGAAACATGTCTTAATGAGATTACTTTTATCGCAGAAAAAATGCATTGGGAAGCAGATACAGACATTAAAAGTACTCATCCAGGATATTTGGAACGTTTTGAATCTTTGCAGAATTTTATAGCTAAATACGATAAATCAACTGAATTGAAAGACTTTGAACCATATAGATGGAAATGGAGTTTTGACAGAAAATTGAATATTCTAATTTTTTCTCCACAAAAATAAACAAGTAACTGTCCACTATCTGTCCACTTTTGGCGTAAACAAATTTCTCAATAAAAAAGCGAGTCTGGGTACTTCTCTAGTATGACTTGATTTTCAAGAGTCGGAGCGATAGTATTCGAACCTGCGACCTAGAGCTCCCAAAGCACTGTGCGTTATTTTTAAGAAAACCTTAAGACTTTAGTTATAGCTTAGAGTAATCACAGAAGGCGGAACGAGTTTGTGACTGCCTATTGCATAATCTTCGAAGATTATAAAAGATGTTTATAGATGCTAGCTACCCTTCTAGCTATCCCCACAACGACCTAGTACTTATGCTGAGGCGATCGCAAATAAAAGATTGGATTGAGGCAATAAAAACATCCTTAGCTTTCCTTTAAACTGGTATTATTTACAGAGAGAATAAAGCGAAAATGAGAGAACTATTTGGATTAATAGAAAACTAGAAGGACAACCTCAAGCAATAGATATTTAGAAATTACTTTATCCTCTAACGGAAAATGGAAACTTCAAGGAAGTATGAAAAGTAACTTGGATAACTTATTAGGTTAAATTTAGTCTCTATTCAAGTAAAAAAACTAATAATAAATTTTGCAAAACATACTATATTAACTTAGTTAAAAATTTTAAATGTATGGTTAAAAAAAATAATCCCAATAATAAATCAATCTCACATAAAACACCAATCTATGAAATTAAAGAACCTCCCATATTAAAAAAATTTTTAAATAAAATACTTGGCCCAATACAGTTTTTCTAGACTTGATATATATGGTAAATATTTAATTGATTATGTTTAACCCAACTGATGAGCAAATGGAGGAGTGGTTTAAACCTGCTTTTGAAGATATAAACACGATATTGGATGAGGTAAACCGAGAAACCAAATGTGGCAACGAATATTTAATCCACTTCTTAAAACAAATTACTGATACTTATGAAGGAGTGCAGAGAGTGATGGATCAAGAGGGTATAGAAAACTAAGCACCTTTTTGTAGTTCTTCGAAGATACTAGCTTCATTTCCCATCTGAGATTGAAGACAATAAGAAAACGAGTCTGGATAACTCGCTAGTATGACTTGGTTTTTAAGAGTCGGGGCCACAGGATTCGAACCTGAGACCTAGTGCTCCCAAATTACTAGGCTTATTTTTAAAGAATTGCTTGAGAATCTAGTCATAGAATTAATAAATCATAGCTATAGGATGCTTTTGAGACTGCTTATTGATAATTAATTATACTTGTATTAACTTTTAATTACATTATAGATCCCCTAGAGATCTCCACTTAGCAACTTAGTGCTATTTAATGAATTCTAAGTTTCTTTACAAGTTTTTTGTGCTTAGAGATATAATTTAAATTGATAAATTTCGAAAGTAAATCTATGTATAAAAAATATAAATATATAATCCTTCCCTTAGGAGTGATAATGGTTTATTGGCTTCTAAATCTTGAAGATAACTATACCGTGAAGTTAAAAAATGGAGATACTCTTAGTATTAAGGAAATTGATACAAAATGCTCCAAAGAATCTTCAAGATGGCATGCTATTGCTTTTAGCGGCATCCGCAGTGTTCCAGATAGTCCAGATATCGTAGAAAAATTTTATACATGCAGGGCAAATGGAGTTAGGACAGATCTTGCAGGTTATCAAAGAACTTATAGTCAAACCACTAAAAATTGCAAAAGAAGACCAAGTTCAATACCATGTAAAGCCGGGGAATACTTTAATATGATTGATAAAAATTATAACTATGATGGAAGAGCTGAAAATGAGTGTTTTCTAGCTAATGGATCAAGGAAAGAATCTACTAAGTTTTCAAAAAAATGTAACTTACGAGTTAAATAATAACCAATCCTTACTTCTAACTATAAACTAAATCCCCTTTAGAAAGATCCTCAATCTGAGTACATTTTTTTAATAAGATTTTTTAAACTTGTAAATTCACTAATTTTATCTTTAATTTTTTTTGAAATTTTACACTGTGCCATATTCAAAAGTCGGACTTTTAAATAGGCTCAATTCACAATCACTTGCAATTTATTTTTTATTAAATTTAATTTTTCTTAATAGATTTAATTTAAAGTTTTTTAAAGATTAATTGAATATCTATGATATTTAACCATATAAAAATACTTTATGATTTAAGTCTGCATAGCTTTGGATAACTTTGGAGGGTATGTCGCCTGAGGAATCGTTAACTTTTTGGGATAATTAATTCCCTTTTTAGTAGGAGGAGTTGTTTTTGTTTCTACTTTTGTCTCGGAAAAAAACATTACCAATCAATTTTCTTAACTAAAAAATGAAACGTTTACTGATTTCATTGATTTCGTTGGTTTTAGATTTTTGCTATAAGTTAATTGAGGCCAAACCTCAATGAGTTAACTCTTAGTTTTCTCCAAGACATAGATTGACTTTATATAGTAAGAGTCAATTTAATAACCTCTCTGGTAGTTGGAATTTCTGGAGAGGTTTCTTGTTTTTAAGTAGGTAACTGATTTGATACAGGGATAATTTTAAATCTTCTAATTTTTGATATTAGTTGCATTACTTCCATATAAGTTGAGTAAAACCCAAGAACCAGATAAACAATTAATTTAAGCATTACATAAATTTTTCTTTCCATATCAAAACGAATTTATGCTAATTAGCAATAGGTTATAAACTATATTGAATGTCGATTTAAAATAAGAGGAAATCAGCTTCTGTCTTTATATTTTATTTTTTTGATTGATGAGAAAAGAAACTTCTTTAAGCTGTTTTAGTACAATCAAGATCTACAATTCCTTCATCCATCAAACGACCTAATTTAATGACTAAAGACATATCAAGTCTGGAAAATTTATGTTCGTTTTCTGTTATCCAATCGAGCTCTTGCAAAGTAATTGAACCAAGAATGTTGGCTTTTAAAAAAATTATTCCTAAATTCATTTTAAAAAATTCCTGGAATTATCCAGCCAAAGAGACCGTAGTTTACAACTAATGCAAAGAATCCCATCATTGCCATTCTTCCATTAGTTTTTTCAGCATTTTGCCAGTATGTGGTTTTTAAATTTGTCATTTTTTTATGAAATTTTGAAAATAGTTTTAAACGAAACCAGGAATTATTTGTCCTGTTGTTAGATAAGCTCCTACAAAAGCAATAAAGCCAATCATTGCAAATCTTCCATTGAGCTTCTCAGCTACAATCTTTTCTTTTTCTATTTTATTTGTATTTGCGTTTTCCATTTATTTGGTATAAGGATGGAATAATTTTGATGGTTTTGATTCTTGAAATTGCTTTATGGAATAAAAAAATGTTAAACCGGTAAACCAATTACTAGAATCAAGAATTCAACTAGAGGACTCATAGATTTCTACTAGTTTTTTATAAAGATCAATAGATATAGGTTCCATTTCAAGAAATTTGTGATGAAACTTTTTTAAATTCATTCTCTAATGAATTTTTAACAAACTTTTTGTCTCTATTAAGTGGAGAGTTAAAGTATTTGTTGTATGTAACGAAATAGGTTGCAAGTGCAACTAAAATTCCAAAAAATCCAAGTAATAAAATTGGAGAATTGGGAAAATCATATACTGGTATATTCATAGGTTTAGAAAATTGAATTTGGTTTTAAAAATAAAAATTTATACTTTTCTACCCTTTGCAACCATGATTACTGGTATCAACAGATAGGTGAAAAAAGATATAAGGAAAATATCTATATTCATATTTAGAAAATTCCTGGAATGATTTGTCCTGTAGACGCGTAAGCGCCTATTAAAGCTATAAATCCAAGCATTGCCCATCTGCCATTTGCTTTTTCAGCTTCTGCTGGGTAATTTGTATACTCCTCAACTAGTTGAGTTTGAACTTCTGTTGGGAAGATATTTTGTCTTCCTCCTGATTCTGTTGTAATTGATATTGAACGTGACACTAGAACCAACCTGGAATGATTTGACCTGTTGATACGTAAGCGCCAACTGCTGCTACGAA
This sequence comes from uncultured Prochlorococcus sp., assembly GCF_902626525.1. GTDB lineage: Bacteria > Cyanobacteriota > Cyanobacteriia > PCC-6307 > Cyanobiaceae > Prochlorococcus_A. The sequence continues at coordinate 146,762 of NZ_CACOFR010000001.1, forward strand.
ACCGAGCATTGCTGCCCAACCATTAAATCTTTCTGCTTCTGGAGTCATAATGAAAATTAATTAATTATTAATTAATGTAACATTAATATTAACTATTGTAAAGTTTTAATTTTATATTAACCCTTTCTTGGTATATATGTATCGATACTGTAACAAAGCTGTAAATAATAGAAGCCCCTCTCTTAGTATGAGGATTTGATGGAGCAAACCACTTCGCTTTGGGAGTTTAAATCAATAATGTCTCCTTAAAAAAAGATTAGTTATTAATTCTGCCTGAAAAAATGCAGAACTTTGAATTTGTAGTTATTTAGAAAGTTAAACTTCTTTCAATATCTATCTTTTGTTCTTGTGTTATTGTTATATTATCTCAGGTAGAGATAAGACTAAGCAATATTGACCAGCTAAAGAATTTCTGAAAAAGAATCCCACCTGCAAGAGTCAAATACTTTCTGATAAAACTTGTGTTGATCTATCCTGTAGATCAAATTCATTAAATACTATCACTTATTAAGCCTGTGCATAACAAACTTAACAAATAAACTAATGAAAAAATTAAGCATAAAATATGCTGACTTAATGCGCAAGGCGCAACAAGCGACGGGAAGAAAAGAGGCAGTTGGATTAATTCATAAAGCAGCAAAGCTAAAAACTAAATTTGATCAATATGAAATGATGTAATCTTATTGAAATACTTAAATAAATAAATGGATAAAAAAGGAGCTAAAGGTTATTGGATATCAACGGCTAAAATAATTAATCAAGACTTATTTGATGAATATGTCAATAGAGTTGGTCCATGGCTGAAAGAGGTTGGAGGTCAAGTCTTTGCAAAAGATACAGATCCTCAAGGAAAGGAGAGGACTGAGGATGCCAATTTAGCAGTTATTTGTGAATTCCCATCAATGAGGGCAGCAGTTGAAGCTTATGAATCTAAAGAATACAATGAGCTTTCAAAGCTAAGGAAAGAAGCTACTGAGAATTCTACGTTTACAATTATGGAAGGTTTGGATGAAGCTGCAAAGCTAAGAAGAGCAATGGGTATGTAAGGTTTGGATGAAGCTGCAAAGCTAAGAAGAGCAATGGGTATGTAAGATATTTCTTGCGTAGCATTAAGTTATTTCTTGAGGTAAGTTTTTATAAAAAGACATCAAATTGACATCTAGTTCTAAAAAGTAATTATTGTTATTAGGTGAATGAAACCAATGCCAATAAAATACTTTTTTTTAGGATTCAAAAAAGCTTTTGACTTTGAAGGGATCACAAATAGAGAGGAATTCGGATACTTCTTTTTATTTGATATTTTAAGTCTTGTATTTTTACTTTTTATAGATTCCCTTATATTTGAAAACGCCATCTTTACAAATATTGGAATTTTCTTGGGAATTATCCCTAGAGTCTCAATAAGCATAAGAAGACTTCGAGATGCAGGAAAATCTGGATGGTGGTTCTTCTTCCCATTCCCATTACCTTTTTGGATTTGGGTATGGGATGTTTCAATTGATCAAACAAAATTAAGTGATTCCAATAAAAGTAGTTCTAAAAATATTAATCAAAATTATAAAAAAGATATATCCTCAAAAGATTTATTAGAAAAATTAGGAAGGGTTGGAGAAGCTGATGGGCTTGGAGAGTTTAATTTTAGTAGATTTTTCGGAGGCATAAATAAACCTCATACAGTAGAGGAGATTGAAGAAAGTCTCATTGTCGGTACTAATTTTACTACGCCTAAAATTGAAGAGATTAGCCTTGATTATCCCCAACCCTGGTTATTTTTTAGATTGGTTACGGTCTCAATAGTCTTATTTTATGCATTTGTCATTGCATACTATTATTTCGAAAATATCAATCTTGTTCCAGGACTAATTTTTAGTGGTTCATTCGCAGTACCAATATCAACATTATTTCTTTTTTTTGAATTAAACATTAGAAGAAATATCCCTCTTTGGCAAATATTGCGTTTGGTTTTATTTGGAGGGATTTTATCAATGTTTATAGCTCTTATTCTTTTTCAAAATACTGAAATTTTAAGCTATGCTTTTGGAGCATCCGCGGCTGGAATTATTGAAGAGCCAGCAAAATTGGGTGCACTTTTAATATTAATGAGAGGAGAAAGAATTAAAAAGTATCCATATATTTTGAATGGATTGCTATTAGGAGCTGCGGTTGGCTGCGGATTTGCTGCTTTTGAATCAGCAGGATATGCCTTAAATATTGGTTTAGATTCTTCTGTCGATGAAATGATAGAGAATATACAAATCAGAGGAATTTTATCGCCTTTTGCTCATATTGTTTGGACTGCGGTGTCAGGAGCAGCAATGTGGAGAGTCTTAAAAGGAGGCCAATTTAAATTTAAATTACTTCAAAAAAATGAATTTTATAAACCTTTTAGCGTGATAGTTATTTGCCATTTTATTTGGAATTCAGGTCTAAATTTACCTTTTTTGGGAACATACATAATTTGTGGAGGCGTTGCATGGGTAGTTGCATTATCGTTAGTAAATCTCGGGATTAAACAAATTGCTGATGAAAAATCAGGAACAAAAGTTTTTGAAATCTGAATTTATCAATAGATTGCTTTTTCTCAGAGGTCCTTTTTGACATCAAACTGATATCAAGAGAGTTATATCAATGGCAATGGCCAAAAGATTAATTATTGACAGCTGATCTAAAATTTAAAAATAGCAAGCTTATTATTTATGAGATTTAAAGTATCTTTAAAAAAGGATGGAAAAGAATTTGATGAGGTAGTAATTGCAAATAATAAGCAAGACGCAATAAAGGTTGCTCTAAAAAATAATCCTGATTCAGAAGCGATTAATTCAGATTGGACATTTAAGCTTTAAAAAATGAAACGCTTAAAACTCGTAATTAATTAATGAATAAAACTAACACTTGGTTAATTAGAGTATTTGCTGTTGTTCTTATTTGTGTTTGCCTTATCGCATATCTAAATTCACAAAAGCAACCATCCTTGCTTCGTCCAAAACCTAGTATTGAGAATTTGGAATATAAAGCATTCTTACTCCGTCCAAAACCTAGTATTGAGGATTTGGAATATAAAGCATTAGATAAGAAAAGGGCAAATGCTGAATTTGCTGCGAATAGGGATTATGTGGACTATGAAAAATTTGGAAGTATAATTTTTTGCAATACTTCATTCAATAGTCGGATTGAATCAGCAAACTATTCGAAACAAATGGAATTATATATTTCTGGAAAAGAAGCAGATTTATCAGAATGGGACACTGCTATAAAAGATTATGAAAATGAAAGATCAAAATGTAGAGACTTTAATCCTTAAATAAGACGCTTACTACTTGCACCGCATTTTGACAGTTGATCTGACATAGAGATTTAAATCCCTTTTTTATGGATAAAAAATTTATTGCTAAAAAGATTATGACTATAGTTATTTCTTTGATTGGTTAAATCAAAAGCTTGATTGTCTCATTTTTGCATTAATTTAGGAAAACACACTCATCAACAATGACATTATTTAATTCTTAAGATGAAATAATGGATATAGATCAAAAGCTAATAAAATTACTTCTTGATAAACCAAATTCAAAAGATATTTTATTATTAGCTACAAAACTTGAGGGCAATTCTAATTTCATTCTTAGTAAAGATATTGAAAAATTACAGGGAATATGGGAGTTAAGGTGGAGCAGTTCTAATGCTCCATTTTTAAATTATTCTCCATTAGTAGATAATCTACAAATCTTGGATCCCTTAAAGTCAAGTGCCATGAACTTGCTTAAACCAAGAGGTATTAATGCAATTGTTGGGACAGGTATCATTGCCAAGTTAAAACCAATCAATGATATTAGAGTTGGAGTTGAATTTACTCATGCTGGATTAATAGGTCCCCAAATAGGATTCAATAAAGTAAAAGCATTAGCAGAAATAAAAAAAGAGCAAAAAGGATGGCTCGATATCACCTATTTAAGTAAGGAGCTAAGAATATGTAGAGGAGATAAAGGGACATTATTTGTATTAAAAAAAAGAAGCGATGAAAGATTATTTAAAAGATTCCGAGGATTTATTGATAAGATTGCGACTAAAAAAGAATGAACATAGCTACTCATACAAAAAAAGGATTTTTATACCAAAATAAAATATGAATGAAGAACATTGGCTAATAAATTCCAGTAGATCAAGAGTAAAAAGATTCATAATAAATAAACTAAATAAAGATAAATTCTTCGAATATATGTTTGTTGATACTGGAAAAATAGTTGGTGCATTAGGAAAAGAACCACCGGTAATGCAAAAAAGAGAAGAATTGAAGATTGAAAAGGCTCGTGAAGAATGGAAAAAGTTAATTAGTCAGGGTTGGAGAGTCATACCAGAAGTATGGCTATAACGGGCGAGCTAACCTCTAAAGTTATCCAAATTTATACAAATACTAGCCCATTCCTCGCCCGCAGCATTTTTGAGACAAATGAGAAATAAAAAAGCTAGTTAGGAGACTCGCTATTATGAATTGTTTTTTAAGAGTCGAAGCGACAGGATTCGAACCTACGATCTGGGACTCCTAAAGGATCCGCCCTCCAATTTGAGACATTTGACTAAATAAATAAGTCAGGTTCTCGCTTTGCCTACTTCTATCTTCAAATTTTAGATAAAGTACCTAGTTTTAATTATTTATTTAAACGCTATTATTTTTAGCTAATAACAGGATTAAAAAAATGATGAAACTCGCTATCGTTTTCTTACCAATAGTCTTTGCAATAATATGGATGCTGTTTATTGGGCTAAATATAAATAAATTAAATAAAAAAATCAATTATTAAATGAGTCTTCCACTGTTTATCTAAATTCCGTCCTCGTCCTCACCAAATGGGCTATATCTAATATCCCAAATTAATACAATAGCTGTTGAAAGTAGCAATAAACTAAAAATAACTTGTGGAGGTGGGAATATCATTTTAAAGTTTTACTGATTGAATAAGTCTTTGAATTAAAGCTAGTAGTATCACAGCTACTAGAAGGCCAATATTATGATTTTTCATTAATCGAGTATAGAAAAAACTAGAGAAGAATGAGAAAAGTTAATTAGTCAGAATTGGAGGGTTACCAAGGAGGTATGTAATAAACATAGTGCTAATTATCGATTAAGCCTAATAGGTATATCAATGCTATACAAATAATCGCTAAATAATCGCTAAATAATCGCTAAGCTTTCTAGTTTAATTATTTTTAATTTCAGCATCGAAGTCTTTATTTTTATTCTTAAGTGCTTCTTCCTTCATTTTTTTTGTCAGGTCAAAAGAATAATATCCACCAATTAGCTGAAGTGGAATCTTAAACTCTGGTTTGAATTTTGTTTCTCTAGCCAAAGAAAGAATTATGAATCCAGCTACAAATACGAATAAATAAGGGAACAAAGCAAGTTTCAATGATCTTTGCCTAATCCCCCAAACTAAAGATGATAAGGGAGAAACAACTCCAACAAATATTCCTATTAGGGTGGGGTTACATTGCTCTCTTCTCTCAGTTGGTGTTTGTCTCATTTTATAAATTAGGATTTAGTTTAGAACCCATTAATGCCTAAGGCTATTAACAGAATACCCAAAATCGAATAAAAAATTCTGGCTCCTTTTTTACCTCTACACATAGATAAAACTCCTTTAGCTTTGGGATGATTCCAAAACCAATTCCAATTACTTCGTGCTGCTAATAAAGTAAAAAAACCTCCAAAAATGCAAAATAATTCATCTATTTCCATTGCTTATTATTTTTAAAATATTTACTTTAAGTTATTAGAAAAAATACCTCTTGATAAGAAAATATTTACAACCTTAAACATGTGACCGAATACGCTTAAAGAACTAGTAAATTAACAAAATAAAAATTAATCCTAATGAATGTTTTTATAGAGAATTATTTTTTAAGTATTTTTTATTAATGTATAGCTTGAACATTAAAATATGGTTTTAAAATTCTATAAATATCCAAATAAATTTTTAAGCTTAATCAAGATTTCAATAATGGTTGGATTGTTTTTGTTTTTACCATTAAATACTCGATCTTTATTTGCTGAGAAAAAATCAAATTGTAGTTTAGCTCCACCTATTGGCTCAGTTTTCAAGTGGAATGGCCCCGATTCTTGGGAATTATCTATTACGCTTAGAGAATTTAAAAATAATGATAAATTTCTAACTGAAAAAATTGGATTACTAAAACTTAAGGCTGCTGAAGAATTTAGTAACTTTTTTTCTGTTTCTATAAAAAAAGAGACGATTGAAGAAGATCAAATTATCCAAGACTTTAATAAGTCTGTGGAATCTTTTACCATTGCCCGGAACTTTGATTGGAATGGTATGAAACCAATACTTGTATCTATGAAAAGCTTCCATTGTTATGATGACGATCAAATTGTTTTATCTGGGAAATGGACTTCTAATTCTTTGGCGAATGCCTATAGACATATAGATCTAGAAAAAGCTTGGGATGAACTAATAGAGTTAGATTTTGTAATGGGAGAAGATTCAATATTCGAAGATAAAAAGTTTAATAAAAAGTTTCCTAAGTTAGACGAAACAGATGATCCGGAATACATTAGAAATGCAATCACACATATAAAAAAAGTAAGAGGTTTATAATTAAAATCATTGATTTTTCGATTAATTGAAATAATTAATTGTCTTGCAAACTTGGACTGATACGTATGACCGTTTTGACTAAATTAATGAAAAGCATACTACTTCCACTACTAGTTTCCCTCGCTTTACCTAATTCTGAATCAGCATTCGCATCATTGCCAAGAGTTTTTATAAAAGATTGCTATGACGGGGATACTTGTACTAGTTTAAAGGGCGAAAAGATAAGACTTGCATGTATAGATACTCCAGAGCTAAAAGGTTGGAATGCGGATCCTATTCCAGCTAAAGAAGCAAGAGATTTTGTGAATAAATTAGTAGCTAATGAAGAAGTTTCTTTTAAAAGAATCACTAATGATAGATATGGAAGAACTATTGGTGAATTATTTAAAAATGAAGTAAATATTCAAGAACTTATCGTTGAAAAAGGATATGGGAAGATATATAAGAAATATGCACACCAATGTGAATGGAGTAAGAAATAAAAGGAAAATAAATGGATAAAGACTCGAGAAAGGTAACTGAGGAGCCATTATTAATATGTCCTAACTGGACTGAGGTAAGAAGATTTACAAAGAAAAAGAATAATAAGAATAATATGGATAAGTTTTTTGAGTATATTTTTGTTGATTCTGGAATTGTTGTTGGTTCGAATAGTGAATCACCACCGCTTATGAAAACTAGAAAGGAAATTAAAACTGAAGATGTACGCAAAGAGTACCAAAAATTAATTACGGCAGGTTGGCAGGTTAATGAGCCAAAATGGATGTTATTACGGGCGAGCTGACCTCCAAAGTTATCCAAAGCTGTACAAATCCTCGCATATTCCTCGTCCGAAGAAATTTCAAGACAAATGAGAAATCAAAAAGCGAGTTGGGAGACTCGCTAGTATGACTTGGTTTTTTATTAGAGTCGGGGCGACAGGATTCGAACCTGCGACCTAGTGCTCCTAAATACCTTACTTTAATTTTTGAATTTTTTATTTAAACCCATCCTTTTTTAGTCTTAGATATTCTTTTAGCGCAAGTTTCGGAGCTGTCCATATTGTGGAAATTATTAAAGGAGTCACAGGAACTGCTGTTATGACAATAAATGCTTGAAGAGCATCGATACTTGTTTTATCTCCAACTTCTGATCCGATTCTTAAAAGAGCTATTGTAAGAAAACCTATCATCAATGCCCAAAATAACCTTATCTTTTTTGGAGGATTTTCCTGGCCACTAACAACAATTGCAGCTGCATAACTTATTGAATCGGCACTTGTGCACATAAATAAGACAATAAGTAATATTGATATTGGTATCATTAAAACTGATAAAGGCAATTGACTTAAAATTGAGAACAATACTCCTGCTTCTCCACCCTCTACTAACTCTTTTGACAATAAATTAGGATTATTTAATTCAAGAAATATGCCATTACCCCCAAGGATAGTGAACCATAAGTTAGTCACAAATGGACAAATAATGCAAACTACAATTATTAATTCTTTAATAGTACGACCTTTACTCACCCCGGCAGTAAACAATCCCATTAAAGGGGCATATCCTAAGAACCATCCCCAATAAAAAATAGTCCAGCCTTTTACCCAATCATCATTAGGATTTGGTAAAGCAAGTTTTTTAAGATCGCTTAAGTATAAAAAATTACCACTAAAAAAATGCTTAATTAACCAAAAAGTAGGTCCACTCAATAAAAGAATTGCACCTAGAACGATGGTCAGCCAAATATTAATTTCAGAGAGAAATTTAATACCTTTTTGAATACCACTTAATGTTGATATTGTGAAAATCAAAGTTAAAACCAAAACTATAAAAGTTTGCAAAAAACTATTATTTGATAAAAAAGATAAATTTCCAGCAGCATTACTTAATTGGAGTGATAAAAATCCTAAAGGGCCAACAGTACCTGCTATCGCTGCAACGACAGACAATCCGTCAGTAATATCTCCAACTAATCCTTCAACAATTCTTTTTGGAAATATTGGTATTAATAAGCTTCTTGGTCTAAGAGGGTAACCATTTTGAGAAAGTAAAGAGAAAGTTATAGTTACAGTTGTTGCAACTAATCCCCAAGCAAGAAAACCCCAGTGAAGAAAACTAACTGCTAAAGAAGGATCAATAGCCTGTTCTGTTCCACCAGTAATATCTGAAAAATAACTAGCGGGACTTAAAAAGTGCATCAAAGGCTCAGCAGCAGACCAAAAAACCCCACCTCCGGCAAGAAGTGTACATATTAAAACTGCACACCAATCAAAAAAGTTAAGCGATGATTTTGCATCAGGTCCCCCAATTCTTAAAGATCCGATAGGAGAAAATCCTAAAAATAATCCAACAATGCATATCCCAACTACCATTAATATCCAAATAGAACCAAAATTTGTCAAAGTAAAATCTCTGGCATAATAAGTAATTCTCTCAGCAAAGTTTAAATTTATAGAACAAATAACCAGAAAGATGATTAGAGGCAAACCCCCTATTATTAGTGATTTACTTCTCAAAGATTGATCACTTAAAAACTCTTTCGCACTTTTTACAGCTTTATACATAAATTCTGATAAACTTTTTTACTTTAAACAAAAATATTAGTAGAGAGCAAGTCAACTTGAAAAGTAGATAATATTTAATAGCAATTGAAATTTAATTTAAATAAATTAGAGAATAATCTTATGATTGCTATCTTTAATGTCAGAAAGCAATTAATTACTAATGAAGGAGTTAGAAGAAAATACTATTGAACAAATAAGAACTCTACTTAATTATTTAGAGCAAACTGATTTATTAAAAAACAAAGATATTCTTAGGTGTTTAGATGTAATAGCAAGAGAGCATGGCGGAAAAGTTGTAGATGAAAATTAAAAATTATATTAATTGACAGGCGATCTAACATGGAGGGATAAAAACCTCTTTTTTTAATGGCAGTTTCAGAATTAAATGAAGACACACAGGATCAAATATGTGATCTTCTAGAGAATTTGCAACAAATAGAGAAACTTAAAAATAAAGATATGCGTATTTTGTTAGATAAAATAGTCAGACAATATGGAGGGAAAGTAGTAAATAAATGAAACGCTTACTACTTGCACCGCTTAAAAATAACTTCTAAAAATACTGGTTTTCTTCCAACCTTCTTTTAATAATTCTGCATATTCTTTTCTTGCAGCTTCAATAGTTTCTACCCTGCTACCTTTCATGACTGGTTTACTTGATCTCTTATAGACACAGCCATAACTAATCATCATTGCATCAATGTTTGGAGAAGGCTTGGAAGTATCTTCAAATGGTTCAAAGACTTTTATTCTTGATCTGGCTTTATTTATTAGAATAAATTTTTCCACCTACTGATATTTTTGGAGTAAAGATATATAAATTCCTATTAATGCAACTATTGCTGCACCAGCACCCATAACTGTGGTCGGTTGGTTATTCCAGAGATTAGTTAAAAATTCCATAAAAGAATTATAAACAAAATAAAAGAGGGGCAAAGCTGACGCAATGGCTGAACAATGGAGTGATTAATAATATATGTAGAGTATTTTTTTTATGATATATCTATTATTATTTTTCTGTTTTTGGCTACCACTGAGAAAATCTTATAAAAGATTACTTATTTTTAATTTATAAATAATCAAAGCATTTAATTAATATACATTTGAGATGAATTTGAGCTTTATGGCAAAAGATTTTCGCAATATTGAATATCATACAAATCAAGATGGAGATGGACTTAAATATTATGCGTGTTCAACATTAAATACCAAAAGGAAAGAGTTGAGCTTTCATAAAAATAAAGGTGCTATTGTTCAAATGAGATGGGAAGTAAGTATAGGTAAGGATATTAAAAATCTTAGTGAGACTTTCAACTTTACTCCTCAATTTGGAGAGTTTGTTGAATATCAAAATTTATTTGATTATATAAATCAATTATGTCGCAAAGAAAAAAATATGAATATGAAAATTACTGATCTCCAAGTCTCCTGGCAGAAAGAATTTTTATTCAAAATAAACCCCATAACCCTAGAACTTGGATACTTATGGATTAGTGACATAAAACAAATTACAAAGAACTATAAATGGGATAATAATGAATGGATTGAAATTTAATTTTCTTTTTGGGTGCATTTAGAAAGATACAAAAAATAATTTAGCTGCATTTGGTGGATTAGTTCCCCATCAATGACCTAAAGATTAATATTGACAGTCGATCTAAACTTGGAGGGATAAAACCCTCTTCATTATTAATGCGTAAATTCTTATTGCCTTTATTAGTTGCCCTTTCTTTACCTACTTCTGTTAATGCTTCAGGCTTTTGGCTGTTAACTACCACAGTTAAAAAACCAGCAGCTTTTAAAGAATATGTTCAAGAATTTAAACCTTGGCTTAAGTCAGTAGGAGGATCTTTAGTTATGAAAGATTCTGATCCTCAAATTGTTGAAGGTAGAGGTGGAAAACTATCAGTCGTTATTTCATTTCCCTCAAAGCAAGCTGCGATAGATGCTTACAATAGTCCTGAATATCAAGAGCTAACTAAGAAACGCTGGGCAAGTACAAAGAAAACAAACTTCATAATAATGGGATTAAATAAATGAAACGTTTACTACTTGCACCGCTATATTAAATACGATTGACAATCGATCTAACATAGAGGGATAAAACCCTCTTTTTTATTAAAACTTTTTATCTTAGGCACCTCTCTCTTTTTTGAGTAATTGTTTTGATTGCGATTCATAGCAAATATTGCTCTGATTTAAAAAAATACTCTTCAATGATTAAAGTCTTAATTACTCTTCTAACTTCATTTCTTATTTGGTTTAGCATTGTA
>NZ_CACOFR010000002.1 GCF_902626525.1 uncultured Prochlorococcus sp.
AAAATATCATCTTTAATATTTTTGTTATTTTCAGAAGTTGAAATTATAAGTTCATTATCATAAATATCTTCTAATTTATTTTTACCTAGATCTATACCTAAGTAATCTAATATAGAATTTTTTATTAGAACAAAATTATCTAGATTTTTTGGATTTTTATCGTTTTCAATATTATTAATAATATGATCACTTTCTAAATTTGAAATAAATAATAATTTATTATTTTTTGGTAAATATTTTAATATATTTAGCTGCTCAATATTTTTACTTTGTTCCTCATTTTTATTGGAAGAAATTATTTTAAAACCAAAAAAAAGTAATAAAGATAATAATAGTACTATTGCTATTACTTTAAGTTTCATTCTAAATGTTTATTTTTATTTTTAACAATAAATTTACTCCTGCAACTTAATTTATTAAATTGTAAATAACACATAATTTAAACTAAGAATTGGAAAATTATCCAAAATCTATAAATGCTTCTAGTCTCAATGATTGGTATAATTCTGAGAAAGAAGATCCAGTCTTGATTGATGTAAGAGAACATTCAGAGCTGGAAATAGCTTGTTTTCCAAAAGAATTTTTACATATACCAATTAGTAAAGTCACTTCTACATACGTTGAAGAATTATTTGCGGGTTTATTTGAAAGAGAAATCGTTGTTGCCTGTCATGCAGGAATAAGAAGTTATAACTTTTGTCAATGGTCCCTAGATAATAATATTGTGAGCGAAATATGGAATTTGGAGGAGGGTATTGATGGATGGAGTAGATATATTGACCCATCAATTCCTAGATATTGATTAAATATCTAATGAAGATGCAACAGTATTAACATCTTTGTCACCTCTTCCAGAGCAATTGATAACTATTTGAGTATCTTTTTCAAGAGTAGGGCATAATTTATCTAACCAAGCAAAAGCATGGGAAGTTTCAAGAGCAGGTATGATTCCTTCGAGTTCACTAACTAGTCTTAAAGCATCTAAAGCCTCTTGATCAGTGACTGATCCATATTCCGCTCTGCCTATATCTTTTAAATGGCTATGCTCAGGACCTACCCCAGGGTAATCTAGACCTGCACTTATAGAGTGTGCTTCTTGTACTTGACCTTCATCATCTTGTAAAAGAAGGCTCATTGAGCCATGCAAAATCCCCACTGATCCTTTGGTAATAGTTGCAGCATGTTTGTCAGTATCAACTCCACTTCCTGCAGCTTCAACCCCAATTAGACGTACAGATTTTTCTTTAACAAAAGGATGGAAAAGGCCCATTGCATTAGATCCTCCACCTACGCAAGCAAGTAAAATATCAGGCAAAGATCCAAACGATTCCAGACATTGTTTTTTAGTCTCCTTTCCAATAACTGCATGAAAATCCCTCACAATCTTTGGGAAAGGGTGAGGACCAGCAACAGATCCTAAAATGTAGTGGGTCGTTTCGACATTAGAAACCCAATCTCTAATAGCTTCACTAGTGGCATCTTTAAGTGTTGCAGATCCAGAATTTACAACTTTAACTTCAGCTCCAAGCAATTTCATTCTAAAGACGTTAAGTGATTGCCTTTTTATGTCTTCAGCGCCCATATAAATAATGCATTTCAAGCCAAATCTTGCACAAACAGTAGCAGTAGCAACTCCATGTTGACCTGCTCCAGTTTCTGCAATAATCCTTTTTTTACCCATTCTTATTGCTAATAAAGCTTGTCCAAGGGCATTATTAATTTTGTGAGCACCAGTATGATTTAAATCTTCTCTTTTAAGCCAAATTCTTGTAGTTGCTTTTTTAGTTTTGTAATGTTCAGTAAGTCTTTTGGCTTCATAAAGTGGTGTTTCTCTTCCTACATAAGTTTTAAGTAGATGATTTAATTCTTTTACGAAAAATTTATCTTTCCATGCATTTGCTGCCGCTGTTTCAAGCTCAAAAAGAGCAGGCATTAGTGTTTCAGGAACATATTGACCACCATATTTCCCAAATCTTCCCTCTTTGGAGGGTTGATTTAAATCGTCTTTTTTATAATTTTGATTTTGGCGAAAAAATGTACTTACCAATTTTCTATAGAATAAGTATTAACTAACTATAGTTTATATTAAAAATAATGGGAAAAAAGAATTGGATCGAATTCGATAATCAAGAAAATGAATCTAAAGAACCAGCTAAATTAGATAATTGTACTAAAAGATCCAAGGTGCAAATTTTAAAACAAAAAAAAGGTAAAAAGGGTAAGACAATCACATTAATTAAAGGTTTAGGTATCGTGGATGAAATCCTACTAAAAGAATTAATCAAAAAAATTAAAGTTTTTTGTGGGACTGGGGGAACATTAATTGACGGTAATATTCAGTTACAGGGTGATATGGTATCCAAATCAATTGAGTTTCTTCGTAAAGAGGGATTTCATAATTTATGAAGCAAAGGTTAGGATGGGATTTAAATTTTGATATTGCAAACAATGAAGGAACTAGATCAAACAAATGCAACCAATATTAAGTGGCACAATTTAACTATTGATAGAAATAAGTTAGAGAAAATGAGAGGTCATAAAGGAATGGTTATTTGGTTTACAGGTTTATCAGGCTCAGGTAAAAGTACTTTGGCCAACGCTTTAAATGAAGTTTTACATTTGGATGGTTTTTCAACTTATGTGTTGGATGGAGATAATATAAGACACGGTTTATGCAAGGATCTTGGTTTTTCGGATGAAGACAGAGAAGAAAATATAAGAAGAATTGGGGAAGTTGCGAATTTATTCATGAATGCTGGAATAATAACTATTACAGCATTTGTCTCACCATTTATTAGCGATAGAGATAAGGTAAGAAAAATTATTGGTTCTAAGGATTTTATTGAAGTTTATTGTGCTGCAGATATAAACGTTTGCGAAAACAGGGATACTAAAGGTCTTTATAAGAAAGCTCGTTTGGGTGAAATTAAGGATTTTACAGGGATTTCTAGTCCATATGAAGCTCCTCATGATCCAGAAGTTGTTGTTGATACAGGTTTGTTAGATTTAAAGGATTCAGTTGAAAAAGTTATTAATTATCTTAAAGAACAAAACTACCTTAAAAAAGGCTAATAGAAAAATATTAGTTTATCGATTTTGAAGATAATTTTCAGCTCCAATAGTTGACAATCTACTATTTTTAGTTCTTACCTGTGCATGAAGATTTTCTCTAAATTTTTTTAAGTTTTTTTTCATAGATTGATCAAATAAACTTATTATCTCTATTGCTAATAATCCAGCATTTTGACTTCCATTAATTGCAACTGTTGCAACTGGTATCCCAGTAGGCATTTGGACAATTGATAAAAGTGAGTCAATCCCCTTTAGTGCTTTACTCTCTACTGGTACTCCTATCACAGGAATACAAGTTATGGATGCCAACATTCCTGGAAGATGAGCGGCACCTCCAGCACCGGCTATTATTACTTTTATGTTTTCTGATTCTGCATTTTTTGCATATTCCATCATTTCAATAGGTGTTCGATGGGCAGAAAGAATACAAACCTCTGTTTTTATTCCAAATTCTCTTAAAATATCTATAGCAGGCTTCAACGTTTTTAGATCTGAATCACTACCCATTACGACGGCGATTTTATAAATATTTTTAGAATTCAATTCTGACAAAATAACAAATCAATTCTTTACTATAATGGCTTGCAATTAATTTATCGCCAATTAGTTATCATAAAAAGAATAAATTTTAAAAAAAAATGTCATCAAATAAGATTATCGAAAAAAGTGAAGTTAAAGAGTATTTTAATGGAACTGGCTTTGAGAGATGGAACAAAATTTATAGTAAATCAGATGAGATTAATTCAGTTCAGAAAAATATTAGGAAAGGACATCAAAAGACTGTAGATGATGTGGTTTCATACATAAAAAATTATCCTCAATTAACAAAAAAAAGTTATTGTGATGCAGGATGTGGTGTTGGAAGTCTGTCAATACCTTTACTAAAACTTGGCATAAAAGAATTACAAGTAAGCGATATTTCTTTTGAAATGATTAAAGAAACAAAGAAACGTATAAATGAATTGGGCTTGAACCAAGGTAAAATCAAATATGAAGTCTGTGATCTGGAGCAACTAAAAGGATTATTTGATGTTGTAGTTTGTTTGGATGTATTTATTCATTATCCTCAACCAGTTGCAGAAGAAATGGTTCAACATCTATGCGATTTAAGCAAAGAAAAACTAATTGTTAGCTTTGCTCCTTATACTCCAGTTCTTGCTGTTCTGAAAAATATAGGTAAATTGTTCCCTGGGCCCAGTAAAACTACAAGAGCTTATACATTAAAAGAAAACGGAATTATTAACGCTGCTAAAGAAAGAGGATTTAATGTGGTTAAAACGAAATTAAATCAAGCTCCTTTTTATTTTTCAAAACTAATTGAATTTGAAAAAATTAAATAATTTATTTTACTAAATGATTTTCAAGTGCATAACGCACTAATTCAGTTCGGCTAGATGTACCTGTCTTAATAAAAAGTCTACTTACATACTTCTCAACATTTCTAATAGATGTTTCAAGCTTTCTTGCAATTTCCTTATTCATAAGCCCCTCTGCCACTAGTTGAAGTACACTGGCCTCTCTTGGAGTAAAACTAGGAAGATTTATTTTATTTTCTGAATTAGCAGGATTTTGGTCTGTAAGCATAGATTTTATTTCAGTAATTTGCTTCGCCATTTTGCTCACATCAATATCTGCGAAACGTGCTGCTTCTTTTAGTAAACGTTCTTGTCGATTGATCACATTTTTAACTCTTGCAGTTAATTCATCGGGGTCGAAAGGTTTGGAAATATAATCATCAACTCCTGCAAGATAACCTTCTGTTCTGTCTAGCGTCATTCCTTTTGCAGTTAGAAAAATAACTGGAGTTCCTCCTAATTTTTCATCCTCTCTAATTTTTTCTAATAAAGCATAACCGTTAGCTCGGGGCATCATAATATCGCTAATTATCAAATCAGGAAAAATTGTTTGAGCTTTTTCCCAACCATCCTCTCCATCAACTGCAGTAAATATTTCAAAGCCTTCATCCTCTAGAAATGTTTTAACAGCTGTTCTTAAACCAGGTTCATCATCAACTAATAAAATTCTTGATTTTCTTACTGGTTCATTATTTATTTGATTAATTTCATTCATTTTTTAAATTTTTGAATTTGATTTTCTAGTAATTATGAGAATTTTATATACTAAATACTATGCTATCAACTCCTATACTACTAGACTATCAATCTTCAACTCCTTGCTCTAAAGATGTTGTTGATTCTATGAAACCTTTTTGGAGTGAGATATTTTCTAATCCTTCAAGCAAATCTAATTTGGCGGGTATCAACGCAAGCGCTATATTGGAAGCCTCAAGAGAAAAAATAGAACAAAATTTATTTATTAATAATAAAAAGGTTATTTTTACCAGTGGGGCAACAGAATCCAATAATTTAGCTTTATTAGGTTTTGCAAGAAATTACCACAAAAAAACAGGCAAATATGGACACATTATTACCTTGAAAACCGAGCATAAAGCTGTATTGGAGCCCTTAAACCAACTAAAAAAAGAAGGATTTATGGTTACAGAAATTACTCCGGAAAAAGATGGCATAATTTCAGAAGAACAGTTCAAAAAGAATATTAAAGAAGATACATTTATGGTTAGTGTCATGATGGCAAATAATGAAATAGGAGTTATTCAGCCAATAGAGAATATTTCAAAGATATGTAAATTGAGAGGTATAACCTTTCACTCTGATTTTGCACAATGTTTAGGTTATGTCGAGTTAGATAATCTTCTATTAGATGTAAACATGATAACAATGAGTTCTCATAAAATTTATGGTCCTAAGGGAATAGGACTTCTTTTGATTGATCAAAATATTACTCTTGAGCCTCTAATTGTTGGCGGAGGGCAGGAATATGGTCTCAGATCTGGTACCTTACCTCTTCCTCTAGTAGTTGGCTTTGCTAAAGCAATAGAGATGGCAGTTTTTAATCAAAAAAATAACGCTGAGAAATTACTTTTATATAGAAACAACCTTTTAAAGGGTTTGTTGGAAAATAATTCTGGTTTATTAATTAATGGCTCGATTAAACAAAGATTGCCACAAAATTTAAATCTGACTGTCTTGGATTTAAACGGAGCAAAGTTTCATAAACTTTTAAAATCTAAAATAATTTGTTCAAGTGGATCGGCATGCAGTAATGGTGAACCATCTCATGTTTTGCTCGCCTTAGGAAGATCTTTTAAAGAAGCAGAATCTTCAATAAGATTAAGTATTGGATTAAGTACTAATTCAAAAGATATAGAACAAGCAATTCATATCCTTACAAATATGATCAAATCATTACGTTAGAAATTATTTGATCTTTAAAAGTATTGTTTCCTTAAATTAATTGAGCAATTCTTAATTTCCCACTTCTAGCCCTTCTATTTAGTTCGACTTCTTGTTCGGAAGGAGTTATTGGCTTTTTTGTAAGGTTTTTTAGTCTTTGATCATTCTTAAAAGAACTTTTAACTAACCTATCCTCTAGGGAATGAAAACTAATAATAGAAATAATTCCGCCGGGCAGAAGCCATTCAGGGACAACTTGCAAAAATTTTTCTAATACTTCAATTTCTTTATTAACTGCAATTCTTAGTGCTTGAAATGTTCTTGTTGCTGGGTGTATTTTTTTATATCTGTGTTTAGGTGGGAAGCAGCCGGCAATAGAATAAGCTAACTCTTTTGTCCCAGAATATTTCCCATTTTCCTTTAAATCCATTTTTATTTTCCTAGCAATCTTTCTTGATAATCTTTCATCTCCATATTTAAAAATTAGGTTAGCTAGATCTTTTTCACTTAAATTCTCAATTAGTTTCTCTGCATCAACCTCAAGATGAGGATTCATGCGCATATCAAGTGGACCATCTTTTTGGAAACTAAATCCTCTTTTTGGGTCGTCAATTTGGTTACTATTTACTCCAAGATCTGCAATCACAAAAGAAACTTTCTCTTTTGGTAAAAAATCCGCAAAATTTGAAGCTCTTATATCAATCCTATTTTTAAATTCATCAAGTTTTTTTGATGCTGATTTTCTTGCGAATGGATCTTGATCAAGTCCAATTATATTTAAATCTGAATATTTTCTCAATAAATGATAAGAGTGCCCGCCCCCTCCTAAAGTTGCGTCTATTCCTTTAAGTTGGTTGTTATTTATTAATGGGTAATTCTCTAATGAGGCCATAATCTCATCTCTCATAACTGATTTATGATTGAAAAAAGATGAATCAGATAGGTCAGTTCGCATAACTTTCGACTAAGATTTATTTAGAAGTTAAATTTCGAATGGCTCAGCTAGAGACTAGAACAGAACCAATGGTGGTCAATTTTGGCCCTCATCATCCCTCAATGCATGGGGTTTTAAGGTTAGTGGTAACTCTTGATGGCGAGAATGTCATTGATTGTGAGCCTGTAATTGGATATTTACATAGAGGAATGGAAAAAATAGCTGAAAATAGAACAAATGTAATGTATGTCCCTTATGTAAGCAGAATGGATTATGCAGCAGGAATGTTTTATGAAGCTATTGTAGTAAATGCTCCTGAAAGATTAGCTAATATTCCAGTTCCTAAAAGAGCGAGTTATATCAGAGTTCTTATGTTGGAACTTAATCGTATTGCTAATCATCTTTTATGGCTTGGTCCCTTTTTGGCAGACGTTGGAGCTCAAACTCCATTTTTCTATATTTTTAGAGAAAGAGAAATGATTTATGATCTTTGGGAAGCTGCTACTGGACAAAGGCTAATAAATAATAATTTCTTTAGGATTGGAGGTGTCGCATGTGATCTCCCATACGGATGGTTAGAAAAATGTTTAGACTTTTGCGATTGGTTCGGTCCTAAAATAGATGAATACGAAAAATTAATCACAAATAATCCAATTTTTAGAAAAAGAATTGAAGGTCTCGGAACAATACAAAGAGACCAGGCAATAAATTGGTCTTTGTCTGGACCAATGCTTAGAGCTTCTGGAGTTTCTTGGGATTTAAGGAAAGTCGATAGTTATGAATGTTATGACGATTTTGATTGGCAGATTGCTTCAGAAAAAGAAGGAGATTGTTATGCGAGATATCGAGTAAGAGTTGAAGAAATGAGACAATCACTAAGCATCATTCGCCAAGCCTGCAAAATGATTCCAGGAGGTCCAACAGAAAATTTAGAAGCTCAAAGAATGGCAACTGAAGATAAGAAAAGTGAAATATTTGGTATTGACTATCAATATGTAGCTAAGAAGGTTGCTCCAACTTTTAAAATTCCTAATGGAGAATTGTATACAAGATTAGAGTCCGGTAAAGGAGAAATAGGTATCTTTATTCAAGGAAATAATGAAGTCACCCCATGGAGATTTAAAATCAGAGCAGCTGATTTAAATAATCTGCAAATATTACCTCATATACTTAAAGGTGCCAAAATCGCCGATATTATGGCAATCCTTGGCTCAATAGATGTAATTATGGGATCTGTTGATAGATAAGTTCTTTAAATGAAATCCTCTGATTGGTTAATATTGCAGAAGAAGATAAGATTTGGTGATTGTGATTCTGCAGGTGTAATTCATTTTCATAACTTATTAAAATGGTCGCACGAAGCTTGGGAAGAGAGTCTTGAAATTTATGGGATTCCTTATAAAGATATTTTTCCAGATTTTTCTATACGTAAAAGTCAAATTATTTTTCCCATAGTAAATTGCGAAGCAAACTTTTTTGCGCCTATAAAAATTGGAGATTTCTTAAAAGTAAAAATTGCCCCTCAAAAAATTAATAAACATTTGTTCCAAGTAAATAGCTTTTTTATAAAAAATGGAAATAAAGTAGCAGAAGGAAAAATAATACATTGTTCTTTAGATGTTGATTCAAGAAATAAAATAGAACTTCCCGATCAGTTAGAAAGATGGATAGAGGCTTCAAATGTAAGTACAAACTTAAAAGAATGCTAATTATTTTTTTTTAAATTTATAGTTTACTTTTTCTTTACTGGTATTTTTGTTTTTAACAATCCACTTTTCAGGTTTTTCATGTTTAGGCCAACTTTGAGAAAATTTTTTTAATAAATTTAATGCATTTTCAATATTTTTATGATTTGTGAGTTCTCTAAATTCAACAATTATTTTAATTTTATTTCCCCATAATTTGTCGGATACTTTTGAAATATTAAATTTATTAATTGGGATATTTTCTTTCATAATAAAATCATTTAATCGAGATTTAATTACTTCTGGAAAAACGATTTCTCCTCCTGAATTAAAAGCGTTATCACGTCTTCCAAGAAATTTTAAATATAAAGAATTATTGATTTGATTAATTTCACCTAAATCTCCGGTTTCCCACCACCCATTTTTATGTTTGAAACTTTCAGTTTTTGAAGAGTCTATTATTTCGATTCCAATTCTGGCTGATTTTATCTCGATTAATCCTTGTGCGTTAATTCTTATTTTTGTATCAGGTAATATTTCTCCAACATTTTTAAAACCCATTAAGAATTCTTTTGGTTTTAAACTCGTAACCATTGCTGCGGTTTCAGTTGAGCCGTAACAAGGTGCTAATTTAATTTTTTCTTGTATACATTGTTCTGAAGTTTCGCTTGAAATTGAAGCTCCACCTACCCAAATCAGATCAAACATTTTAAGCCAACTAATACCATCTTTTTGATCTAAAAGTCTTTGTAATTGGGTAGGTACTAATGATGTAATCAAGTGTTTTTTATTATTTTTAGATTTAATTGTAAAAAGTAAAAGTTCTCGAGTTTTTTTTATTAAATTCGGAGAAATATTAATACAATCACATCCCCAATTTTGACTTCTAAAAATTGGCATTAATCCACTTATATGGTTTAGGGGTAAAGTATTTAAAATTAAGCAGTTTTGCAATTCAAATCCTTGTTCTTTTAGCCATTGACCTGATGTAGCAGCAGATAATTTAAGATTATCTAAATGGTGAAAACATCGTCTAGGTTTTCCGGAACTCCCGCTACTGTTTAAGATAATTGCTGGCCCATTTTCAGTAATTGAATCTAATACATTTTTATCTTCATATAGTTTGTTTTTTACATAAATAATTTTATTCTCGCTAATTTTTTCAATAATTTTATCTACAGATTGAGTTTCATTATTTTCAACTTCAATAGTATGAATTTTATTTTTCATAGTTGATCCCAGATTTTTTGTGCTTCATCTAAAAATAGAAAAGAATCAGGTATTCTATTCATTGCTAAACCAGGAACTTTTGGAGTTGGTCCCTGTAATTGTAGAGATGCTAAATGATAAAGCCATCTATTTCCTATTCCAGTTTCAAATGAGGTACTTATAGATATTAAAGCTTTTTTATTTTCTAATTCTCTTAAAAGCTTAACTGGATTATTTTCTTGAGAAGGCCTTCGAATTTGCCAACCCTTCCACTCATCAATCAAATTTGGAAATTTCAAAAGAGATTCGTCTAAGGCTATTGGAATTTTTTTGTTGAGCTCTTTCAGTCCATCAATATCATCAACACAGAGAGGTTGTTCTAACCAATCTATATTTTTGTTATCTTTCAAAATATCAGCCCATCTATAAGCTATCTCTCTTCCCCAAGAACCATTTGCATCTATTCTTAACTTAATATTATTGCCTATTTGGCTTAAAATTTCTTCTAAACTTGCTTCTTCTTCATGGTTATTTTTTAATGCTACTTTCCATTTTATGGTTAATGATTTTCCAATATTAGATTGTCTTTTTTTTATTTTATTTAGATCTGAAATTACATTTTTAGGATTTAAAAGTATTGCTGTATTATCAATTTCATCAAAGTAATATTTTTTTTTAAAAATTATTTTTCCATTTATCTCAGCTAATGCAGAATTTATTGCAGATTGAATACATGGGTGAAAAATATTTATTTGCTCAGATAATTTAAATACTTCTACATGCTCAGGGATCATATTTAGTTGTTTTGAACATTTTTTTAAGTCTTTTGAATAAAGTGGTGAAACCTCTCCAAACCCAATTTTTTTATCATTACTTATTAATTTTATGATCCAACCTGATTTTGTAAGATAAGTGGTTTTAGAATTTTCCACTTTTGTGGACAAACTAAAGCAATAAGATTTTTTTTTAAATATTAAGTTCATTGATTAATCAAATAATTCAAAATTAATCCTGTGATTAAGCCAACTCCATTAAGAGTTTGAAATTTTATAGCGATGAATTTGCAATTTTTTATTACAGAAGGTTTGTCATATGAATATCGTAATAAATTTATTAGTCTTATTGCTTGAGGAAAACTAATCAAATAAAGGATACAAAAAAATGGAATAAATCCATTAACTATAGTGAAAAGTTGAAAAATATATATTGTAAAAATTATCCAAGGCACAAATTGAGAACCATTTTTTGCTCCTATGCGAACTAAAGGTGAAATTTTTCCATGTCTTTTATCTTCAATAATTTGATGGAAATGGGAACAAAATAATACTAGAGTTGTTGCTAATGAAGGCCCTGAACCAAGTAATAAAGAAACTTTCCAAGGAATATCTTCGAAATAAACATTAGAGGGATTTAACGCAATTAAGATTGCAGAGTAAGCAAAAGGTCCAAATGCGATCCAGCATAATGGTTCTCCTAATCCTTGATAGCCAAATCTAAATGGAGGGCCTTGATATAAATATCCTAAGAAGCAGCAAGCTGCCACCAAAATCAAAATATTTACGCTTGTTGATAATGAAATAATTGAAATTATTAATAAACCGATAATTAAAGATGTATATGCAATAATTGAAATTATTTTTTTATCTTTTATGAGATTTACAATGGAATGAAATTTAAATTCATCGATTCCAGTTTCTGCGTCGAATAAATCATTAGTTAGATTTTCCCAAAGTAATATCAATATTGCAGCTAATGTAAATGCAATTAAATTATATATTCTTACTTTTTCATATTGATTTAGTAAATAAGCCCCTGTGATAAATACCGGAAGTATTGCAACAGAATAAAGAGGCCATTTTATTGCTTGTCTCCACAATGTTTTTTTATTTTCATCCATTTTTAATTAACATATAAAATTCCATCATTATTAAATGTAGTTTATAAATTGATTTACATTTTTTCTTTATTGCATAATTTTTAGTTATTTTCAATAAGTAATGAAAAATGAATTAAATTTTACAGATTTTTTAAAAGAGATATTTTCTACTTTCGATATGAAAGTGGAAAATACTGGATTAGTGAGTATTTGTATTGAGATTCCTTGTGTTGATTTATTTAAAGTATATGAGTTGTTTATCAATAAATATCAGTTTTCTTCACTTTGGGAAGAATCTGATGGCATTTCATATATTGCTCTTGAGAAATGTAAATATGTTAATTTGGATGGTCCAAGAAGATTTGAGGTAGCAAAAGAGTTCAATTCTGAGAATTTTAAAAATTTAATTAACTTAACAAATGAATCACATATTGCCTCACTGTCAAAAATAATTTATTTATTTTCTTTTTCTGAAAATTTGAATAAT
The DNA here is from genome assembly GCF_902626525.1 of uncultured Prochlorococcus sp. Classification (GTDB taxonomy): domain Bacteria; phylum Cyanobacteriota; class Cyanobacteriia; order PCC-6307; family Cyanobiaceae; genus Prochlorococcus_A. The sequence continues at coordinate 12,518 of NZ_CACOFR010000002.1, forward strand.
AAGAATTTATCTTCAGATGTTCCTAGTTTGGAGGCTATTCTACCAAAAATATTAATTATAAAAAACGATAATAATTGTTGGTTAAGAATCAATGGTAATGTTGAAGGTAAGTCATCATTAAGAACATTAATTGAAGAAATATGGTTAATTAGAAATCAAATTATTGATTCTGAATCAGAATTAAAAAAATTATCTAAATTAAAAAATACTCCTAATTTACCAATTATTGAGGATTTCTTAAACTCTTTAGAAACTTCAAAAATAAATTTGAAACATGTAATAAATAGAGGGATTCAATTAGTAGAGCAAAGAATCCTAGATAAGATAGTTTTAGCTAATAGGATTAAAATAAAACTTAAAAATAAATTAGATTTAGTAGAGATTTTAAAGAGATTAAAAAAGAATCAACCAAATACATGCAGATACGTTTGGAAAAGAAATAGTAAGGATATTTTGTTTGGAGCATCTCCAGAAAAATTATTTTCTTATACTAAACCTAATTTAACTTTGGAAGCTCTTGCTGGAACCATCTCAACTAATTCAAATCCTAATAATCTCCTTAGAAGTTCAAAAGACTTAAAGGAACATAACTATGTAATACATTATTTAATTAAATGTTTAGAAGTTTCAAAAATAAAAAACTTTAAAAAAAGTGACATTAAGGTCAATACATTCGGAGATATTGCACATTTGCAAACACTCATTTTCTCTAAGGTAGAAAAAATATTCCCCTTTGAATTGCTTAAAAATTTGCATCCATCTCCAGCTGTTTGTGGATACCCAAAAAATGAAGCATTGGATTGGATAAATACTCTTGAGTCTTTTCCTAGAGGAAATTATGCTTCCCCAATGGGTTGGGTTGATAAATCAGGAAATGCTTCATTTCTTTTAGCAATAAGAGGTGCAAGATATCTTGATGAAAATATTGAATTTACTGCCGGTTCAGGTATTGTTTCAGGTTCTGTTTTAGAGAAAGAAATAGATGAAATTAAATTAAAATTTGAATCTATTGTAAAACAAATATTTTTCGAAAAAAATCCTAGATAATTTCCAATAATTTTTCAATAACTTCCTCAGATACATTCTTGTTAGATAAATTTTCTATTTCTCTTAAACCTGTTGGACTGGTTACATTAATCTCGCTAAGCATTCCATTTATTACATCAATGCCTACAAAAAATAAACCTTCATCTTTGAAGTGTTGAGATAACTCTGAGCATATACTTTTTTCTTTTTCTGTTAATATTGTTGACTCAGCCTTACCTCCCATAGCTAAATTACTCCTGAAATCGCCTCCTTGAGGAATCCTATTTATAGATCCAATTGCTTCACCATTTACAATAATTATTCGTTTATCACCCTGTATAACTTCAGGAATAAATTTTTGCATCATAACGGGTAATTCTTCTTGAGAAGTTATTAATTCAATAATTGATTTAATGCCTGGGGAATTTTTATTTAACCTGATAACCCCTTGCCCACCTTTTCCTCCAAGAGGTTTTATTACTACTTCATTATTTATATTTGCAAAATTAATAAGATCTTTTACCTTACTCGCAACTATTGTTGGTGCCATTAAGTGGCTATATCTTAAAGCACCTAATTTTTCATTCCATGCCCTTAATGATGAAGGTTTGTTAATTACTTTTACTCCTTTTCTTTCGGCAACTTCTAATAGATGGGTGGCATATAAATATCCCTCATTTACAGGAGGATCTTTTCTCATCCAAATGCAGTTAAATTCGGCGAGAGGTATGCAATCGTTCTTTTTGAATGAAATCCATGGATTTACTTCAACTTTTACGGAAGATGCCCATACTTCATCACCTCTAGCTTCAAGGTCTTGAGGAGTACAACTCCATATTTCAATATTTTTTTTTGATGATGCTTGCATCAAAGCAGCAGATGAATCTTTTAAGTGATTTATATTTTTTATTGGATCTATTACGAATAAAAATTTCATAAGATCTAGTTTAATAATGCATCTAATTTATTTTCATTTTCTAATGTGTACAGATCGTCGCAGCCTCCTATACCCGTATTATCTATAAATATTTGTGGTAATGTTCTTCTACCATCTGCTCTTTCAGTCATCAATGCTCTTGCATCTTCATCACCATCAATTTTATATTCTGTAAAATTTATATTTTTTTTCTTGAGTAAAGATTTTGCTCGAATACAGAATGGGCAATATTGCCAAGTATAAATTTCAACTTTGGACATTTTTTTAAAATAATACTTAGTTTATACTATTAAACAAAAGTGCTTGTTAGATTATAAATAACGAATAAATTCTATTTTGATAGATATTACAGATTTCAAAAAAGATCTTTCGGAACTAACTGAGCGCCTGGGTAATGCTCAGGATTGTCTTTGACGTTCCAAGATTAAAAGCGAAAAGGAGAGAATTGGAGCAAATTTCTGCTCAACCTGAATTTTGGGAGAATCAAGAAGAAGCGAAAAAACAAATGTTAATCCTTGATGATGTCAAAGCACAACTCGAATTATTAGATAAATGGAAAACTTTTATTTCTGATGCTAATGCCTCTCTTGAACTTTATTCTTTAGAACCTGAAGAAGAATTGATTTTGGAATCCCAACAGGGCTTAAAGAAATTAAGAGAGAATTTAGATAAATGGGAATTTGAAAGATTGTTATGTGGTGAATACGATAAGGAAGGAGCAGTAGTTTCTATTAACGCAGGTGCGGGAGGAACAGATGCACAAGATTGGGTAGAGATATTATTGAGAATGTATTCAAGATGGGCTGATAATAATCAAATGGCCCTTTTCATCAATGAATTATCTCAAGGAGAAGAAGCAGGTATTAAAAGTGTAACGTTTGAAATTGATGGAAAATATGCATACGGCTATCTGCAACATGAAAAAGGCACTCATAGATTAGTGAGAATTTCCCCTTTCAATGCAAATGGTAAAAGACAAACCAGTTTTGCTGGGGTTGAGGTCATGCCAAAATTAGAGGATAAGATTCTCCTTGATATACCTGAAAAAGATTTAGAGATTACGACGAGTAGATCCGGAGGAGCTGGAGGACAAAATGTTAATAAAGTAGAAACAGCAGTACGAATTGTTCATTTACCTTCGGGGATTTCAGTAAGATGTACCCAAGAAAGATCTCAATTACAAAATAAAGAAAAAGCTATGTTACTTCTTAAGTCTAAACTACTTGTTATTGCTAAAGAACAACGAGCTGCAGAAGTCGCTGATATCAAAGGTGATATTGTGGAAGCTGCATGGGGCAATCAAATACGAAATTATGTATTTCATCCCTATCAAATGGTAAAAGATCTTAGGACTATGCAGGAGACTAACGACTTAGATAGTGTTTTAGATGGTGGACTTGAACCATTTATTCATGAATTATTACGCATGAATATTTCTTCTAGCAAATCTACTGAATAACTAATGAAAAATAAAAACGAAAATTTAGAAAAAAAAGTTGCTCCACCAAGCTTTATAAAGCTTGCTATGAGAAATATGGTAAGGAAGGGTTCAAAAAGTATTTCTCATTTTTCAATAACCTTTCTAGTTTTAATTGGGATATTAATACTTGTGGCCACTATAGGTAAGCCCAATATTCCAGTATAAGAATTTATGAAAGAAAAAATTATTTCTGAAATAAATTTAGATTTGGTTTTTCAATGTAATGATTTTTCTCAATTTTTAAATAATTTAAAAGATACTAAAACTAAACTTATTTTTGAAGCTATTTTTTGGGAGAAAGTTTTTTTATCTTGGATAAATACAATATTAAAAAAAAATGATTCTGAATTGCCAAATTTTATTTTTGAAAAAAAATCTTTTTCACTAGGCTTACAAATAATATCTAATAAAGAAATTGCATCTATGAACAAGAAGTGGATGAAAAAAAATGGTCCAACTGACGTTCTATCTTTTCCAATCACTACTGATGAATCTCTAAATAATTTAGATCATATAGAGTTGGGAGATATATTTATATCATTAGAGATGGCAATTGATCAATCTTATGAATATAAACATTCAATCTATAGAGAGATGCTATGGTTATCTAGTCATGGATTTTTACATCTTTTGGGATGGGAACATAATAATGAACTTGATTTAGAAAATATGTTAAATTTTCAGGAATATTTAATTAGTCAATTAGATTAAAAATCTATGGAAAAAAAAATAAAATCTTTAGAAAATAGAAAAGAATCATACAAAACTTCTAAGAATGTATTGATAAGTTTTAAGTATGCTTTCAGTGGAATTAATTATGTATTAAAAACTTCAAGAAATTTTAAAATACAATTAATTTTTGCATTTGCAAGTTTAATGATTGGTTTTTTATTGCAAATTAGTCTAAATAATTATGTAATTTTGATTGCCACAATTATGTCTGTTTTAATATTAGAAATATTAAATACATCTATTGAATCAATAGTTGATTTAGTAGTAAAAAAAGAATTTAGTGGTTTGGCTAAAATTTCAAAAGATACTTCTGCAGGAGCAGTATTATTAGCTTCTATTAATTCTGTTATTATTGCTGTATATATCTTTTTTCCTAAAATAAAGTTGTTATTTTAAATCTATATAAATATGTTTCTTGTTATTGATAATTACGATAGTTTTACTTACAACCTTGTTCAATATTTAGGAGAACTATCAGTTGAGCATCAAATAGCTAAAGAATTAATAGTGAAAAGAAATGATGAAATTTCTCTTGACGAAATTATCAAATTAAATCCTAGTGGGATATTATTATCTCCTGGTCCTGGGAATCCAGATCAATCAGGAATTTGTCTGCCGATACTAAAAAAATTATCTAAAAATATTCCGACATTAGGAGTTTGTTTAGGTCATCAAGCTTTAGCACAAGCTTTTGGAGGTAAGGTCGTAGTTGGAAAAGAACTTATGCATGGAAAGACATCTAAAATTTTCCATAATAAAAAAGGGTTATTTAAAGATATCGAGACTCCATTTGTGGCGACTAGATACCATAGTCTTATAGTTGATTCAAATTCTTTACCATCTTGTTTCGAGATAACTGCGACTTTGGAGGACGCAACTATTATGGCCATCTCTCACAAAGAATATAAACATTTACATGGGGTACAATTCCATCCAGAAAGTGTCTTGACACAATTTGGTCACAAATTAATTAGTAATTTTCTAAAACTGGCTGAGCAAAAGTAAAATAAAAAAAAATTAATATTATGATTTCTAAAATTAAAGCCATTTTCTTTTTTATATTATTTAGTTCTTTTTTACCTACCTCATTATTGGCAAGGAATTTATTAATAAAAAGTTTGGGACATAGTAGTTTTTTAATTAATAGTTCAGAAAAATCTATCCTCATAAATCCCTTTAAAGCAATAGGCTGTGCAAGTAATTTAAAGGAGCCAAAAGAATTGAAAGTAGATTTTATTTTGGCTAGTTCTAGGCTTCTTGATGAGGGCTATAACCCTCATGATCAATTAATGTTTGTTGAGCCTGGAATCTATCAATTTGAGGATATTTTATTAAATGGTATTTCTGTTCCGCATGACAGATTAGATGGAAGAAGATTTGGGATGGCAACAGTTTGGAGTTGGGAGCAAAATAATCTAAAAATTGTTCATATGGGAGGAGCTGCAGGTGATATTGATATTAATAGTCAAATTATTTTGTCTCGCCCAGATATCTTATTTATTTCAATTGGAGGTGGATTAAAATCTTACGATGGGCAAGAAGCCGCTAGAATCGTTAAAATTTTAAAACCTAATGTAGTTATTCCTGTGCACTTTGAACGAGGCAAAAAAAAGAAAAAAGATTGTGATTTCTCAAATGCTGATTTGTTTATCGAAAATATGAAAGATTTTAAAGTGAAATATGTAGGAAAAGATTTTCAAATAAAACCAAAAAGGATAGATCAAAATATTATTTATATTTTCAATGATTAATTTACCAAATCTAATTGTTTATAATTATTCCAGAAAAATCTCATTTGTTCTTTATTGCCAATACTAACTCTTATAGAATCTTCAATATCTTTTTTATTTTCCATACTTCTAATTAAAATACCTTTTTCTCTCATCTCTTTTATTAATATTTGAGGCTTTTTGTTAGGCCAAATTAAGAAATAATTACCACCACTAAAGTGGTTTCTGATTTTTGTTGATTTAAACTTATTAAAAATCCATTCTCTTGCTTTTTTTACTTCTAAAACATATTTATCTAAATATGATTTATCACTAAGTGCTGCTAATGCTGCAGTTATAGCAAAGCTATTTACATCATATGGTCCTGTGACTTTATTAATGTAGTGAATTAATCTTTTATTGCCAAAAATAAAACCTATTCTTAAGCCAGCTAAACCTGCTGTTTTTGAAAGAGATTGAATTATAATTATGTTTTTATTTTTTTCGAAATCTATAGATTCAAGCAGGCTATCTCCATAAAATTTCTCATATAGTTCATCAACTACAATTAATGAATCTAGATTAAGATTAGATAAGTTAATTATTTCTTTAGCGCTTAAAACAGTTCCAGTTGGATTATTTGGATTGCAAATAAATACTAATTTTGGAGTATATTTTATAATTTTCTCCTTAAAGTCTTCGATCGGGAATATAAAATTTTTCCCTATGTAAGAACAAGTTATTTTTTTCATTCCTCTCATTGCTGAACAAGGAGAATAGTAACCAAATGTTGGATTTGTGCTTAGAAATATTTGATTTTTTTCTCCAAAGCAATTAAATATTGCATTTATTGCTCCATCTGCACCATTGAAAATCCCTATTTCATCTTTATTGAATTTTCTTGAATCTAAATATCTATCACATAAAAATTTTTTTAACAAATTATATTCTGGATAAATTGAAATCTCATCTAATTTTATTGCTTTTAGAGCCTCGAAAACTCTTGGACTTGGACCTAATGTATTTTCATTGAAGTCTAAGCGAAGTAAATTTCTTCTATTTTCAAGAGGTGCAGAGTAAGACTGCATATTTATTATTTCTTCTCTTGGTTTTGGGAAAAGATTATTTAATGGATTAAGATCATTCATTACATTCTTTCTAATGTTTCAATTCCAAGAAGCTCTAAACTTAATCTTAGTGTTTTTGCAGTTAGGTCACATAAATTAAGTCTGGATATTTTTTTATTTTTTTCTTCTTTGAGGATTGGAACTTGATCATAGAATCTATTAAAAGTCTGACAGAGCTCAAAAAGATAATTGCAAAGTCTATTTGGCATTAAGTCTTTTTCAATAGAGATTATAACTTCATCAAACTTAAGTAATTTTCTGATAAGTTTCCACTCAGATTTATGCTCATAATTTATGTATTGCAAATCTTTAGAGTCATAAACAAAATCATTTTTTCTTTTAATTCCTAAAATTCTTACAAGTGTATATAGTAAATATGGAGCTGTATTACCGTTAAGGGAAAGCATTTTATCAAAACTAAATTGATAATTAGTAATCCTATTTTGACTTAAATCTGCATACTTAACGGCTCCTAATCCAATTATTCTTGAAGTATTTTCTATAAATTCTTCGGTCTCAAAACGATTTTCATCTTTTAATCTTTTCAATAAATCTTCTTTTGCTCTTTTAACCGCTTCTTTTAATAAATCTTTTAGACGTATTGTTTCACCTTCCCTTGTCTTTAGTTTTTTCCCATCAATTCCTTGTACTAAACCAAAAGGGACATGGTCTAATTGACACTTATCTGGGATCCATTTTGCTTTTTTTGCAACTTGAAAAACTCCAGCAAAATGATTTGCTTGTCCATGATCAGTTACATAAATAATTCTTGAAGCATTGTCCCCATTAGGAGATTTATTGAATCGGTATCTTATTGCAGCAAGATCTGTGGTGGCATAATTAAAACCCCCATCTTTTTTTTGAATAATTAGCGGTAAAGGTTTGCCTTCTTTATTAGTCATCCCATCTAAAAATACACATTTTGCACCTTGATCTTCTATTAGCATTTTTTTAGAATTCAAATCTTCAATAACTGATTTTAAGAAGGCATTATAAAAAGATTCACCTCTTTCTTCTATTTTTATCTTTAACTCTTTATAGATTTCATTAAATTCTTTTCTCGATTCATCACATAATAAATTCCAGGCTTGAATCGATTTACTATCCCCACTTTGTAACTTTACAACTTCCTCTCTAGATTTTTTTTGGAATTCAGATTCATTATCGAATCTTTTTTTTGATGCTTTATAAAATTCAACTAAATCACTTATTTTAATCTTTCCTATTTCATGTAAATCATTTGAGTATAAATCTTTGAGCTGAGTAATAAGCATTCCAAATTGTGTTCCCCAATCACCAACATGATTCAATCTTAATACTTCATAACCTCTTAGCTCAAAAATTCTGGATATTGAGTCTCCTATTATTGTTGATCTTAAATGCCCTACATGCATTTCTTTAGCAATATTAGGACTAGAAAAATCTACAATAACTTTATTTGATAAGCCACTATCTAAATCTTTCTTAATTAGAGGTACTCCAGCCCTTTGGCATTGAATATTAGATTTGATTTCATTTATTAGAACTTCATCTTTTAATTTTATATTTATAAATCCAGGTCCTGCTATTTCTAGACTCTTGCATAATTTTGATATGCTTTTATTTTTATTTAAAAGGTTAACAAAATCATTAGAAATCTCTCTTGGTTTCTTTTCATATATTTTAGATAAACTTAGACAAATATTACATTGATAATCCCCAAACTCTTCTTTAGATGATTGTGTAATTAGATTTTTTTTAAGATTTTCGAATTCTCCTTTTTTTTCATTTTTTGTAAGACTTTTTAAAAGAGTTTGTTCAAAGTGTTTTGTTAATTCCTTAAAAATGATTAGCATGAATTATTCAATTATTTATCTATATAGTTAATTAATATAACGCATACTTAAATCAATCCAATTACTTTTGGTAATTGAAGAACTTGTTGAAATCAAATCAATTCCTTTAATTAGATATTTATCAATTTCTTTAGGGTTTATTCCTGAAACTTCTATTATCAAATTTTTATTTACTTCTTTTTTTAAGCTATTAATTGATAAATCTCTTAATTCTTTAACGTTTTTTTTGATTGTTTCAGGGCTAAGTTCATCTAATAAAATACTATCTGCTCCTGCTAATACTGCTTCTTTTGCCTGTTCGATATTCTCAGCCTCAATTATTATATGAGTTGTAAAAGGGGAATTTAGTCGAATTTTTTTTACTGCATTCTTAAGTTTATCTGTCCATGCAATGTGATTTTCTTTTATCATAGCTGCATCGTATAATCCCATTCTATGATTAACTCCACCTCCGCATTTGAAAGCATATTTTTCAAATATTCTTAAGCCAGGAGTAGTTTTTCTAGTATCTGCTAATTTAATATTTGTGCCTTCTAGCTTATTTACAAGATTCTTTGTATATGTTGATATTCCAGATAAATGCATTGCTATATTTAAGCTGATCCTTTCACTTGCTAGCAAACTTTTTGTAGGTCCATATATTTCTAGGAGTTTTTGATCTTTAAAAAATTTTTCTCCATCAGAGATAATAAATTTTGAACTGATATTTAAATCAATTTTTTTAAAAATTTCTTTAATAATATCAACACCACAAAATACACCCTCTTCTTTTGCAATCCAATATGCATTACCATTCTCATGTGTAAGAGAGGAACTTGTTAAATCTCCCCTTCCTATATCTTCATTGATCCAATTATCAATGATGTTACTTATTATCGGAGTATTTAAATCCACTAAACTAAAAAATAATTAAAAAATAAAAATCAAACTGAAGTTAGAGAATTAACTATATATCACTATGTAATTTTACTCAAATTTATTTACCAATACAAAACTTCGAAAAAATATTATCTAGAAGTTGCTCTGTTAATTCTTGACCAGTTATTTTAGATAAGTTTTGAATAGCATCTCTAATTTCGATTGATAATAAATCAAATGGTAATCTATTTTTAATTATTTGATCAGTATCATTTAAATTAGATAGGCAAGCAGACAAATTCATTAGATGTCTTTCGTTTAAAATTATATTGATATTTTCTAATTGTTTTAATCCGCATTTTTTTATAATTGTGTCGATTAATAATCTTTCACCATCACAATTTTTAATACTCATAAGAATTGTGTTTTTTAACGCATCTGGATTAATATTTGTAGGATCAATTAAATCTTTTTTATTTCCCAAAATAGTAATTAATTTTTCTTTAGGTATTTCTTTTATTATTTTTTCGTCTTCTTTATCAAATCCATCTTCAAGACTATAAATATAAATTATAAAATCTGCTTCTTTAATTTTCCCAAAACTTTTTTTAATACCAATAATTTCAATTTCTTCATTAGTTTCTCTTATGCCAGCAGTATCAATTATTTTCATGGAAATTTCATTAATAGTTAAATTCACTTCAATAACATCTCTAGTTGTTCCAGGAATATTAGTGACGATTGCCTTCTCTTTTTTTGCAAGTAAATTTAGTAATGAACTTTTACCGACATTTGTTTTGCCTATAAGCGCAATGGTTATTCCATTATGAATGTATGAATTTCTTTTCGCGTTTTCTATGAGTAACTCTACTTTCTCTTTTATTTTTTTTATGTTTTTTAGATATTTGGTGTAATCAAAATCTGTAAAGTCTTCTTCAAAGTCAACTCTCGCTTCTATCTCGCAAAGTTCATTTATAAGGTCATTTTTTATACCATCAATTCTTTTCTTTATTTCTCCTCGAACCCCGCTAAAAGCTAACTCTGCTGATCTAATATTGCTTGCATTAATTAATTGATTAATTGACTCGGCTTGAGTAAGATCTATTTTCCCATTGAGAAAAGCTCTTTGACTAAACTCTCCTGGATTTGCAATTCTAACTCTAGAATTACTAGATAATAATAGTTTAAGAACTTTATTTACTAAAATAATTCCTCCATGACAATGTAGTTCAACAATATCTTCTCCAGTAAAGCTATTTGGTGATTTCATTACTAAAATTAAAACTTCATCTATCAATTTATTTTGCTTATTTTCTTTAATAAAACCATGAAAAACTCTATGTGATTCCCATGCATATTTAGATTTAGTTGAAACAATCTTTTTGCAAGAATTTATTGAGTCTTTCCCTGATACTCTTATTATCGCAACTCCTCCTTTACCTATACTTATGGCTGAAGCAATTGCTGCTATTGTATCTTCTGCAGTAACTATTGAATCCATCTCTCGCTTTGTTATAGATAATTAAGTAAGATTATCAAGAATTTAATTTTTGAATTTTTCTTTCTGAATGAGATCCAAAAGAGATATTAGCTTTAAAAGAATTCTATCATTATTTAAGTATCAGAATGGGAGTCCTTTTTTTAATGCTAAAGGTTTAGCTATAGGTGTATTTAGTGGTTGCTTTCCTTTTTTTGGATTTCAGACTTTAATAGGAGTATTTCTTGCGAAACTAGCTAAGGGAAATATTGTTCTAGCCGCAATTGGTACTTGGATAAGCAACCCCTTTACTTATATTCCACTTTATTATTTCAACTACAAAGTTGGTTCGATTTTTTTAAACACTTATTCTAATAACGATACTCAAAAAAGTTTTGTTATTGATGAATTATGGAAACAAGGTAGAATTTTTTCACTTAAGCTATTATTAGGTTCATCTTTTGTTGGTTTGTTATTAGCTTTGATTTGTGGGAGTGTTGTTTTCTTTATCTACAAGATAAAAATTAAAAGATAAATTTGTCTGATTTTTAAAATTAACTTTGTCCAACTCTTGCAATATCTAAAACATCTGCCATTGATTTAATTTGGTCAATTGTTTTGTTAAGTTGATTATAACTCTCTAGACCTACGCAGAGATTGATAATAGCTGGTTTGCCATACGCAGTTTTAACATTGGCATCGCTAACGTTTATACCTTTATCAGATAAACGCATAAGAATATCTTTAAGAACACCAACCCTATCAATCACTTCTATTCTAAGCTGAATTGGAAATTTATTATCACGAGTTTTATTATCTTGATTCCATCCAACAGGTAATCTTCTCTCTATTGGAATTGGCATGATATTTTCACAATCTGACCTATGTATAGTTATCCCATGGTTACCAAGCGATACAGTTCCGACTATATCTTCGCCTGGAAGTGGGGTACAGCATTTACCTATTCTGTAATCAAGACCTTCTATCCCAGAAATTGGTGATTTAGTCGTTGTATGAGGTTTATTACTGGGTAAATTACTATTACTTTTAAAAGATTTTGCTATTTCAGAATTTGAATCATTTTTTATATCTTCCGTCTGTAATTTTATTTCTTCTCTTATTCTGTTTAATACTTGATGTAAAGTTAAACCCCCAAAACCAAGAGATGCCAAAAGATCTTCTGTATTTTTTAAATTGCATCGATTTGCAACTTTTTTCATAGCATCACTAGAAAGCAATGTTTCAAAACCATTTTTACCTACTTCTTTTTCGAGTAATTCTCTACCTCTTTTAATTGTTTCATCTCGGTGGCTTTTCTTGTACCACTGACGAATTCTATTTTTAGCAGTTGGCGTGACTACAAAGTTCAGCCAATCCAAACTTGGAGTGGCATTATTATTTGTCAGAATTTCTATGAAGTCCCCATTTTGTAGTGATGTAGATAGTGGAGAAAGCTTTTCATTAATTCTTATTCCATTACAGTGATTTCCAACTTCAGAATGAATTCTGTAAGCGAAATCTATTCCGGTAGATCCTTTTCTTAAACCAACAACATCTCCTTTAGGAGTGATTACAAATACTTCTTCATCAAATAAATCTTCTTTAATTGAAGCCAAATAATCGTTATGATCACCTTCATTACCTTCTTGTTGCCATTCTACTAGTTGTCTTAGCCAATTAAATCTCTCAGCATTGCTTTTTGCAGGAGAACCACCCTCTTTATATTGCCAATGTGCAGCAATTCCATATTCCGCAATTTGATGCATCGAAGTAGTTCTAATTTGAACTTCAATAGGTCGATGTCTTCCAATAACTGAAGTATGTAAGGACTGATATCCATTGGGTTTTGGTAATCCTATATAGTCTTTAAATCTGCCTGGAATTGGTTTGAAAGTATCATGTACAACCGCTAAAGCTCTATAACAACTATCTGAATTGTCAACGATAATTCTTAGAGCAGCAACATCATAAATCTCATGAAATTGTTTTTGCTGTCTTTCCATTTTGCTCCAGATGCCATAAAGATGTTTTGGTCTTCCAGTTATTTCAAAGTTTTTTAAACCTGCTGAGAATAAGTTTTCTTTCATAAGATTTAGCGTTAATTTTAATCTTTTTTCTCTATCACTCCTTTTAACAGAGATTTGATCTTTTAGATCTTGATATTCTTTAGGCTCTAGAAATTTAAACGCTAAATCCTCTAATTCCCATTTAAATCTATTTATACCTAATCGATTAGCTAAAGGTGCATAAATCTCTCTTGTTTCTCTTGCTATTCTTTGTTTTCTCTCATCGTTGAGCCATTCAATTGTTCTCATATTATGAAGTCGATCTGCCAGTTTTACTAAAACAACTCTGATATCACTAGCCATAGCCATAAACATTTTTCTAAGATTTTCAGCTTGCGCTTCAGTTCTGTTATTAAAGTGAATTCCACCTAATTTTGTTACACCCTCCACAAGTATTTTTACTTCTAATCCAAAATTTGCTTCTATTTCCGATAAACCAATGCCCGTATCTTCAACAACATCATGTAAAAGTCCTGCAGCTATAACAGATGAACTAGCTCCTATTTCTTTGAGAAGATTTGCAACAGCCACTGGGTGAATAATATAAGGTTCACCACTAGCACGAAGTTGTCCTGAATGTGCTTTATAAGCAAGTTTAAAGGCCTTTACAATAAGGTTTTGATTTTCATCATTGATGCCATTTGATTTTTCGAAATTATTAATATCTTTAAAAAGCCAATCGGGGATTTTTATCTCATAATTCAAAGATTCACTTTCATATTTTTCATTTTCGGGCAAAATAGTTTTGGAAACTTCAATTTCTTTTTGTTCTTTTGAATTTGCAGCTGCCTCAGACATTTTATATTGCTTTAAATTTATTTTATTTAGGACTAGAAAAATTTGCTATAAAAACATGGAAATAAAAAAAGAAAAAATTCTTACAGTTAAAAACCTTACTGTTCAATATAGTTTAAAGAAGAGTCCTATAATCAAAAATTTTAATCTTGAAATAGATAGAGGGGATCATTTAGCTATAATTGGTCCTTCGGGGTGTGGAAAGACTACTTTTGCAAAAACATTAGTAAATATGCTGCCTGAACAAGCATTTTCTCAAGGCCATATATCAATTTCATGTTCAGATCCTAGAAAAATAAATAAGAATGAAGCTCAATTATTTAGAAGAAAAAATTTTGGATTTATCTATCAAGATTCGATAAAAAAACTTAATCCACTAATGAAAGTTGGGGATCATTTATATGAATTATTTAAAACTCATGATCAAACTAAATCATCTTTGCATATTAAAAAATTAGTGAAAGAAGTTTTTCAAAAAGTTGGAATTGAAGAAAATATACTTGATTCTTTTCCACATCAATTTAGTGGTGGAATGAGACAAAGAGTTTCTATAGCAATGGCTCTTGCTTTAAAACCTAAATTATTAATAGCTGATGAACCTACGACAAGCCTTGATACCATAACAAGTTTTGAAATTATGAAAGAAATTATTCACTTATGTAATACATTTGAAACTACTCTAATTCTAATTAGTCATGATATAAATCTTGCAGCAAAGTGGTGCAAGAAAATTGCAATAATTGATAAAGGTTCAATTGTTGAAAATGGAAATATATCAGATATTCTTCAATCACCAAAGTCAGATATTGGCATTAAGTTAGTAAATGCTTCAAATATAGTTTTAAAACCAAATACTAAAAACAATGTTCTAAATGAAGTCGTCTTAGAAGTTAATAATTTAAGACACTGGTATAAATTAAATTCTTCAATTTTTCTTAATAAATGGAATAAGGCTTTAAATGAGGTAAGTTTCAAATTATATAAAAATGAGACTCTTGGAATAGTTGGTTCTTCAGGAAGTGGAAAAAGTACATTATGTAGGGCTTTAATTGGACTTCTTAAAGTAAGAGGTGGCGACATAAAAATTTATGATAGAAATCATTTTTCGAAAAAAAATAAATCTTATGCAAAACATAATTTTATACAAATTATTTTTCAAGATCCTTTTTCAAGTTTGAATCCAAAAATGACAATTAAAAAACTTTTGGAAGATATTTTTTTTATTCAAAAAATTTCAAATAAAGGAAAAATTGAAAAGGAAATAAAATTTATGTTGAGAAATTTAAATCTCCCATTAACGAATGAATTTTTTAATTCTTATCCAAGCCAATTATCTGGTGGACAATTGCAAAGAATTTCATTGGCCAGAGCGCTATTGTTGAAACCAAAAATTTTGATTTGTGATGAGAGTGTAAATATGTTAGATGCTTCAGTAAAAATAGAAATTCTTGAATTACTTAGAGACTTGCAAGAAAAAATGGATTTAACCATTATCTTTATCACTCATGATTTAGGTATTGCTAAAAGATTTTGTAATAGGTTGCTAGTAATGAATCATGGAAAGATAGTTGATGAAGGAGAAAGTTCTACAATATTCTCTAAAACTCAAAACATGTATACAAAATCTCTTATAAATTCTTCTTTAAATCTTATTTAATTTTGAGAACGTTAAGTAATTTTTGAAAATCTAATGGTAATTCTGCTTCAAATATCATTTCTTTACCATTTTTTGGATGTATAAGTCCAAGCTTAATAGCATGTAAAGCTTGGCCCTCTAATTTACATGGAAGTTTTTTACATCTACCATATAACGGATCACCCACAATAGGATGATTAATGTGAGCGCAATGAACTCTTATTTGATGCGTTCGCCCCGTATCTAATTTGAAACTCATTAATGAGTAATTGCCAAATCTTTCTTTTAATTTCCAATAAGTGCAGGCATACCTTCCTGAGTTTTCTTCAACTACTTTATATTTCAATCTATTTAATTTATCTCTGCCAATATTCCCCACTATTTGGCCTTCTTCAGAATTAGGTGCTCCATGAATTACTGCAATATATTCCCGTGAAGCTATTTTTTCTTTTATTTGTTTTTGAAGATTTACTAATGCCTCTTGGCTTTTTGCTACCACCATACATCCAGTAGTATCTTTATCTAATCTGTGTACTATACCTGGTCTTAGTTTCCCATTAATTCCAGGTAGATCATTGCAGTGAAAAAGTAATCCATTGACTAAAGTTCCTGATTTGTGTCCTGGAGCTGGATGAACAATTAGCCCTGATTGCTTATTTATTACTATGATATGTTCATCTTCAAAAAGGATTTTTAAGTCCATTTTTTCAGGTTTTAAATATACAAGTGGTTCTGGAGGAGGCATCCAGATTTGAATATTGTCTCCATTTTTTAAAGGAGTCTTTGCTTTCGCAGTCTTGTAGTTTACAAGTACTAAACCTGCATTGATAAAATGTTGAATTCTTGCTCTACTTTGTTCTGGCCTTTTACTTACTAACCATCTATCTAGTCTCATAGGAAGAGGTAGCTCATAAATAATTTCTAGAAGTTCACCCTCACCAATTCCGAAAGAATTTTTATTATTTAATTCCATTGTGGGACTTCCAAGGAAATTTTACCAAGCATTTGATTTCTATAATCTTCCAATAGTTTATGAGACATTCTTCTTTTATCGCCTGAGGTATGTTTTATAGCAGCTTCATCGATCCAATCAGAAGGACTTTTAAAGCCTTTTGTAATATCAACTCCATATCTATTAGATATTTGTTTTACTGAGATATTCGCATTCTTATCTTTGTTTAAAGTAGATATAATCTTAATAAATCCGATTGCGACAGTCTCTATTTCATAAGCAGCTTCTCCAATATCGTCACATAGAGCAAGATTAAGTGCAGATTTTTGATCTTCTAAATTAGGAGGTATAACACCTGGAGCATCTAGCAGATCTATACCACTATCTAATTTAATCCATCTTAAATTGCGCGTCACTCCTGCTTTCCTGGCACTATTAACAACCCTTTTCTTTGCAATTCTATTTATTAATGCTGACTTTCCTACATTTGGAAAACCAAGAGTAAGAGCTCTAATTGGCCTAATACGCATCCCTCTAGAGATTCTTCTATCGTCAATTGATGACCTAGATTCTTTAGCTGATTTACAAATTTCTTTAATACCTATGCCTCGTTTAGCATCACACCAATGCGGATATAGATCTTTAGCATTAAACCATTTATTCCAACTAGTGATGGCATTATGGGATATCATGTCGGATCTATTTATAACAAGTATATGTTTTTTATTATTGATCCATTTGTTTAAATGTGGGTGCCCTGTTGATAATGGAATTCGCGCATCCCTAACTTCAATAACTAAATCTACTTTATTGATAACATCAGATAATTTCTTTTCTGCTTTAGCGATATGGCCTGGATACCATTGAATTTTGGGTATGTCCACTTCAATAATTTAAATAAAATTTTTGTATTCCTTTTAGTTTTTTATTAATTGCAAAAGTATTTACTTTATAGTTTTTATTATAAATCAAATAACTAAAAAATTATTAAAATAGTTAATTTTTAAAATTTATTAAGGCATAGGTAACAGTTACTACTTTTTAACCCAATAAGCGCAAATTAACGTTAGGGTCTTTAGGTTAAAATAAGGTTGTTTAATGTCAAAATTATCTCTTTCCAGTCTTAATAAGACACATTTAGAAGGTAAAAAAGTTCTTGTAAGAGTAGATTTTAATGTTCCATTAAATGAAGATGGCCAGATAACTGATGATACGCGAATTAGAGCAGCTATTCCAACTATCGATTATCTTATTAATAACTCTGCAAAAGTAATCTTAGCTGCCCATTTTGGGAGACCTAAGGGTCAGATAAATGAAAAGATGAGGTTAACCCCTGTAGCATCAAGATTAAGTGAACTATTAAAAAAAAATGTTGATCTTACTAAAAGTTGTATAGGAGATGAAGCTTTAGCAAAATCTAATAGCTTAAATAATGGAGATGTTATTTTACTTGAAAATGTTCGTTTTTTTGGTGAGGAGGAAAAGAATGACTTAGATTTTGCTAAAAAATTAGCATCACATGCTGATATGTATGTGAATGATGCTTTTGGTGCTGCTCATAGAGCTCATGCTTCAACTCAGGGAGTGACTAATTATTTAAGTCCATCATTAGCTGGATTTCTTTTAGAAAAAGAATTGAAATATTTACAAGGAGCAATAGATGCACCAAAGCGTCCATTGGCAGCAATAGTTGGAGGATCCAAGGTTAGTAGCAAAATAGGAGTGCTTGATTCTTTACTAGATAAGTGCGACAAAATTATGATTGGTGGAGGCATGATTTTTACTTTTTATAAAGCTCGAGGTCTTGATGTTGGTAAGAGCCTTGTAGAAGAAGATAAACTTCAGCTTGCTAAAGATTTAGAAGCAAAAGCAAAAGCAAAAGGAGTCGAATTATTATTACCTACTGACGTTGTTTTAGCTAATGAATTTTCTCCCGAAGCCGAAAGTAAAATATCTCAAATTGATGCAATTACTGGTAATTGGATGGGCCTAGATATTGGTCCAGAATCTATCAAAGTTTTTCAGAATGCTCTTGCAGAATGTAAGACAATAATTTGGAATGGCCCAATGGGTGTTTTCGAATTCGATAAATTTGCAGAAGGTACAAATTCAATAGCTACTACTCTTGCGGACTTAAGTGCTTTTTCTGAAGTATGTACAATAATTGGTGGTGGAGATTCAGTAGCCGCAGTAGAGAAAGCAGGATTAGCTGAGAAAATGTCTCATATATCTACAGGAGGTGGAGCTAGTTTGGAACTCTTAGAAGGTAAAACTTTACCTGGTGTAGCTGCTTTAAATGATGCTTAGGCTATATTTCATCAACAATATCAATACTCTTTGTGAAAGTAATCATCCCTTTTGGATGAACTATAATTCCTGACCATATTTGTGTCCCTTTTTTCGAAGGGGCTCGAGTCATTTTGAAGATTCCCCCTGAGGCTAATGGCTCCAATAATATTTCTTGTTCAAAAAATGAATTAACTTGATGAGGTTTTATAGCTCCAGCAATAATGACTTCTTCTAGAGGTTTATTTAGGATAATATCGATATCGTATTTTGAACCAGTAAGAACTTTATCAGGAATTTTGAAACTAATATCTATCTTATTAGAGTCATTTCTTATTGTTGTAAATAAATTTTTGATAATCCCTTCGTTTATTTTTCCATTTTCAATTGAAAATAAATAATCAAAATTAGATTCAAGTATATGTATCTCTCCGTTAACTATTTTTTCTCCTGAAACTTTTATTCGTAAGATATATTTATTAGGTAAATTAGACTTTAATCTTTTGATAACCCATTTGCTGGTCGGGAAATCATTAATAATCTTTGAAAATTGTTTTGTTATCTTTTCTTTTTCATTAGTTCTAAAATTTTTTCTGATAAATTCTAAATCTCTAGCATTTAATGAGTTTTCTAGATTGCTAATAAAGTCAACTTTTAAAGTTTGTGATATTGCTGAATAGGGAAAAATGAGATAAATAAGTAAGTAGAGAGGTGCTCCTATATTTTTGAATAAATTTAATTTAAACATATTTATTATGTATCATTTTTATTCTACTAATTTAAGTTTTTATGTCTAAAAAAAATAATTTATTAGTTGCAGCTAGTGGTACAGGAGGCCATATTTTTCCAGCTTTAGCAGTTTCTAAAGAGGTGGAAGATGAATGGAATATTCATTGGTTGGGAGCACAACAAAGACTTGATGCAAATTTAATTCCCAAAGAATACAATTTGATGACTTTGAATATAAAGACACCAAGAAAGAATATTTTTTTGTTTTATCAATATATAGAAATTTTAATGTCAACTTTCCAAATAATTCGGATTTTAAAAGAAAAAAAAATTAACTTAGTTTTTACGACTGGAGGTTATATATCAGCGCCTACTATTGTTGCTTCAAAACTTCTTAGGATACCTGTCATTATTCATGAATCAAATTTAATACCAGGAATGGTTACGAAATATTTTGGTTTTTTATGTAACTATGTTCTTTTAGGATTTAAGAAAACAAATTCTTATCTAAAAAATTGTAAAACTATTTTCACTGGTACTCCCTTAAGGGAGCAATTCTATAAATCTAATCTTTTGCCAGAATGGGTCCCGATAGGAAAAGGGCCTTTATTGATTGTTATGGGAGGTAGTCAAGGTGCAAAAGCTATAAATAAAATGATTTACGAATCTTTGGAATTTTTGATGAAAAAAAAGTTTCGGATAGTTCATATTATTGGAGAGTTTAATCAAAAATCCTTTCATGTAAAAAATTCAAAAAATTATGTTCAAAAGAAATTTACTAATGAAATCGCAGCTTTAATTCAAAACTGTGATCTTGTAATATCAAGATCAGGTGCAGGAACAATAAATGAACTAATAGAAACTGAAAAACCTTCAATTTTAATCCCATATCCTTATTCAAAAAATAATCACCAAGAGAAAAATGCAATAATTCTTGCTGAGAATGGAGGCTCAGTTTTAATAAATCAAAATAAAATTTCTAAAGAAGTTTTTGAAGAAACTCTAGAAAGAATTTTTAAAATAGAAAAAGGAAAAAATCAATATGAGATACTTGATCTAATGAAGAAGAATATGGAAAATAATAATAAAATCAAATCAAAAATTGAGATTAAAAAATTAATTAATTACTTTTTAAAGGAATTTTGAATTTCTTTACATAAAAAACTATTATTTGTATTATTCTGCAAACTTATTCTTGCCCACTTTTCGTCAAGAAATCTAAAGGAAGTGCATTCTCTAATTAATATTCCTTTATTTTCTAGATATTTTATATTTGGGGATAAAGATCTTTTACTTTCTATTAAAAAAAAGTTAGTTGAAGAGTTATGAACTTTAATGTTTTCTATTTTTGATAATTGTTTATATACTCTCTCACTTTCTATATTTATCCAACTGTGAATCTGCCTTATCCATTGTTCATAAAATTTCTCATTACTTAATAGTTCCATTCCTGCTTTTATAGCAAAGGAATTTAATGGCCAAGGATCTCTATTGATTTCCCATTGTTTAAGTTTTTTCGATGAACCAATAACGTAACCTAATCTAAGACCGGGAATATTGAATATTTTGGTTAAGCTTCTCAAGACTAATAAATTTTCATATTTTTTGGTTAATGGTATTAAAGATTCTTTATCTCCATTAGGTGTTATTGATAAAAAAGCCTCATCACAGATAACTAATTTATATTTTTTTATAATTTTCTCTAATGAATTTTTACTCCACAATTGGCCGGTGGGGTTATGTGGATTTGTTATCCAAATAACATCACCTTTAGGTTGAAGTGGAAATGATTGAGGAAAAATATTATTCCAGTTTTTTGGTAATTCGCAATGTATGAAATTGCTATTCCAACAATTTAAAGATCTTTCATAATCAACAAAGCTTGGAGAAGGAATACAACTTTTTCCAAATTTGGATGCTTCATAACCTGCCCAGGTGATAAGCTCAGAAGCTCCATTTCCGGGAAGTATATTTTCTGGATTTATACCATGAAATTTACCGATTATTTCTTTCAAATCACTCAAGTTTCTCTCAGGGTAATATCTAAATCCAAGATTCTTTATTTCCGCATTTAATGAATTTATTAGTATTTGAGGGGGTTCAAAAGGTACTAGTGAGGCACTTGCGTCAATGATTTCAGACGGTAATAAATTTAATTTTTTTGCATTTGCATACACATTTCCTCCATGTCTTATATCTAATGATTGCATGGTTTTTGTTGAGAAATTACTAGGTTCCGATTTATTCATTATTCACTTTTAATCTTATTCAACCCATTTTAAATTTGATCCAATAGCATCTTTTATATTAGATAATTGATGCTTATTGAGTTGCTTTATAATTCCTTTAAGTATATCGGGTACTAATTGTGGACCTTTGTATATCCATCCTGTATAAAGTTGAATTAGTGACGCTCCGGAGCAAATCCTTTCCCAAGCTGACTCAGGACTATCTATTCCGCCAACGCCAATTAAAATAATCTTTTTATCAATATTATGAATATGTTTAATAATTTGATTTGCTTTTTTTTGAAGAGGCCTTCCACTTAATCCTCCATTCTCTTCAGAAAGTAATAATCCAGTTTGTCTTATCTTTCGATTCTCAAGACCTAATCTATCAATGCTGGTGTTAGTGGCAATTATTCCATCGATTTTTTCTTCGATTATTAATTGACAAATATCTTCAATATCTTTAAAGCTTAAATCTGGTGCAATTTTCACAAATAATGGTGGACAATGAGGTAAATTTTTAATATCTTGAAGAAGTTCTTTTAGAAGAATTGGATCTTGCAATTTTCTAAGTCCTTCAGTATTTGGAGAACTCACGTTTATTGCAGCGTAATCACAATATGGAATTAACAATTTTAAAGAAGTTAAATAATCATCTTTTGCTTGAGATAAACCAGTAATTTTAGATTTCCCGAAATTTATTCCCAAACAAATATTCTTCCTGTTTTTTTTAAACTTAATACCTTGTTCAAGAAAGTTTTTAACTAGATTTTCAGCGCCATTATTATTGAAACCCATTCTATTTAATGCTGCTTCTTCTTCTGCTAATCTAAATAACCTTGGTTTGGGATTACCATTTTGAGGAAATTTAGTTACTGTACCAAGTTCAGCAAATCCAAAACCAAAATCTTTCCATATATTTGCAGCGTTTCCATTTTTGTCGAAACCCGCTGCTAAACCAATTGGATTACAAAAATTTATTCCACATATTTTCTGACTTAACCTTTTATCAGTTAAAGAAAATTCTTCATTTAGATTTTTTAGTATTGATGAAACTACAGGCCAATTATGTTTTCTTGAACTGAATGATAGAAGTCTAAGAGATAAGTTAGTTAAATATTCTGCATCTATCCCAGTGTCTTTTTTCAGAATAGGGGTTATCAAGTTTTTATAAAGATTTTTAAATAATCCCTTCTGTTCATTCATAAAAATTAGGATTCTTTTTTTTCTATTATCCAATATTTTTTATTATTAGGAATCAATCTCCAATTGCGCCATTCAAAAAGTAAATATTTTTTTATCTTTAAGTCGTTTTCTTCACCCAATAAGTTTCTTAGTTCTTCGGAACTTAATAAGTATTTTTTTTCTGAAAATCTTTGAATTAATTCATTTCTTGAGAATAATTCCCTAATTTCTGCAGGTGCATTTTTTTCAAGAAAATCTACTGAGGATGCTGCTTCTTTTAAGTTATTTACTAAAGATATACCTTTGCTGTAATTAGTGGCGATTTTGTCAACTCTATCATTTTGTTTATCTCCACTATGACCTTTAACATATTCCATGATTAGGCCATTAATTCTTAATTGATCAATTTTTTGCCATAAATCAAGATTTTGAACTGATTTTCCAGAGCTTGTTTTCCATCCATTTCTCTTCCAATTTATAATCCATTTGGTATAACCCTCAATAACATATTTACTATCAGTTCTTAATTTAAAGTTCTCTTTTAATTTATAAGTTTTTAATTTTTCAAGAGTTTTTATAGCAGCAGTTAGTTCCATTCTGTTATTAGTGGTATTTTGTTCGGAACCACCTATTTCTAATTCACTGTTATCGTCAAAAATTATTAAACCGCCCCAACCACCTGGACCTGGATTACCACTGCAGGCTCCATCTGTTGCGGCTTCTATCGCAATACTATCACTATTCATAATTTTGAAGCCGATATTAAAGTTATCGGCTTGAAAAAATTTACTCTTACTTAAGTGTAACTTTACCGCCAGCTTCTTCAATCTCTTTCTTTAAAGATTCGGCGTCTGCTTTAGCAACTCCCTCTTTTACTGTTTTTGGTGCAGATTCGACAAGTGCTTTTGCATCACCAAGACCTAAACCAGTTGCATTTCTTACAACCTTAAGGACTTTGATTTTTGCAGCTGCATCGAAGCTTTCGAGAACTACATCAAATTCAGTTTTTTCTTCAGCAGCGCCTCCATCTCCATCAGCACCAGCTGCACCTGGAGCTGCCATTACTACACCTGCAGAAGCTGCAGCAGATACACCAAAAGCTTCTTCAATTTGCTTTACAAGCTCAGATGCTTCTAATAGTGAGAGAGATTTTAATGATTCAAGAATTTCTTCAGTTTTTGCGGACATTTTCTTAAAAGTTAATAAGGTTTTGAATTTAAGATTCTGATTTTTCAGAATGTTGTTTAAGTGATCTAGCAAGTCCAGAAGGCACTTCATTGATAGAGATCGCAATTTTTGTTGCAACGCCATTTAGGGCGCCAGCAATTTTTGCCATCAATACTTCTTTAGATGGAAGACTTGCAATTTCTTTTATTTCAGAATCGCTAAGAAGTCTGCCTTCAAATAAAGCGCCTTTGGTTTCGGATTTTTTGGTGTCTTTTTGAAATGATTGGATAGCTTTTACGGCAGCACCAACATCTTCTTTGATTAAGACAAAAGCATTTGTTCCGGTCAGTAAAGATTCAAGATCGTTCCAATTACTATCTCCATCAATAGCTTTACGCATTAATGAATTTTTAGTAACTTTGCAAATGCCATTAGTTGTTTGCAATCTAGATCGCAAATCTGACATCTCTTTGATAGTTAAACCTTTATAGTCAAGAACTACAGCCATTTCCGAGTCGTTTAAAAGAGATTTAATCTCAGTAACGATTTGTTGCTTATTCTCTAGTGTTCGGCCCATTGTTGTTTTTTTGGATCGTAATTTAGGGAGAGCAGGAAATGCGGCAAAGTCCTTTTAAAAGAGGCCGCTTTTATTAGATCCAAAAAGAAATAATTAAGACGAATCCTCGGTAGGAATTAAAATTTAGAATAACTAAATGAACCTACTTTCTTTGGCCGTATTATTGCATTTAAAATTATACTACAAAGGGTTAACCTTCAGGTTGATAATCTTGGACAGCATTTATATCTACTTGAACAGAAGGTCCCATAGTTGAAGTTACATAAAAACTTTTCCAATACTTTCCTTTAGCTCCGCTTGGTTTATTTTTATCAATTGATTCTTGTAAAGTTTTTAAATTGTCAAATAGCGCTTCTTTTGTAAAACTTGCTTTTCCAAAACGGACATGAACAATACCTGCTTTATCTGCTCTAAATTCGAGCTTACCAGCTTTGAATTCTTTTATTGCATTTGCAATATCATTAGTTACTGTTCCAGCTTTAGGATTAGGCATTAAACCTCTTGGTCCCAAAACTCGTCCTAATTTTGCAACCTTTGGCATCATATCTGGCGTTGCAATAAGTAGATCAAATTCCATATTTCCTTTGTTGATGCTTTCTACAAGATCCTCTTCTCCAAATAAATCTGCACCGGCAGACTTGGCTTTAGATACGTTCTCTCCGCTTGTAATAACTGCGATTTTAATGCTTTGGCCAGTGCCATGTGGTAAAGCTACTGTGGTCCTTAATTGTTGATCAGTATATTTTGGATCAATACCTAAACGTATATGCGCTTCGATAGTTTCATCAAATTTAGCATTGGCATTCTCTTTGATAATACTAAGAGCTTCAAGTGGAGCGTAAATACGATCTTCTATCTTGTTAGATAGAGCCGTCATTCTTTTTGATAGTTTTTTCATGGTAATTTTGGGTACAAACGGTTTTAAATTAACCTCCCCTAAGTGAGTGAGTAATTTTGAATTGAACTTAATCAGTAATAGAGACGCCCATATTACGAGCTGTACCCTCAATTACTTTCATTGCTGATTCAACACTAGAACAGTTTAGATCAGGAAGTTTAGTTTTGGCTATTTCTTCTAATTGAGCTTTACTTATATTTCCAACAGAGCCTTTTGAAGATTCACCTGATCCTTTTTCTATACCTGCTGCTTTTGTGATTAAAACAGAAGCAGGAGGTGTTTTTGTAATAAAAGTAAAGCTTCTATCTTCAAAAACAGAAATCTCAACTGGAATTACAAAACCTGCTTTATCTTGTGTCCTCGCATTGTATTCTTTGCAAAAAGCCATGATATTAACACCATGTTGTCCTAAAGCTGGCCCTACAGGGGGAGCAGGATTTGCTTTGCCTGCTTGTAGCGCAAGCTTAATAACTGCAACAATTTTTTTTGCCATTAGATTTGAGAATTTAAGCTGGGGTAGAAAATCATTATTTTACTCGATAAACAAGAACAATTAGAAATTAGTTTTGTTTATTGATTTGGGAGAATTCTAATTCTACAGGAGTCTCGCGCCCAAATATTGAAAGTAAAGCTTTTAATTTATTCCTTTCCCCAGAAACCTCTATAACTTCTCCTTGGAAATCCTTGAATGGACCACTAGTTACAATGATTCTATCTTTTTCTTCAATATCTAACTTAATGACAGCTTTTTTCTCTGATGCGCGTTTAAAGATTCTATTAACCTCTTGTCTGGATAACGGTCGAGGTTTGATATGACCTCTTGATCTCCCACTACCTCTACCGTCTTCAGCACCAACAAAGTTAATTACGTTTGGAGTACTTTTTACAGCCATCATTGTATCTTCATCCAAAATCATTCTTACGAGAACATAACCTGGGAAAACTTTTTCTTCGGTAGTTTGTCTACTTCCATCTTTTTTTAATTTAATTCCAGGTGTCTGGGGGATTTCAATTTCAATAATTCGATTGTTAACTCCCAAAGTTACTGATCTTTGCTCAAGAGTCGCTTTTACTTTTTTTTCACAACTTGATGCTACTTGTACTGCATACCATCTTGCGATGCTAGTATTTGCTTTTGAAGAAGCAAGGTTAGTAGTCAATTCATTACTCATTTTTTTCTCTGGAAGCTTAATTAAGATCTTTTAAAAAATAGATATTCAGGGATAATTCAACCAAAAATTTGGGAGGCTGCCCATCCATAGAATCTGCTTACAGATGCGATTGCTGCTGCAGAAAAGGATACCATTATTATAACCGCTACTGATTCGCTAAAAAGTTGTTGTTTATTTGGCCACACGACAAGTTTAAGTTCATCGTAAGTAGATCCTAAAAAATTATTCTTTTTTTGGGGATCTTGAATTTTAGGGGAATCTTTCTTAAGAGGTTCTTTATTAGTAGTAGGACTTGTCACAAGATTTTTTGGAATTAAGCTTTAAAATTTAAGCCTTAAATATATTTTAGCTTATCGATTTACTCCTCAGCTAGGTTTGAAGATAATCTCATCCTTTTTAGCAGGATTAAGTTTAATTGTGATATTTTTTTTGTTTTTAAAGTGATCCTCTAACAATTTAACAGCTAAAGGATTTTCTATCTGTCTCCTAAGTTCTCTACTAAGTGGCCTCGCACCATATTCAGGTTCGTAAGAATCTTTTGCAATTTTATTGATAACTTGTTTGTCTATAGCGATATTTATTTTTTGTTCAAGAAGCAGGTTTTTTAAATCTTCTGTTTGTAGAGTAATTATTTTTTGAAGTTCATCAATAGATAAAGGATCAAACTTTACTACTTCATCAATTCTATTTAAAAATTCTGGTCTAAAAATTGAAGATAATGCATTACTAATAGAGTTTTGTAGATTTTCTTGAACTTTTTCTAAATTCTCCTCACTTTTAGAAATCTTTTGACAATACTCCAGTATAACTTTTCCAGCTAGGTTACTTGTCATAATAATCACTGTATTTTTGAAATCTACTGTTCTTCCTTGAGAGTCTGTCAATCTTCCCTCATCTAAAACTTGCAAAAGAATATTAAAAACTTCTGTATGTGCTTTTTCTATCTCATCAAGAAGTATTACTGAATAAGGTTTTCGTCTTACAGCTTCAGTTAATTGTCCGCCCTCTTCATAACCAACATAACCAGGAGGAGCTCCCAATAGTCTCGCTACTGCATTTTTCTCCATGTATTCACTCATGTCTAATCTTAATAGTGCCTCTTCTTCATCAAATAAAGCTGATGCGAGAGATTTTGCTAATTCTGTTTTACCAACACCTGTAGGGCCCATGAATAAAAAAGACCCAATTGGTCTTTTAGGACTTTTCATACCAACTCGAGCCCTTCTAATTGCAGCAGCAACAGTTTCTATTGCCTTACTTTGTCCAATAACTTTTTCACTTAATTCTGTTTCCAGATTAACTAATTTTTTACGTTCGTTTGAAACTACTTTGGAAATTGGAATTCCTGTTATTTTTGAGATTACATCAGCAATATCATCAGGTTCAACTTGATATTGAAATGGGAAATTTTTATTTTTCTTTATTTTTTTAAGGTCCCCCTCAATTATTTGTATTTCATTCTCTATTTCAATTAACTCCTCTTCAAGCTTTTCTAAAGAATCCAGATCATTTGTAATCTCAAAATTAGATTTATTCTTAATTTTTTTGGTAAGCTTATCTTCTTCTTCCATCAAAATTATTAATTGTTCCATTTCCTCTCGCAAATAATTCCAATTATTGAGAAGAACATTCATTTTCTCCTCTGTTTTTTGCCTAATATTTAATAGTTTCTCCTTCTCTTCGATATTTTCAGGTTGTAGAATACTTAGTTTTTCATCAATTGATTTAATTTTATTTTCATGCTGGATAATCATTTGAGGCTTTTTATTAGACTCGATTTTTAATTGTGCAGCTGCTTCATCAATTAAATCTATTGCTTTATCTGGGAGACATTTATCGCTGATATATCGGTCAGCTAATTTTGCAGAATAATTAACAGCTTCTTCTGAAATTCTTATACCATGATGTAATTCATATTTTTTTTTGATGCCTTTCAGTATTTTTGAGCTTAATTCTACTGAAGGTTCATTGACAGCTATCTTTTGAAAGCAATTATTCAATGCCTGATCTTTTTCAATAGTTTCACGAAATTTTTCAGGTGTTGTTGTACCAATACATCTAAGTTCTCCCTCAGCTAGTAAAGGTTTGAAGATATTACTTATATCAGCAGTAGATCTATCAGAACTCAAAATTGAGTGGATTTCATCAATAAATAAAATCATTCCCTGACATGGATCTCTTAATTCCTGAAGCACTAAGCTTAATCGTTCCTCTAGTTGGCCTCTAAATTTTGTCCCAGAAACTAATGCTCCTAAGTTAAGTGAAATAATTTTAAAATCTTTTAATGAATCAGGAACTTTTTTTTCTACAATTAACTGTGCTAATAATTTTGCAATTGAAGTTTTCCCTACTCCAGGATTACCAATAAGTATAGGATTATTTTTATTTCTTCGGCAAAGTACCCTCATTAAATTATTGATCTCATTTTCTCTTCCTATAACTGGATCCAGTAAGCCTTTTTTGGCTGTTTCTGTTAAATCTTTTCCATAAAGTAAGAGAGCATTTTCATTTTTTTCAAGTTGTTCTATGGGTTTTATTTGAAGTTTGTTTTTGGGTAATGGGATAAGACTATTTTCTAATTGTTCTTCTCTGGCTAAAATCTCCTTATTAGATTCAAAATTAGATTGATTATTGATGTCAATTACGTTCTTATAATCAACAGAGTTTTTTGATTGATTAATAATATTTGGATAAAACTTTAATTCTTCCTCTAATTTTTCCATTGAAAGATTGCCTTCTTGAAAAACATAATTACCAATCCTTAAATCTCTTCCAAGAGCAATAAGCAAATGTGGGATTTCTATTAATCTAGATCCCCATTGAATTTTTATCTGATTTGCATTATCTAATAAAATTTCTAAATCTTCTCCTATAGTAAAAAATTCTGATTCATTTGTCGGTGTCTCTTCTAAAAAATCTTCTGTTATATCTAAAACGGTATTCTGGTCTATTGATAATTTTTCAATGAAAGCAAAGAATTCACTTGATGAAAACAATGTATGAATTATGTGCTCAATATTAAATTCGCTATGATCCCATTTTTTTGCTGTTTCTTCCCCTAAAAGGAGAAGATTCCAGCTTATATCGCTAAAAAGTTCAGGACTGGATGTAAGGGTCTCTCTCATAAACTATAAAAAATATAGTTGATTATTAATAAGCATTCTAAAGAGTATTTGCATTAATAATCATCAATTAATTTTCAAATTGTAAGATGAAATTTAAAAATATGATTATTAAAGAGTTATGTTGAGATTGTAATTCATGAAAGTCTTAATTTATAACTCAGTTGTTTTAAAATCAAAAATTATATTTAATTAACATATATATTTCAGATATTAGCCAAATACTTCAGCTATTAATAGGATTTAAATAGTAATAATTAAATTGTGAAAGAAACTATTGATTTTCTTATCGATACTATTGAAGCAAGGCAAGTCCTTGATTCAAGAGGCAATCCAACTGTAGAGGCAGAAGTATTTTTGGAATGTGGAGCGAGTGGTAGCGCAATTGTTCCTAGTGGAGCCAGCACTGGTGCTCATGAAGCCCATGAATTAAGAGATGGCGGTTCAAAATATATGGGCAAAGGGGTTTTGAATGCTGTTAATAAAATTCATGAAACAATTTCGCCTGCATTATGTGGATTGTCAGCATTAGAACAAACCGTGGTAGATAACTTAATGATTGAAATTGATGGCACTCCTAATAAATCTAATCTTGGAGCAAATTCAATCCTTGCAGTTAGTCTTGCAACTGCAAGGGCGTCAGCAAATGCTTTAGACATTCCCCTTTATAGATATCTTGGAGATCCATTATCTAATCTTCTTCCAGTTCCATTGATGAATGTAATAAATGGTGGCGCTCATGCGCCTAATAGTCTTGATTTTCAAGAGTTTATGCTTGTCCCACATGGAGTTCAAAATTTCAGTGAATCATTAAGAATGGGTACTGAAATTTTTCACTCATTAAAATCATTACTTGATAACAAAGGATTATCTACTGCTGTAGGCGATGAAGGAGGATTTGCACCTAATTTATCATCGAGCGAAGAAGCAGGGGATTTATTATTAGAAGCAATTCAAAAAGCTGGATTTACTCCTGGTGAGCAAGTATCTTTAGCTTTAGATGTTGCTAGCACTGAATTTTATAGTAATGGCATTTATAAATATGAAGGTAAAAGTTTAAAAAGTTCTGAAATGATTACATATCTCTCAAGATTAGTTTCTAATTATCCAATAGTTTCAATAGAGGACGGTTTAGCAGAAGATGATTGGGAGGGTTGGTCAGAATTAAATGAAGAACTAGGAAATAAAGTTCAGCTTGTTGGTGATGATTTATTCGTTACTAATACAGAAAGGTTAAGGAAAGGAATTGTGGAAAAATCTGCTAATTCAATCCTGATCAAGGTGAATCAAATTGGAACATTAACTGAAACCTTGGAAGCTATTGATTTAGCTAAAACCTCTGGTTTTACAAGTGTTATAAGTCATAGAAGCGGTGAAACTGAAGATACAACTATTGCTGATTTATCTGTAGCTACAAGATCTGGTCAGATCAAGACAGGCTCTTTGAGTAGAAGTGAAAGGATTGCAAAATATAATAGGCTTTTGAAAATTGAAGAGGAATTAGGAAGTCAAGCAAGATTTGCTGGGGATTTAGGTTTAGGTCCCAAAAATATATAGTTTTTTAGCGCTTCATTTTTTCTAAACGTGACCCTTTACTCATGCTAAGTTGGCATTTTATCCAATCAATACTAATTGGTAGTGCAAAAAGTAGAGGTAACAAAGCAAAATTATTTTGTTTATTAGTTACAAGTAAAGCAGATGCAATTGATAAGCTTCCTATTAGAATTGAATGGCCTAATGTTTTTTGAGCAGTAAACATTTTTTTGAATTGTCTATCAGACTCTCCCATTCTTATTTGTAATTGTAAATCGCCTTGCTCTAATCTTTCTAAACTTTCATCTATTCTTTTAGGAATCCCCACGGCTTTG
Source organism: uncultured Prochlorococcus sp. (assembly GCF_902626525.1). Lineage (GTDB taxonomy): Bacteria > Cyanobacteriota > Cyanobacteriia > PCC-6307 > Cyanobiaceae > Prochlorococcus_A. The sequence goes on from NZ_CACOFR010000002.1 coordinate 44,380, forward strand.
GATCCTAGTTCACCTACTTGCCTTCCAAATTGGTTAATTAAATCGTTAGGAGTTTGATTATTAGAAGTCATAAGTTCTATTAAATAAGGCTTGGTAACTGATACAAGGTTAAACCCTGGGTCAAGCATTCTGCCAACTCCTTCAAAAGTTGATAAAGCTCTCATTACAAATATTAGATCCACCGGCAGTTGAAATGGTGTTTCATAAACAAGTTCGTATAAATCTCCAGATAATTTTTCTATTATATTTGGACTAAATGGGGGAGTTAAGGCTTCTTTAAGCATTAATCTGACTAATCTTCTGACTGGTCCGACATCAATATCTTTTGCAATTAAGCCAGCTTGTTGTAATTGACTTACAAGTGATGAGGCGTCTCTTAAAGCTGCAGCCTTAACCATTGCTCCTAATCTTGTCTGAAGATTATTTGATATATTACCCATCATTCCAAAATCATAAAAAATTAATTTGCCTGTATTTGAAACTGCTAGATTCCCTGGATGAGGATCTGCGTGAAAGAAACCGAAATTCACTAATTGTTTTAAATAGCTGATTGCACCAATTTCTGCGATTTTTGGTAAATCAATTTCTTGGGATTGTAATTTTTCTAAGTCGCTTATTTTTGTTCCCTCTAGATAACTCAAACAAAGCACTTTTTCACTACTCATATCCCAAATTACTTCAGGAACTTCAACATTTTTATCATCAAGAAATTGCTGTCTAAATCTTGCTGCGTATTGTGCTTCACTGTTAAAATCAAGTTCCTTCATCAGAACTTTCCTGCACTCTTTAGCAATCTCAACCCAGTTTCTACCTCGACTCCAATTCTTATTCTTTTGCAACAATCCCGCAATTTGCTGCATGATTCCCAAATCGATAATAAATAATTCTTTTAAATTGGGTCTTTGCACTTTAAATACTACCTTATTACCATCTTTTAAAGTCGCCCTATGAACCTGAGCTAGTGATGCTGATCCAACCGGATCACATATTATTTGATCTATTTCATTAAACTTTGATCCAAGCGCTTTTTTTATAGTATCTTCAACTTGCTCAAATGAAAAATTAGGGACTTGATCCTGTAATTTAGATAATTCCTGTATCCACGTATTAGGAATTAAATCAGGTCTCGCAGATAATAATTGTCCAATTTTTATAAATGCAGAACCAAGCTTAATTAATCGATTAGTAAACCACTTAGCTCGTTTAATTTGGACTTTACTTTTTTTATTTTTCTTTGTTTGGAAAACTGTAAATCTAATATTATCTAGCCACAAATTTATCAAAAGCGAAATCAAAGTTATCCAAATAAGAAAGCTCCTCTTCAATTTTTTTAAACGAAAATGAAGAATTTGATAACTCATTTAATTTGCTTATTGATTGTTTCATTAAATAGATCAATTTGCTTATTGATATTTTCAATTTCATTTAGAGCTGTTTTTATTTTGGCATTTTGATAAGTATTTGTGGGTTCATTTTCTTGAATATTTTCTGCTTCCTCCATTCTTGAGGCTTCTTCAATTATGGATTCTCTCAAGTTGTCAAATTCTTTTTTGAGAATTTCTGGAGCAACTTGAGCAATATTTGTTGCTTCTTCAATTTTTTCAACCAAGATCTCGTTTAATTTTTCAGTTACTTTTTTAATAGTAGCTTTTAAAAGATAATCAGAGTTGCTCATGAAAAATATAGAGTTTCTATTGAAATTAAGTAATCTTACATGATTCAATGATAGATCAATACGAAACATTTCACGTAAATGATCATTTTGATAATTAATTTTTTTATTTTTCCTATGTAAGTTTGTTTCTTTATTGTGCTTTTTTCTTTTTTTTCTTTTAACTTATATCTATATACAGGTTAGGTATTAACATTTAAGATATCTTCTAACCAAAAACTCATCTAGTTAACTACCAAAAGGAGTTTTATTAAATTGGAAATCATTGAGTCAGATGTAGTTATTATCGGAGGAGGTCCAGCAGGATGTACTTGCGCACTTTATACATCTCGTTCAAACTTAAAGACTGTAATTTTAGATAAAAATCCATCTGTTGGTGCCTTAGCAATAACTCATCAGATAGCTAATTATCCCGGTGTTCCAGTTGATATAAGTGGTGAAAAATTACTTACTCTTATGAGAGAACAGGCTGTTCAATACGGTACCGACTATAGAAGAGCACAAGTGTTTGGCATAGACGCTAGTGGAGAATGGAAAATGGTTTATACACCCGAGGGCACCTTCAAGGCTAAAGCACTTGTTCTTGCAAGTGGAGCCATGGGTAGGCCTGCATCATTTAAAGGAGAGGCGGATTTTCTTGGCAAAGGAGTAAGTTATTGTGCTACTTGTGATGGAGCTTTTTATAAAAACAGAGAAGTTGCCGTTGTTGGAGCTAATAAGGAGGCAATTGAAGAAGCATCTGTTCTTACTAAATTTGCATCAACGGTACATTGGATTACATCAAGTGATCCTAAATCAGATAATGAAGAAGCTATGGAATTGATGGATAATTCAAATATAAAACATTGGAGCAGAACAAGATTATTGGAAATTTTAGGCGATGATATGGGTGTAAATGGTGTTATTGTAAAAAATAAGCAAGAGGAAAATCCTATCAATTTAAATTTAGATGGTGTTTTTGTTTATATGAGTGGTTCAAAGCCAATTACTGATTTTTTAGGGGATCAGATCGCTTTAAAAGATGATGGAGGAGTTGTTGTAGATGATTTTATGTCTACAAATTCAGATGGAGTATGGGCTATTGGTGATATAAGGAATACACCATTTAAGCAAGCAGTTGTAGCAGCTTCTGATGGATGTATAGCAGCAATGTCAATTGATAGATATTTAAATAGTAGAAAAAATATAAGAGTTGATTGGATTCACTCTTAGAAACTAAATATTATCTCTCCTTGTAAACTTTTAAAGGGGTGTTGCTTCAGAAATATAAGCAACTCCTCCGTAATAGCTTAAATCATCTCTAATATTATCCCGCATTTTATCTATTAATTCTTGTTCACAAAAAACAATTACGTGAGCATTTGATCCTAATCCTGTAAATTCCATATCTTCAGTAACAACTCTTTCAGGACCTCTTCCTGTGGCGTGTTTCATAACTGTATATCCTGGAACATTAGCTTTTTCTAATGTTTTAATGATTGCATCTAGCTCTCTTTCACTAAAAATTAGGTCTAATCTTTTCATTTTTATAAAGGATAAATTGGGATAATGGTATTTACTAAACTCATATAAATTGGAATGCCAAGAACTATATTGAATGGAAAAGTAAGACCTAGTGTTGTTGAAATATAATAACTAGATTTTGCTTCTGGTACTGTCATCCTCATAGCAGCAGGAACTGCTAAATACGAGGCGCTAGCACATAAAACCACAAATAAAAGCGCATTGCCAGGTGCCAAAGATAAAAATCTTGCAACGAAAACACCTATTAATGCGTTAAACAAAGGCATTAAGATTGCAAATCCAATTAGAAATGAACCTGCATTTTTAAGTCTTGGCAATCTTTGAGCAGCAACAATTCCCATATCTAATAAGAAGAAGCATTCTGCTCCATAAAATAATTGTCCAGTAAATGGCTCCATTTTTGTAATTCCAGAGGGATTACTTGAAGCAGTGAGAAATCCTACAATAAGGCTTGAAAGTAATAAATACACTGATCCATTCAAAAGAGATTCATGTAATATTGCTCTGAGATGCATTTTCCTAGATTTTGGTCTATTTTTGGGAGCTGCGAATTTTACAAGTAATAATCCTACTATTATTGCAGGAGACTCCATCAAAGCTAAAGCACCGACCATAAAACCATCGAAAGCAATTTTTTGGCTTTCTAAAAAACTCTCTGCAGAAATAAATGTAACGGCGCTAATTGAACCATAAGCTGCTGCAATTGCTGCCGAATTAAAAACGTCAAATTTAAATCTTAAAATTAAAAATCCAATTAGAGGGATTAAAAGAGACATTATTATCGCAGCACTTAAAGTTGGTAAAACCTGATCAGTAAAACCACTTTTCTGTATCTCTATTCCTCCTTTAAAACCAATAGCCAACAGCAGATATAAGGAAAACAGTTTAGGTAATGGAGCTGGTATTTCCAAATCAGATTTAAAAAGTACTGATATTGCTCCAATTAAGAAGAAAAGAACTGGCGGAGCTAATACATTTTGCAGAATTGGATTTATTTCCATAGATTATTAGGCTAGTTCATTTAAAGCAGTTTCTAGGGCTTCTTTCCTCGTTTCAATGATTCCTTCAACTCCAAACTTAGCTAATCTATCCTTTACTTTTTCATTTGCTCCAGCAACAAATGCTTTTCTAGAGTTATTTTTTGCTTCTTGCATCATATCCTCAATTGCGAGAGTGGCAGTTACTCCAAGTCTTGGTACATCAGTAATATCTAATATTAAAATTTTGTAGTTTCTTACAAGCATCATTCTTTCAGATATGCCTTTGGCTGCTCCAAAACTAAGTGGTCCTTTAAGTCTAAATAGCATTACTTCTCCTGCACATCTATCTAGTAGTGCTTTTTCATCAGCAGGTAATGCATTTTTAGCTTGATTATCTTCTGATAAAGGATTATCCTCATCCATACCCTCAAGTTGAGTTTCGGTTATTGAATCGATAGTGAGCATATTTGCTATAAATACACCTACTAAAACTGCCCAAATTAAATCCCAAAAAACAGTCATAAGAAGTACGCCGTACATTACTACTGAGGTTTTTAAAGATAATTTATGAGCCCTTCTCAAGAATCCCCAATCAATAATATCCAGACCTACTTTTATAAGAATTCCTGCAAGCAACGCAGTTGGGATTTGCTCAGCTAAAGGTCCTGCACCAACTAAAACTATAAACAATACTAATGAGTGAACCATACCTGAGATAGGAGTCGAGCCTCCAGATTTGACATTTATAACGGTTCTCATTGTTGCTCCCGCTCCAGGTAAACCTGAAAATAGGCCTGCAACAGCATTTCCTATCCCTTGACCAATAAGTTCCCTATCAGAATTATGTTTTGTTTGAGAGATATTGTCTGCTACTAAAGAAGTAAGTAAAGAGTCAATTGCGCCAAGTACGGCGAGGACTAATCCTGCCTTAAAAATAATTGGGAAATATTGGTTAAAACTTGGGAAGTTTAACGATGGGACTCCTTTTGGAATTTCTCCAATTCTATCAAGTGCTACATCTCCAAAAAATAATGATATTGGAGTTACTATCAATAGGGCCAAAAGAGGAGAAGGAACCCATTGACTTATTTTTCTAGGGGTTAAAAATACTATACCTAGTGTCATAATTGCAACTCCAATTGCAGCACCGTTTGGTTGGAAATTTGAAAATACAGTAGATAAAGATTCAACTACTCCACCACGAGTGCTAATCCCTAATAATGGCCCAATCTGAAGTGCAATGATTATTACTCCAATGCCAGACATAAATCCGGAAACAACAGAATATGGGACTAGAGTTATATATTTACCAAGTTTTAGAATTCCGAATAATATTTGTAGTAATCCCCCAATTACTACTGCTGCCATTACTAAAGGTAAAATTTGCCCTGCGGAAAGATCTCTTGGAACTCCAACTGCTGCTAAACCTGCTACTACACCAGCCACAGTTACACTCATGGGACCAGTAGGGCCACTAACTTGAGCAGGCGTTCCGCCGAATAATGCTGCTAAAAAACCTACTACAACTGCTCCATATAGTCCATAAATTGCTCCGCCAGGCCCTAACGCAGCATTGCCAAAAGCAAGGGCTAGAGGTAATGCCACCACTGCGGCAGTGATACCTCCAAGAATATCGCCTCTTACATTTTTTAGATGAAATCCATTAATTATTTTCAAAAGTACTCTCCTAAAAATTAATTCATTAACTAAAGATTTTATATCTTTATGTCGTAAATTTGTAAAAAATTAAGGTTGTCAAAAATATTTTTGTAACTTTTTCATTCTCCATGCAAGTAATTAAGTTAATTTTCCTGAAGAAAAGGTGGTGTAGATTGATTTATATCAGAGGTAAGCGATTATCGTATTATATAAATATTTTTTAAATTAAAATTATATTCAAATGAATTCGATTATCCGCCCAAGAAGATTAAGAAAGACTGATGCAATACGAGAGATGGTTAGAGAAAACCATCTTAAGGCTGCGGACTTTATATATCCACTATTTATTCATAGTAAAGATTTTAAAGAGGAAATTTCGGCAATGCCAGGAACTTTTAGATGGGATATGAATGGCTTAATAAAGGAAGTTACTAGAGCATGGGAATTGGGGATAAGGTGTATTGTTCTTTTCCCAAAAATAAAAGATAGCTTAAAGACTGAAGATGGAGCAGAATGTTTTAATGAAGAGGGTTTGATACCTAAAGCTATTCGGATATTAAAAAAAGAGATTCCAGAAATGGCAATAATGACAGATGTAGCTTTGGACCCTTACTCGTGTGATGGACATGATGGATTAGTTGATGAAACTGGAAAAATATTGAATGATGAAACAATCGAAATTTTAAAAAAACAAGCTCTCACACAAGCTAAAGCTGGAGCAGACTTTATTGGTCCTAGTGACATGATGGATGGGAGAGTTAGTGCTATCAGAACTGCTCTCGATAGTCAAGGATTTTGTGATGTAGGAATTATTAGTTATACAGCAAAATATTCATCTGCTTATTATGGCCCATTTAGAACAGCATTAGATTCTGCTCCAAGAGAGAATAGTAAAAAAATAATTCCAAAAAATAAGTCTACATATCAAATGGATCCTGCCAATTCGAAAGAGTCTTTAATTGAATCTGCATTGGATCAGTATGAAGGAGCTGATATTTTGATGGTTAAACCAGGTATTTCATATTTGGATATTGTTTATAGACTAAGCACTTTTTCAAATAAACCCATAGCCGCATATAACGTTAGTGGGGAGTATTCTATGGTTAAGTCTGCTGCTATGAAGAACTGGATTAATGAAAAAGATATTGTTTTGGAAACCTTACTTAGTTTTAAAAGAGCAGGAGCAAAGTTAATACTTACTTATCATGCTTGTGATGCATCTCAATGGTTGCAGGATACTTAAAAACTCATTATTAACAAAAATTTAGTTTATTCTTAGATTAATATTAGATTCATTGCTTTGTTTTGAAGTTTTCACAAGGAGTAAATAGGATTGGTCACATTGCACTTAGAGTGGAAAATCTCGAAAGGGCTAAATCTTTTTATATTAAATTAGGGATGAATTTGGTTTGGGATGATAAAGATTGGTCTTATTTAGAAGCTGGTAAAGGTAAGGATGGACTCGCACTATTAGGACCTAGCTATAAAGCTGCCGGACCACATTTCGCGTTTCATTTCGAAAATAAAAAACAAGTAGTAAATATTCAAAATGATCTAAAAAATTCTGGTGTAAAGGTTGGTCCTTTGCATGAACATAGAGATGGAACAGCATCTTTTTATATGAAAGATACAGAAGGAAACTGGCTTGAGATGCTTTATGTTCCTCCAGAAGGGATTCAATCAAATGTTTGATTCTTTTGTATGCAAGAGAAAAGTCATTCTAAAATAATATATTCAGAAAATAATTTAGAAGATGAATCCATAAGCCTTTTGGAGTGGGATTCATTAAAAATGCATTTATCCTCATTTGCTTCTACAGAAATGGGTAAAAGAGCAATTTTAAGGTTTGAAATCCCCGCTGAATACGAAGTTGCCAAGAGACTTTTGAATGAAACCGTAGAAATAACTGAGCTGGAAAATAATTTAGATACATCAATTAGTCTTTCAGGTGTTTTTGACATAAGTAGAAATATTGAAATTTGCTCGAAGGGAGGTGTAATTTTATCTCGTGATTTGTTAGAAATAGCAAAAACTATTGCTGTGGCTAGAAATTTAAAGAAAATCTTATTAGATTTTGAACAGAGGCCTTGTATTTCATCATTTATAAAAAATTTAATTGACCATACAAATATCGAAAATATTTTTAAAAATGGTATCGAATCCAATGGAATGATTTCAGATGATGCAAGTGGTGAATTATTTATTCTCAGAAAAGAATTATTATCTAAGAAACTGGAAAGAAAAATATTAGTTGATAAATTTATTCATAAGAATTTACCTTATTTGCAAGATAATATTATTGGAGATCGATATGGTAGACCAGTTGTTGCAGTAAAAATAAATCATTTAGATAAATTTAAAGGCATAATTCATGATTCTTCATCTTCAGGCAATACAGTATATTTTGAACCTGATAGTGTAGTAGCTAAAGGCAATAAAATTGCTTCTTTAGAGGCTAGGGTTATAGCAGAAGAATTTAAGTTACTTCAGAAATGGTCCCAAATTATAAGTGATAATTCAATTAGTCTCATTGAAATGTCTGAGATTTTATTAAGATTAGAAAATGCATTAACGCGTTCAAGATATTCGAAATGGATTGGTGGCAAAATTCCTACTCTTGAGAAAAATCCCATTATTTCCTTAATTGGTTTTTCTCATCCGTTATTGATTTGGGAACATAAGAAAAAAGGAGCTCCTCCCCCAGTGGCTGTTGATTTTCATATAAATAGAAATATCAAGGTTGTAGCTATTACAGGTCCAAATACTGGAGGTAAAACAGCAGCTTTAAAAGGTTTGGGTTTGTCATTACTTATGGCTAGAGCAGGATTATTGATACCCTCAACCAATAATCCTATTATCCCTTTTTGTCCAAACATTTATGTGGATATAGGAGATAATCAATCATTAGAAGAAAATTTATCTACTTTCAGTGGGCATATATCCCGCATAAAAAAGATTTTAGATTCACTTGATAATAGGAAAGGATTATCAGTTGTTTTGTTAGATGAGATTGGATCTGGTACGGATCCTCTTGAAGGTAGTGCTCTTGCGATGGCTTTATTAAAAGAATTTGCAAATAAATCTGATATAACTTTAGCAACTACACATTATGGAGATATTAAGGCATTAAAATATAAAGATTCCAGATTCGAAAATGTATCAGTTGCCTTTGATGAGGATTCTTTTAAGCCGAAATATATACTCAACTGGGGAATTCCTGGGCGAAGTAATGCTTTGTCAATCTCAAAAAGAATTGGTCTTGATGAAAACATACTCAATGAAGCTGCAAATTATCTAAAGCCAAAAGAAGTTGATAATATTAACAGTATTATTAAAGGACTTGAGGAAGAGAGGATTAAACAACAAAATTCTGCAGAAGCGGCTGCAGAACTGATTGCAAGGACTGAAATATTACACGATGAACTGAAGAGAAATTACGAATATCAAAAAATAAATGCTGAAAAAATCCAGGAAATTGAAAGGGCTAAATTATCAAAATATATTGTATCTGCTAAAAAAGAGGTAATAGATTTGATTAAAAAATTAAGAGATAAAGATGTTAATGGAGAAGACACTAGAATTATTGGAAAAAGATTAAAGGAAATTGAGAAGGAACATTTAACTCAAAAAAAATTTGAAAAGTCAATATCGTGGAATCCTCAAGTAGGCGATTTTGTAAAAATTAAAAGTCTTAATAGTACTGGACAAATTATAGATTTAGATAAAAAAGGTGGTTTTTACGAAGTTAAATGTGGTTCATTCAGAAGCACATTATCTGTAAATGATTTTGAAGGTATTAATGGAGAAAAACCTACTTTCAAAAGTTCAAAAATTGAGATCAATTCTAAAAGAGAAGATTTTTCTTTTTCTAAAATTAGAACGAGTAAAAATACAATTGATGTAAGAGGGCTAAGAGTTCACGAAGCCGAAATGATTATTGAGGAGAAAATTAGAAAATTTCATGGACCGCTATGGATTGTTCATGGAATTGGAACAGGGAAATTAAAAAAAGGACTAAGAAATTGGTTATCAGGTTTAAATTATGTTGATAAGATTGAAGATGCTGCTAACAACGAGGGTGGACCTGGTTGCAGTATTGCGTGGATAAAATAAAATTTAAAGTACCTAGAAAACAATTCAAATAAGTGTATTTAAGTGCAATTTATTGACCAAGCAAACATTATTCTTAAAGCTGGAAAAGGTGGAAGTGGAATAGTTTCATTTAGAAGAGAAAAATTTGTTCCTGCCGGAGGACCTTCCGGGGGAAATGGTGGTAGAGGGGGTTCAATAATTTTGATGGCTGATAATAATCTTCAAACATTATTAGATTTCAAATTCAAACGTGAAATAATTGCTGAAGATGGATGCAAAGGAGGTCCTAATAAGAGATCAGGTGCTTCAGGTGAGGATACAATCCTTAAAGTCCCCTGCGGTACAGAAATAAGGGATATTAAAACCGGTATTATTTTAGGGGACTTAACTAAAGATAAACAGAGGTTAATTATTGCCATTGGAGGAAGAGGTGGACATGGTAATGCTTACTATTTAAGTAATCAAAATAGAGCTCCAGAATCATTCACAGAAGGTAAAGAGGGTGAGATATGGGAGGTTCAATTAGAACTAAAACTTATTGCAGAAGTAGGGATTATTGGTCTTCCAAATGCTGGTAAAAGTACTTTAATTTCCGTTTTATCATCTGCTAGCCCAAAAATAGCTAACTATCCTTTCACAACTTTAATACCTAACTTAGGCGTAGTTAGAAAGGCAGATGGGAATGGCTGTCTTTTTGCTGATATACCTGGATTAATATCCGGAGCATCTAATGGAGTAGGTTTAGGACATGATTTTTTAAGGCACATACAAAGAACGAAAATACTTATACATTTAATTGACTCAATTGCAGAAAATCCTATTAGTGATTTTGAAATAATTGAGCGGGAATTAAAAAATTATGGGAAAGGTTTGATAGATAAGGAAAGAATTATAGTATTAAATAAAATAGAACTTATAGATAAAGATTATTTGAAAATAATCACAAAAAAGTTAGAAGTTTTAACCCAAAAAAAAGTTTTAGTTATTTCTTCATCTTTAAAAAAAGGTTTATCTTCACTGCTTTCTGAAGTTTGGAAAAGGATATAACTTTAATTAAAAACTATTTCATTAATTAACATACTTGATTTAATAATTAAAATTAGACATAAATAAGGTACTTCATTTAATCAAATATGAATTTCTACAATTGCTTTGATCAAAAAGGAAAAATAATAGCCAGATGTCAAACTATCCAAGATATTGAGGTTCTGAAGAAAATGGGAAGACCAATTGTAGAAGTGAAGGAAATGAAAAATGAGGAATCGGTAGTATGCTCTCTAACAGGTAGTCCTTCCGACTTTAATAGAGATTATTAAGGAATTTAAGAAACAAAAAAAGGGCTATTGAAGCCCTTTTTTCATATGCTCATGGCAAATAGTTAATCATCATAAACTAGACATTCTGGTTCATCTGGGTTGGCATCACAGAATAATTCCAATGCATTTGGATCATGTTTATCTTCTGGATGATGGTCTTTGTATTCTTCGAGTTCTTTTAGTTCTTCAGTTAAATGTCTGACCTTCGGAAGATTGCCCTCTGCTTTGGCAGATTCGATTTCCGATTGATCCTTTTTGATGTGTTCGTCAATGGATTTCATTTTAAGCTTTTTTCGTACTTTAGTAGACATACATAACATAGTTAATTTCTAATGAATTTGCATTATCTATAAAAAAATTAGTGTTCATTACAACATCATTTATTTATTTTTTATCGAAATTGTTTTTTATATTTTTTTAGAATCTAAATTCATTATTTCCTTAAGTGATGGTAAAACTGGGATTATTTGATTTGGGTTTAAAGGGAATAAAGCTTTGTAGTAATCTTTTTTCCATTCATTGTCGTAACAAGTCTTATCTATATTAGATATTTTAAAAAATTTTAATCTCCATTCAATAATTTTCTTGAAATCTGACAATTCTTGTTTGGTACATTTAAAAATTTTGCTATATATTAATTCCCACCTTATAAGTGTTGGGAAAAGGTAAATATCTGCGTAAGTTAACTCTTCTCCAAATATCCAATCCCCTTGATTTTGAATCATTTTATTTTCAACCTCATTTAAAGCTGAGAAAAGATTTTTACTTGCTTTTTCATACGATGATTGATTTCTAGCGAATCCGCACTTGTATACGCCATCATTTATGTTGTTATGTATTAAACTTAAAAACTTTTTATTACAGTTTTGGATATTTAATATCTGATTATTCGATTCACTTCTTATTGAATTCAGTAATCTTATTATTTGAGAACTCTCATTAGATAAGATATTTATCTCATCTTTTACTAAACTAATTAAAAGAGGCAAAGTCGCTCTGAATATTATTTTTTTATTGGCTTTTTTATAAAGGTCAGCCAATCTAATACATCCCTTAAGTTTTTTATTGAATATCCATTCGCCATGTTCAAAATCTGCTTTTAAAAAAACGACTTTAACTTCTTTAGATAAATGTTTTATTTTATGGACGAGTAAAGTTCTTTGGCACCAAGGACAAGAATTCCCTACCAATAAGCAAATTTCTCCCTTTTCATTACTAATATCGTATTCATTATTAAATCTTATTCCTTGAGGCCTCTTATAATTACCTTGTAGATCTGATGGTGCGAAACCATTCATTAATTGCGTCCAATACCAAAACCAAAATTTCTTGGAGGCTTTAATTAGGTATTTATTTTGCATAAAATTTATTTTTAAAGAAAAAATGACAGTTCATAGAATACTTATCGTTTCAGGCACACATGGGAATGAAATCAATCCTATTTGGGCTGTTAAGCAATTTAACAGAGAGGAGAATAATTTTAAAAAAGGGATTGAATATCAATACATCTTAGGCAATCCTATTGCCTATAAAAAAGGTTGCAGATATATAGATGTAGATTTAAATAGATCTTTCAAAGGAAGTGATAATTATCATCAACACAATAAAAATGTTTATGAAATTAATAGAGCCAATTTTTTAGTTGATCAATTTGGAATAAATGGCCCTCAACCCTGTCAAATTGCCATCGATTTACATACTACGACTGCAAATATGGGAACGAGTATTGTTATGTATGGGAGGAGATATAAGGATTTTTGTTTAGCTGCATTACTGCAGAATAAATTTGGATTACCAATCTATTTACACGAGAAAGATAAAGACCAAGCAGGGTTTCTTGTAGAAGCTTGGCCATGTGGTTTAGTTATTGAAATAGGAGCTGTAGCACAAAATTTTTACGACCCAAAAATAATAGATAGATTTTTAATAATTATTGGCTCATTAAGAGAAGAGATAGATAAATTGAAAAAAAATTTAATAGAACTTCCAAGGGAATTGATTGTTCACGTCCATCAAGGGAGCATAGATTACCCTAGGGATGAAAAAGGAGATATTGATGGCATAATTCATCCTGAAAGAATAAACCAAGATTGGAAAATGATTAAAAATGGAGATCCATTATTTCTTGATAGCCAAGGAATAGTTCATAACTATGCAGGTCAGCTGATGTGGCCTGTTTTTATTGGCGAAGTTGCTTATAAAGAAAAAAAAATTGCGATGAGTTACACAAAAAAAGAAGTTATTAATTCCATAAATGAATGGGTTCAAGATTTTGAAAGTCTTTAAATTAAGAAATGAGAACAATAAACTGCGAATATTTAATAAGGATTATTTATTTAATAGATAAGTATATTTAATATTTTCTTTTTTAAATTTTTTGCAAACTTTCTAGATGTGAAAATCTAAATTCTTTCGCTCCAATAAACAATTGCTCCAAAAGCCTCTAATTGCAGTCTCCTATGCTTTGCTTCTCTTAGGGAAACTATCTCTTTAGATCTTTTGCCGTTCAAAAGCCATTCAATTATTACCAAGTTAAATCCTCAATAACAAAGAAAATATTAAGACATCGAGGTTATATTCTCATATTTTCAAAAAATAAATTTACTTTCAAAAAAATTAAATACACATTTTTAACGATTTTGGTTTAAAATCTTCTCAGCGGATTTATTCCGTTTTTATTTACACGTCTCACTTTAGAGACATATTTTACGAACTCATGACAACTATTCAGCAGCAGCGTTCTTCGCTGTTAAAAGGTTGGCCACAGTTTTGTGAGTGGGTAACATCAACTAACAATAGAATTTATGTTGGTTGGTTCGGCGTCTTAATGATCCCATGCCTACTTGCAGCAGCGGCTTGCTTCATCGTTGCATTCATCGCAGCACCACCAGTAGACATCGACGGAATTAGAGAGCCAGTTGCTGGTTCATTCCTATATGGAAACAACATCATCTCAGGTGCAGTTGTTCCTTCATCTAACGCTATTGGTCTACACTTCTACCCAATTTGGGAAGCAGCAACTGTAGATGAGTGGTTATACAACGGTGGTCCTTACCAGCTTGTAATTTTCCATTTCCTAATTGGTATCTCAGCATACATGGGAAGACAGTGGGAACTTTCATACCGTTTAGGTATGCGTCCTTGGATCTGTGTTGCATACTCTGCACCAGTTTCAGCTGCTTTCGCAGTATTCCTTGTATATCCATTCGGTCAAGGTTCATTCTCTGACGGAATGCCTTTAGGTATCTCTGGAACATTCAACTTCATGTTCGTTTTCCAAGCAGAGCACAACATTCTTATGCACCCATTCCATATGGCTGGTGTTGCTGGTATGTTCGGAGGATCTTTATTCTCAGCTATGCACGGTTCACTTGTTACTTCATCTCTAATCAGAGAAACAACTGAGACAGAATCTCAGAACTATGGTTACAAGTTCGGACAAGAAGAAGAAACATATAACATCGTTGCAGCTCATGGCTACTTCGGTCGTTTGATCTTCCAATATGCAAGTTTTAATAACAGCAGAAGTCTTCACTTCTTCTTAGCTGTATTCCCAGTTGTTTGTGTATGGTTAACTTCAATGGGTATCTGCACAATGGCATTCAACCTTAACGGTTTCAACTTCAACCAATCAGTTGTTGATGCAAACGGTAAGATTGTTCCTACATGGGGTGACGTTCTTAACAGAGCAAACCTAGGTATGGAAGTAATGCACGAGCGTAACGCTCACAACTTCCCACTTGATCTAGCAGCAGCTGAGTCTACAACAGTAGCTCTTTCAGCTCCAGCTATCGGTTAAGCTTAAAGTTCTTAATTTTACAAGCCCCCTTTTGGGGGTTTTTTTTTGTTAAATTTTCAATTGGTTTCATATAATGTTTATATATAGACAAAACATTTGATATTTCTATGAGTAGTAGTTTTGGAAAAATTTTTCGTGTAAGTACTTTTGGAGAATCGCATGGCGGTGCAGTAGGAGTTATCCTTGATGGATGTCCTCCGAAGTTAAAAATAAATGTAAATATAGTACAAAATGAATTAGATCGTCGCAGACCTGGACAAAGCGATATTACGACACCCAGAAAGGAAGAAGATAAAATTGAAATACTAAGTGGAATAAAGGAAGGTGTAACACTTGGAACTCCAATAGCGATGTTGGTTAGAAATAAGGACCAAAGACCTGGAGACTATAATAATTTGGAACAAATATTTAGACCATCACATGCGGATGGTACCTATCATCTTAAATATGGAATTCAGGCGGTTTCTGGTGGAGGAAGAGCCTCTGCAAGAGAAACAATTGGTAGAGTGGCAGCTGGTGCTATAGCAAAACAATTATTAAAGAATTTTTGTAACACTGAAATATTATCTTGGGTAAAGCGTATACATGATATTGATTCTGATATAAATAAAGAAAAGATATCTCTAACAAAAATAGATTCCAATATTGTTCGATGTCCTGATGAAAAGGTTGCAGCTGAAATGATTAAGAGAATTAAGGAATTAAAGCGACAAGGAGACTCTTGTGGAGGTGTTATTGAATGTCTTGTAAAAAATGTACCTTCTGGTTTAGGAATGCCTGTTTTTGATAAATTAGAGGCTGATTTAGCGAAGGCATTGATGTCTTTACCTGCTACGAAAGGTTTTGAAATAGGTTCGGGTTTTGCTGGAACTTATTTAAAAGGGAGTGAACACAATGATTCATTCATTAAGTCAGATGATATTAGTAAGTTAAGAACAATATCTAATAATTCAGGAGGTATACAGGGAGGAATAAGTAATGGAGAAAATATTGAGATGAAGATTGCTTTTAAACCTACAGCAACCATTGGGAAAGAACAAAAAACAGTAAACACTGAGGGGAAAGAAGTATTGATGAAGGCGAGAGGCAGACATGATCCGTGTGTTCTACCAAGAGCAGTTCCCATGGTTGATGCAATGGTAGCTTTAGTACTTGCTGATCACTTGCTTCTTAATCATGCGCAATGCGGTTTAATCAAAAATTTTTAGTTTTGTTCAATAAATTATATTTATCCTTAATTTTATGATTTTTGAGCCATTCGTATATTTTTGGATCAAATTTTTTATTTTTGATACCTTTATCTCCAATTACGATTGCTTTATATCCTAAAGATTTATAAGTTTTCAAATCATTGATTGATAGGCCTCCAGCAGCAATGAAATCAATATTTTTATAGTTGAGTATATTAATTGAATTATCTTTACTTTTTATTGGATAAATTTTGATAATGTTGCAATTTAACTTTATTGCTTCTTCAAGATCTTTTAAATTTTTAATCCCAGGAATTAACAAATAATTTTTTGACTTCGCATAACTGAAAAGATCTTTGTCCCAAAATTTCATCATAGAAAAATTTAATCCAATTTTTAAAGAATCTTCTATTGAACGCTTATCAACTATGGAGGCAGAGCCTAAATTAATTTTTGGATATTTAATTTTGATATCTGATACAAAATCTAACCATTTTTCATTGTTAGAATAACTTATTTCAATATTCTTTAATCCTAATTTTATTAAGCTTTCTAATTCACAAAAAAATGAATTTCTTATAAGGGTATTTGAGTAAATATTATCTTCAGGCTTTATAAGTAAAAAGAAGTATTCTTTTTTCAATATCTCAGAAAAAGAATCTTCTTTATAATTCATTAAAAATTTAATGTTTTAAAACTAAATATAGTTTGCAACTTTAGCTTCTGATCGGTTAAGTAAATCTTGTATATCTTCAGTATCTATCGTTTCTCTTTCAATAAGCATTTGAGCCATTTCATCTAAGACAGCTCTATTGTCTGTTAAAACTTTTGTAGCTCTCTTGTAGGCTATGTCAACAAGCTCTGCAACTTCTTCATCAATTGTTGCAGCTGTATCTTCTGAAAAATCTCTTGTAGAACTCATATCTCTTCCAAGAAACATTCCACCTTGAGATTGGCCTAATGCGACTGGACCTATTTTCTCACTCATCCCAAATTTAGTGATCATTTGTCTTGCTACATTAGCAACTTGTTGTAAATCGTTTGATGCTCCAGTTGTTACTTCTTCTTCTCCATATACTATTTCTTCAGCGACTCTTCCACCAAGGGCTACAGCCATTTGATTTTGAAGATAAGAACGCGAGTATAGACCTGATTCTAATCTTTCTTCACTTGGAGTAAAAAAGGTTAGACCCCCAGCTTGCCCTCTAGGAATTATTGAAACTTTTGCTACAGGGTCATAATCAGGCATTAATGCTCCTACAATTGCGTGACCAGCTTCATGATAAGCAACTAATTCTTTTTTCTTATCACTAATTACTCTATCTTTCTTTTCTGGTCCAGCCATAACTCTTTCAATTGCATCACCCACTTCATCATTGCTTACTTTATCAAGGTCTTTTCTAGCTGCAAGTATTGCTGCTTCATTAAGTAGATTTGCTAAATCTGCCCCTGTAAATCCTGGAGTTCTTCTTGCAACTTTATCTAAATCAACATCTTTTGAAAGGGTTTTATCTTTAGCATGAACATTTAATATTTGTAATCTTCCAGCATAATCTGGTCTATCTACTGTTACCTGTCTATCAAATCTTCCTGGACGCAATAAAGCTGAATCTAATACATCAGGTCTATTAGTAGCGGCAACAATAATTATTCCAGAATTTCCTTCGAAACCGTCCATTTCGGTGAGAAGTTGGTTTAGAGTTTGTTCTCTTTCATCATTTCCTCCACCCATACCAGCACCTCTTTGTCTTCCAACTGCATCAATTTCGTCGATAAAAACAATACAAGGAGCATTCTTTTTGGCTTGTTCAAAAAGATCTCTAACTCTGCTAGCTCCAACACCAACAAACATTTCTACAAATTCTGAGCCAGATATAGAGAAAAAAGGAACACCTGCTTCTCCAGCTACTGCTTTGGCTAATAAGGTTTTTCCTGTACCAGGAGGACCAACTAGGAGAACACCTTTTGGAATTTTTGCTCCGACTGCAGTGAATCTATCGGGACTCTTAAGAAAATCTACAACTTCAGTTAATTCTAATTTTGCACCTTCTACACCAGCAACATCTGAAAAAGTAACTTGTGTGGATGGTTCCATTTGAAGTCTGGCTTTACTCTTTCCAAAACTCATGGCAGGGTTACCACCACCTGCGTTTCCGCTTTGAGATCTTCTGAAGAGAAAAAATAATCCTCCAATCAAAAGTACTGGGAAGATTAGACTACTCACAGCCTGTTGCCATGGGTTAGATAACTTTGTAGGAGTAACAGCTATATCAACATTATTTTCGGTTAGGATTTTTAATAAATCTTTGTCAGGAGCTAAATTAACTTCAGATCTACTTCCATCATTTTCTACAACTTGAGCAGTTGCGTTATCTGGAGAAATCAAGACTCTGCTAATTTCTTTATCTTGAACAGCCTCTATAAAATCACTATACCTTAGGGTTTTTGTAGCATTATCAGTATTAGGTTTATCAAAAGCAGAAGTCCCTATGAAAATGATAGTAATTACAGCTAGGACATAAAGTCCTACGTTTCTCCAACGTTTATTCACGATAAAAAATGTTCAATAAATCTATAATACTAATAATAAAACAATATTAAGACCTTCTTAGAACATCTACTACACTTTTAAAGGCAAACCATTCGGGAATTGGTTCCCCATTTCTCAATTTTTTTCTAAATTCTGTCCCACTGAGTTTCATTATTTGATAGTTAAATTTCTTTGCTTCTTCAGCTGTAATATAGCCTTTTTCCCTTGTATATACTAAATTTTTTGAAGGAACAGTTTGCATCATTAATTCGGATGCACATTTATTTGCAAAATTCTGGGCTTCATAAGGACCATAAAAGTCTTCGCCAGTTGATGAGGACTTACAACCAGCCATATCTCTACCAATTATAAAATGTGTGCAGCCATAATTCCTTCTAATAATCATATGTTGAAGAGCTTCTCTAGGCCCTGCCATATGCATTGAATAAGGTAAAAATGCCCATTTTATTTTCTCATCAGATATTTCCTCTTCCAATTTTTTATATGTCAAATATCGAACTTTACCAGGAATATCATCTTGTTGTGTGGGGCCACAAGTTGGATGTACCAATACAACTGCATTATTAGAGACATTATTTGAATGTAAAGCATTAGAAAATAATTCATAATGTGCTCTATGAATTGGATTTCTGCATTGAAATGCAACTACATCATAATTTGACGGAAGTGTAGCTCTTACTTCTTCAGGGGTTTTGCATGGAAACTCTCTAATTGGAAGTTCGAAACCGTAAATTTTTCCTCCAATATAAAATCTTCCTCGCTCATTAAAAATCATATTGACAGCAGGGTGATCTAAAGAATTAGTTCCATAACAAAGTTCAGCCTCCAATGATTTGTCAGGCTCCCATTTAGAATTAACCTCTAAAACTGCTATTTTTTGTTTTTTATACGTAAGCAAGATTGTATCTCCAGTTTTTACTTTTTCGTTATGGGAATCAAATACAATCGGCAAACCAAAAAGTAAGCCTCTCATATCTCTATTATTTTTGATTACCGATTCGTAGTTGCTTTCATCCATAAAACCCTCTAATGGAGAAAAAGCACCAACCATTAAAAGCTCTACATCACATGCATTTCTATCGCTGCATTCAAACTCATAGTTAACTTTAGAGATGAGTTCATGTATAAGTTTTTTATCTTTGATAATTAAATTTTTCAGTTCCCCTCCATAGGGTGGTATAAGTCCATTAGGGTCTATTTTTGTGTTTTTTTGTAATTCCATTTTTAAAGTTTTAAAGAAAATTAAAAAAAAAAAGGGGGTTTAACCCCTTTTTTTTTCTTAAATAAAATTTATGCCTTTCTTCCGTATAGTTCTCCAATTATTTTTACGTCAAGTGGCTCTTTCGAACCCATATCTGTATCTGAAGGTTGGATGGCTTCAAAAGTACCAGCAAATTCATCTGTATCAGAATCTACATTATTGATCGAGAGAGTGATAACTCCAGTTCCATTTACATCAACCTTAATATTTTCTTTGGCAAGTTCTTCATCATCACCTCCCAATGCTACTAAACCTTGGGCATATTCGACACCAGTATTTTTAGCTCTTGCTTTCGGGTCTAAAAAATCACCAGTTCTGTAGTTAGGCGTAAATGTTGAACCATTAACTTCAGTTCCTGGCTCAATAGAAGAGGGTAAATCAGCTGTAAGATCTTTTGCTGAGAATGCAAATGGTACCTCTAATCCACCCGGAGTTAAAACAGTAATAAGTTGAAAATCAATACCCCCTTTCTCAGTGAAAGTTCCTGAGTTTATGTCTCCATAAACTTCTGTCACTGTGGTGTTATTTCTAGGACTAATTATTTTTGTAGAGACAAATTCTGCTGCTTTTCTTTTGGTTCCCGGCACTTTTACATAAACTTCAGTTGGATGCATGCAAATTCCTTTAAGGCTATCTCCATTACCTAAGGAAATTGATCCAACGAGAGATGAGTCTAATGTAGGACAATCATTAGCTTTACCTGTGTTAACAACATCAGTAAATTGTGCATTTCCTCTTTCAGAAAAAGCATATGTCTTAACGGGTACGAAAGCAAAAGTTATACAAATTGAGATAACAAAAGCTAAGAAAGAACGAATTCTCATAATTAAAGTAGCAGTGAAGTTCTGTGACGAATGATTAAGGGTCACCTAAATAGTTCAGTACGGATATTACAAGGGAAAGGACCATAAAAGTAAGCACTTTAAATTCCTCGAAACAACCCGTAGCTTTTTAAATTTTTAAAAACTGCAATTATTGTAAGCTATCACATTATTTTTTAATGCTTAAGATTACAAAAAAATACAAATTTAAAGATTGTTTTTATTTGTTAGAAGAAAGAACTTTAGTTATTAATTTATTCGCTAAATCAATTTTTGATGTTTTTTTAATATGGTGCACCATACTCTTTGTATCGAATAGCCAACCTTCATTTTGCGCTAAAGACCCAAATCCCTGTCCTTCAAGATCAATTGGATTCGCGAAGAGATAATCACAACCTTTATGAATAATTTTTTCTTTAATTGTTTCTTTTGCTTCTTCAAAAGGTCCTGTAAAAGCACAGAAACCTACAAAAACTTGATTATCTTTTTTGGATTTACTAATTGTTTTTAAAATATCTGGTACCAGCTCAAAATTTTTATTTAAATGATCATTAATTTTGTTTTTTGGTATTTTAGCTGAGGTATTAGAATTTATCCTAAAATCAGATACAGCCGCATTCATGAAAAAATAATCAGAATTTTGAATTTCATTCTTAATTACCCTCATTAGATCCATACTATTTTCAATTTCATATCTTTTTATTCCATCAGAAAGATCTTTATCGATTTTCAGAGGACCATGGATATATTTCACTTGAGCTCCTCTGAATCTTGCAACTTGAGAAAGAAGTAAACCCATAGCTCCTGAACTTTTGTTAGTTATATTTCTTGCAGCATCAATTTTTTCTGAGGTGCAACCTCCAGTTATTAAAATCTCTTTATTAAGTAAATCTTTGCGATAAGGATTTTGATTATGTGCAATTATAAATTCAATAGCCAATTCAATTAGATCATTAGGAGGTATCTTACCGATGCCAATCGCATCACATGCTAAGTGGCCTTCACTTGGTTGCAAAGATAAAACATTTTCGTAATTCTGTACATCCTCAAAATTTTTTTGTACAACTTTATTTAGCCACATTTGTGTGTTCATTGCTGGTGCAACAATAATTGGCTTAATATTTGCCATTAAAATGCTTGGAATTAATCCATCTGCATTTCCGGTTACCCATTTTGATAATGTTGTCGCTGTTAAAGGTGCAATGATTACAATATCAGCCCAATTGCATAGTTCTATGTGAAGAGGTTTTGATTGAATATTTGACCATTGATCATCATCAAGAATGCAATGGTTTCTACTTAAGATTGATAGAGAAAGCGGCTTTAAAAATTTTTCTGCATTTTTAGATAAAACGCATTTTATTTCATAACTACCTTTGGCTAATTGGCTTACTAATAATGGAATTCTTACAGATGCAATACTACCTGTTATTAGTAAAAGAATTTTTGTTTTTGAGACAGTATTATTAATTTCCATTAATAGGTTCCTTATCACAAAAAAGGATATAATCAGATATTAACTCAGGTCTGTTGATTTCAAGAGCCCATACTGGCTGCCAGCTTTTAAAACTATCAAATGATTTTGCTTGGTTAACATCAATTAGCATTTCTACTGGCTCTCGGGCGATTCCTTTGTTAAATAAAATTACTATTTCCTTACTTATTTTATTTTTAGCGATAAATCTCATATTTAATTAAGCCAACATAATTTAATAATAATGCCATGAGTAATTATTTAAATTTGAATATAGAGTTAATTACAAATTTTCAAAAATATTAAAACTTTTTACAAGGTATTACTTTCTCAAAGTGTTATTAACAATTTTATCTTCATTCTCAGTCATAAATATGCAAACTATTCTTTTTAAAAATATTATTTCTTAAAGAATCAACGTCTAATTTCAAATCATGTCACAAAACAAGAGAGAGCAAGTCATTAGTCACTTACGCTATTTGAGGCAAGAATTAAGAGAAATGCATCTAGGAATAAAAGAAGATGACCTCTTCCCTGAACCAGGTGAACTAAGAGGACTTATTGCTCAGTTCGAGGCTTTACTTGAATTAGTTGAAGGGAATACTAAAATTCAAACAAACAATGAAGCAGCTTAGTTGAAAGTGAAATGGTTTTAAGACCTCAAAAGACAAATTTTCAACTAAAGATTGTAGATAATATTCAAACTTTAAGCATTTGGGCTGACAATCCTTGGCGAAAATTTTCAATATCCTTAATAACCATTTTAATTGCTTATTTTTTAGGAAGTTCTCTTGGGATGGTAAGTGCCGTAGTTGAACTTATGGATCCAGTAGCAGCATTCTTATCTGTAGTTTTTATTGAAGTTTGTATAGGTCTTAGAAGAAATTTTCGATTTGAGAAAAAAAAGAAATTTCTAGTGCTTTTGTTAGATTCATTGAGGTTAGGGTTATTTTATGGCTTTTTTACTGAAAGTCTTAAGTTACTTTAAATTTACTTGTTGTGTTTCTGTAACAAATAAAGTAAAGCCATTCTTATTGGAATTCCATTTGCAACTTGATTATTGATTAAGCAATTAGGATATTCATCTACTAGTTCACTGCTGATTTCAATACCTCTATTGATGGGTCCAGGATGAAGAATAGGAATTTCTTTACTGTTTAAAGATAATCTTTCTGCGTTTAAGCAATAATCCAAACTATATGAATTAATGCTGCTTAGTAAATTCTCCTTCATTCTTTCTTTCTGCAGTCTTAAAACAATAATTGCATCTGCCTTCGTTATTGATTCTTCTAGTGATCTAGAAATTGTTATGGACCCTCTTGATTTAATGGGATCTTTTATTTGATTTGGAGCAGGAGTTTTAAAAAAATTATTAAATTCATCAGGTATTAAAGTTTTTGGACCACATAAGATTATATCCGCACCAAATGCAGTCAAAGCCCAAAGATTTGACCTTGCAACCCGAGAATGATTAACATCACCAATGATTAAGATTTTTTTTGAATTTAAAACCTCTGGTCTCAGTGAATTTTTGGAAAAGAATTTTATTAATGTATAAATGTCCAGTAATCCTTGACTGGGGTGACTATGTAATCCATCTCCCGCGTTAAGAATCGAAGTCTTAGAATTTAATGCGTCAAGTTTTTTTGCGATCTCAAAAGTTATATAACTTGAAGCATGTCTAATAACTAATGTATCTGCACCCATAGCAGAATAAGTTATTGCTGTATCAATAATTGTTTCCCCTTTAGTTAAAGAACTAGAGGATGGAGCAAAGGTTTGTACATCTGCCGAAAGTCTCTTTGCAGCAAGTTCAAAGCTATTTTTTGTTCTTGTACTAGGCTCAAAAAACAAAGAAGTTACCAAAGTACCTTGTAAGGCTGGTATCTTTTTTGTTCCTGCATTCTTTAGTGCATCAAATCTATTAGCCAATTCAAATACTGATTGGTAATCTTCAATCGAAAAATTAGCTAGTGAGTGGATATGTTTATGGGACCAAATTTGCATTGCGCTTACAAAGATAAATGATTATTCGAATTTAGGTGTTCTGTCACCTTTTACCCTTTTACTTACACTTCTACTATTTTTGAGATACCAACGCCATTTTATATTTTTTGCCTTGGATATGCCAATTCTCGTAGTTTGAACAAAATCTTTTTTCGCCAGAATTGAGTCCCTTTGAGAGATCCATAAATTATTATTAAAAACTTCAAGTGAGTTAAATGATATATCTATACCGAATGTCTTAGTAACTAGACCAGGTCCAGAAGCTATTCTCTCATTCTTTTCAGGGATAAAAACTGATCTGATTAATACACCACTCGCAAAATTTTCTTTATCAGTTACTATATTTAAACAATGATGAATTCCGTAAGATTTGTAAATATAAAACGTTCCAGGTTTGCCAAATAATGATTGATTTGATTGAGTGATTTTGCGGTAACCATGACAAGCCTCTTCTTCCTGAGAATAAGCTTCAGTTTCAACAATAATTCCCTTAATTTGATCTTTGTCTTTATTATTCTTTATGAGATAACAGCCTATTAAGTCAGGAGCAACAAATTTAGCGTGCCTATAAAAAAAATTTTTTGGAAAAGAATTTTTTTCTATTTTTAAATATTTATCTCATTTCATTTTTAGCTGAAAAAAATACTTGAGGCTATTAATTAATTGATTATCAAAAATGTTTTTAACTATTAGTTTTATAATTATTTTAATTTCAATGGATATATGAATAAAAATGTTCTAAATAAACTATGATTTAAGAATTATTAAGTTTAGAATATGACAAAAATAACTAAAGATGAGGTAAAAAAAGTTGCTCATCTAGCTAGATTGGAACTTAATGATCATGAAATTAAAAATCATGCAGAACAATTAGAAATAATATTAGAGTATATAAGACAACTTAAAAAAATTGATACAGATAATGTGCCTTGTACAACAAGAGCTATAGAGGTTGTAAATGTAGTAAGAAAAGACGAAAATAAAAATTCTGATTGTACTGAAGAGATTTTAGAATTGGGTCCTTCTAGAGAGGATAAGTATTTTAAAGTACCGAAAATTATAAACGAGTGATTTAACTGTTTCCTATAAATGTTTTGTTGACTATTTTTAATAGAAATTTTTTTATTTTATAGCCTGGATATAAATTTATAATTTTTCTTATCTTTCCTCTCCTTTTGCTATGGCTCCTTACGCCTATAAATAAATCATAAATAAAATTAAAAATGTCTTCTTTACTCTCAAAGATACCAACTCTTTGTGGAGAACCTTTCATATCTAATAATGGTTTAGTTTTTTCATAAGCTAGTTTGTATTCAAACCAGGGAATTGAAGGCCAAAGATGATGAATAAGATGATAATTTTGACCCATTATTAATAAATTCATAAATTCGCTTGGATAAACCCGAGAATTTATCCATTTATTTCTTGATCGAAAGGGTCTATGAGGTAGATAATCAAAAAATATTCCTAAAGTAACTCCTACCATTAGTGCTGGCCCGAACCATAAATTATAAATTAGATTCATAAAGTCAAATTTTATACCTGCCAAGATTAATGTTATAAAAATGGATCTTTCAATGCCCCATTGCAGTAATTCATATTTTCGCCAAAGCTTTCTTTGAAAGAAAAATACTTCATGATAAAAAAATCTTGGAGCAATGAGCCAAATTGGCCCAAAAGTACTGACAATATGGTCTGGGTCATTTTTTGGATGGTTTACGTGGATATGATGTTGTAAATGTACCCTTGTAAAAACTGGAAAACTAAATCCCAATAGGATTGCAGAGCCATGGCCCATTGCTTGATTTATCCAAGGGATTGGATGGGCAGCTTTATGACATGCATCATGAATTACAGTACCTTCAATATGCAAAGCTAAGAAAGCAGTAGCTACAAGTAAAGGTAAAGGCCATACACCTCTGTACCATTGCCATATGCTAAGAAAGGCGAGAAAATAACCGCCGAAAAAGAGCCCTAATGTTGGATTCCAAAAACTAGGTGGATCTACGTAGTTTTTTATCTCCTTTCGCCAATCATATGTTCTTGAAGAATTGGTAAATTTTATTTTATTTTTATCAGTTAAGTTTGAAATCGTTTCTAATATTCTTTAAATAATATAACTAAAATTCACATATGATTGTAAGATCAAATGTAAAAATTTTTTTTAAAATTATATTTAATTAGATTTTTATGTGTCAAATTAATCATCTTAAGTTAAAAATAATTTTAAAATAAACAACTTTCAATTAATATTTATTTGTGCGGTCGTGGCGGAATTGGTAGACGCGCGAGTTTTAGGTACTCGTATCTTCGGGTGTGGGAGTTCAAGTCTCCCCGACCGCATTTAAGGGGATTATGATGTTAAGTTTTTTGATATCAAGCTCTTAAAATTTAATAAAAAAGGTAAATGAATACTTTGGTAGTTTATTTAGGATATTTTTATATAATAATTGGAACTATTTTTTTATTCATACCTTTAATTTATCTCGAGCTTGGCAGACCAAAAGACTTATTAAAAGCTTTTTTGAATTTATTATTAGGTTATTTATTGATAATTAAAAATAAAACCATAGATGAATCATTTTTTATTTTTTTTCTCTTATTGACATCTCTATTTGTCTTATACCTAATAGAACTTTTCTCATCTAGATGGAATCAATTGACTGATAAAGAAAAAAATAAATTAACTACTTTTTTGGAATTCAAAAAGAATCTTTCAGAATTATTAAAGGCCATTAATATTGGTTCTATGAATCTTACAAAAAAACCTTTAAATTTTTTTAATATTGATAAAAATAATCAAGATATAAGAAAAAAAAAGTGGGTAAGAAATAATAAAAATGATAATATAAATGTTTAAATCAAATCAATTGATTATTTAAAACATCCTAAAAAACTACAGGTCAATTTAGAAAGAATATAATGAATTAAATTTGTTAAAAAAAATTCTATTGATCACCAATATTTCTCAAATAGACGTATGAAATCTCAAAATAACAAAGAACAAAAATCAGAATTTTCCTACAAAGACACTTTAAATTTACTTAAAACTGACTTTTCAATGCGTGCTAATTCAGTTGTAAAAGAGCCTGAAATCCAAAATTTCTGGGCTAAGAATGACATTAATTTTAAATTAGGTTCAAATAACTCAGGAAAAATATTTACCTTACATGATGGCCCACCCTATGCAAATGGACCGCTTCATATGGGGCATGCTCTGAACAAAGTTTTAAAAGACATAATTAATAAATACAAAACTTTAAAAGGTTTCAAAGTTCATTATGTTCCTGGCTGGGACTGTCATGGATTGCCTATTGAATTAAAAGTACTTCAGAATTTAAAATCTGATGAAAGAAAGAATCTAGACACCCTAAAACTGAGAAAAAAAGCAACAGATTATGCATATTTCCAAATTAATAATCAAATGGAGGGTTTTAAAAGGTGGGGTATATGGGGAGATTGGGATAACCCTTACTTAACCCTTAAGAAAAGTTATGAATCTGCTCAGATTGGAGTATTTGGGAAGATGTTTTTAAATGGATATATATATCGGGGTCTTAAACCTGTACATTGGAGTCCAAGTTCGAGAACTGCACTTGCAGAAGCAGAGTTAGAATATCCTGAAGAACATTATTCAAAAAGTATATATGTCTCTTTAAAAATCACTAAGATATCTGAAGAAATCCTTTCACAATTCTGTCAGGCGAATCCCAATATCAAAGAGGATTTTTTTCTAAATAATTCTTTTATAACTATTTGGACTACCACACCTTGGACAATACCTGCTAATGAAGCAGTTGCAGTAAATCCAAAAATAAATTATGTTTTTGCTAGTGATGAAGGGAAAAAAATATACCTTTTTGCAAAAGAATTATCCTCTGTAATTAGTAAGAAATTTAATAAAGATTTCAAGTTGCTTTTTGAAGTTAAAGGGGCTGATCTGGAATATATTGAATATCAACATCCTTCTAAAAACAAAAATTGCAAAATTGTGCTTGGAGGAGATTACATTACTTTAGAATCTGGTACTGGAATTGTTCATACTGCACCTGGCCATGGTGTTGATGATTTTAGTGTAGGGAAGAAATATGATCTACCTATAACTTGTGTCGTTGATGAGAAAGGTAACTTGAATGAATATTCTGGCCAATTCAAAGGAGCCAATGTTCTTAAAGATGCTAATGATTTGATAATTGAATATTTAAAGAAAAATAATTTGCTTCTATTACTAGAAAATTATAAGCATAGATATCCTTATGACTGGAGAACCAAAAAACCTACTATTTTTAGAGCAACAGAACAATGGTTTGCATCTATAGATGGCTTCAGATCATCCGCATTAAAGGCAATAGAAGATGTTGAATGGATTCCATCATCAGGGAAAAAAAGGATTTATTCTATGGTCGTTGGTAGAGGAGATTGGTGTATTTCAAGACAAAGATCATGGGGAGTTCCAATCCCAGTTTTTTATAAAAAAAACGGTAATGAAATTCTCCTCAACAGTGAGATAATTAATCATATTCAAAAACTTTTTAGTGAACACGGAGCAGATATTTGGTGGGACTGGGAAGTAAAAAAATTATTGCCTAAGAAATATTTAAGTGAAGCTATTCTTTGGGAGAAAGGAAAAGATACAATGGATGTCTGGTTCGATTCTGGATCTAGTTGGGCTGCAGTGTGTGAACAAAGAAGTGAGTTAAAGTATCCAGCTGATCTTTATTTAGAGGGCTCAGATCAACATCGAGGTTGGTTCCAATCTTCTTTGCTAACATCTGTTGCAGTAAATAACAAACCTCCCTATAAAAAAGTTGTAACTCATGGTTTTGCACTTGATGAAAATGGAAGAAAAATGAGTAAATCATTAGGAAATGTTATTGATCCAAATTTAATTATTAATGGGGGTAATAATAAGAAAACTGAACCTGCTTATGGTGCTGATGTAATGAGATTATGGGTAAGCTCTGTAGATTATTCAGTAGATGTTCCGATTGGTTCAAATATACTCAAGCAGCTATCAGATGTTTATCGAAAAGTTCGAAACACAGCAAGATATCTTCTCGGTAATATTCATGATTATGATCCTAAAATTGATAGTTTTGAAATTGATCAATTACCGCTATTAGATCAATGGATGTTGGGTAGATTAGCTGAGGTTACAGATCAAATATCAAATGCTTATGAGAATTATGAATTTTCGAAATTTTTTCAAATTTTACAAAGCTTTTGCGTTGTAGATTTATCAAATTTTTATTTGGATATTGCAAAGGATAGGTTATATGTGAGTTCTAAATCAGAATTTAGGAGAAGAACATGTCAGTTCGTAATGTCTCAAGTTGTTGAAAATTTAGCTGTGCTTATCTCTCCAGTACTTTGTCATATGGCTGAAGATATTTGGCAAAATATCCCATATCTTAATCAAGAACAATCAGTATTTGAAAAAGGATGGCCAATGTTTTCGCAGTCATGGAAAAATGAAATTTTAAATGTCCACATAACAAATTTAAGGAATTTGAGAGTTGAAATTAATAAGGCGATAGAAGGATGTAGAAATAAAAATATTATTGGCGCAGCATTGGAAACTGAAGTTAATTTTTTACCTCATGATAAAGTTTCAAAAGATTCTTTGAATTGGCTTGAAAAATTTGGTAATCAAGATGTAGATTTATTTCAAGACTGGCTAATAGTTTCAAATTTCCAAGTGGTTTCAAATTTGGACGATAATTCTCTAATTATCGATAAAAATAAACTTGGAATAATTCAAATTCTTAAAGCTCATGGTCAAAAATGTGATAGATGTTGGCATTATCAAAGAGAAACTTTTAGTGGTATTCAAAATACAAAATTATGCAAAAGGTGTTCAAATATTATTAATAATGAATTTTCTTAAATCCAGTTATCTCTATTTAGAAAGAAAAATGAGTTTTGATTTTCTTTTATAAAGTTATCTTTGGTCTCTGTTAAGGGGGACTGAAAAAGTTTAAAGTTTGTAATTATATAATCAAATCCTATAATTTTTTTTTCTACATCTATTTCAATTGGGTGGGTAGTAGAGCTACTGAAACCTTTAAAAATAATAATTTCTAATTTTTCTTTATGATTTTTGTTATGAATTAAACCTTCAACTATAAGTATCCTATTAGGAATTGTAGAACTTATTCTTTCTAGACTATTTATTAAGTCAATATTTTTCATTTTTGGAGAAGCAAGAGTTTCGTCCATTTTTAGGAAATTGAATTATTAACCATTGAATTAATCCTAAAATATAAATTAATAGTGATGCTAATCCAATAAATTTTGCTACGGGCTGAGTAAAGTTAGCTCCAAATAAAAAATTAAATAAACTTTTTATAATAAGGTAAAAATTTGAGGAAGGCTCAAGCCAGATTTTGCATTCAGCCGAATTAATAAAAGAAAAGCAGCTATAGTTTTGTAGACTTAGAATTAGAAAATTTAAAGATATAAAAGTAAGCCACCATCTCCATATTTTTGTTGTTGTGGTAAGTGAGTAAGAAAAATCATATTCTTCTAATTCATCATTAATATCATTCCAAAACCAAACCGAGATTGTCATTAATAATGTTGAAATATTTGTAATAACCAAAGCATAACTATACTTGCCTATTAAAAGCAAAAGGCTTATAAAAAATAAAAGGGATATTTTCCAATATATAGATAAAAGCTTATTAACAGCCATATTCCTTTTTTTGATTGACCAAAAGAATAATGTAATAGGGATACCAATAAAGAAAATTATTGAAAGCTGAAAAGATACCCAAACAGAAAGTTGATTAAGAAAGTTCAAAACTTTTTCTTTTTACATACATAATAATTAAACATTAAACTGTTACTTTTTAAATAACTATTGTCATAGTTATGAATATATACGAATCTTTTATTATTAACTAGATATAAATTAATAGTTGCATGAGACAGCATGTAAACCCCCTCAGCAATAATTTTGATGAAGTTGAGAGAATCCCTTCTTTGATTAAAATTTTTGATAATTCTAAATTGAATCTCCATTTGGATATAGGTTGCGCATCTGGTGAGTTTCTATTCGATTTAGCTTTAATTAATACTAATTGGAACTATTTAGGGATTGAAATTCGTGAGAGATTAGTGAAAACAGCCAAATTAAAAGTACAAGAAAGAGATATCAAAAATTTATATTTTGTATTTGGTAGCGCTAATAACATTGTGAATGATCATAATTTTAAATTTATTATTAAAAATATAAAAAGTATTTCCTTTAACTTCCCAGATCCATGGTTTAAGAAGAGACATTATAAAAGGCGTGTAATTCAGCCAGATTTTATTAATACTCTCTCAAATTCAATGAAAAAAGGATCTCTAATTTTTATTAAAACGGATGTAGAAGATTTATTCTATTATATGGATAACACTATATCAAGTAATTTCAATTTTAAAAAAATAGAGAAAAAGAATTTTAATTATGCAGAGACTTTTAATCCTAATAAAGTAAAAACTAATCGGGAAAAATATGTCATTGAGAATAATCTTGATATCTTTGAGAGGATTTATATAAAAATCTGATTAATATTTAATTCATTATTTTTTTTATTTCTAAACCAAGTCGGTTTGCTATTTCGCTTGATAAAGAAAAAACCCTATTCTGATTTTTGGCCTCAACAAGCACCCTTATTAATGGTTCTGTGCCGCTAGGCCTTATATAAACTCTACAATTATCTGAGTAAATCTCTTGGTAATTTTCTATGGTTTGATTAATTAAAAATTTGTGTTTTTGATTTATTTTATTAATATTAAAATCTAAATTAATGTTAGTTAATTCTTGATGAAAAGGTTCGAAACTACTTTTAAGCCAATCTTCTAGAGTAATTTTTTTCTTTTTACAAAATTTAGAAATTTGTAGTGCAGTTAAGATCCCATCTCCAGAAAAGTTATTAATTTTTGAAAGTATGTGACCTGACTGCTCACCTCCTAAGATTGCAGTTTTTTTCTTAATTGCCTCATAGACGAATTTATCTCCAACATCAGTTCTATATAAAATTCCACCAATTTTGTTCCAAGCCTTTTCAAAACCTAAATTTGCCATTTGAGTTGATATTAGTAAATTATGTGTGAGATTTTTTTGTTCTAAAAGTTCTCTACCCCAAAGAAAAAGGATATGATCTCCATCTAATACATTACATTTAGAATCAATCCCCATTACTCTATCTGCATCCCCATCGAAGCTAAATCCCATATCTGCAGAATTATCTCGTAATGCTTTTTTTAAAGGTTTTAGGTGAGTAGAACCACAATTCATATTAATCTTTAAACCATTTTTAGAGTTATTGATTACTTTTACATCAGCGCCAAGATGTTGGAATATTTTTTTTGCGCAAGTTGTGGCTGAACCATAACATGTGTCTAATATTATTTTCATACCGCTTAAATTTTCTCCCTCCATTGTTTGGATTAGACTTTGTATGTAAACATTCATGAGCTCTTTATTGGTTTTTAAAGATATCTCTTTTATGGGAAGTGATTTATCTTGTTTTAAATCTTCAATTAATTTTTGAATATTATTTTCAAAACTTTTAGTGATCTTTTGACCATTATGATCAAAGATTTTTATACCATTATATTCAGGTGGATTGTGACTGGCAGATATCATTATCCCACTACTCATTTTTTCTTTTTTGATTAAAAATGGAAGCGCAGGAGTAGGGCAGATTCCGATATTTATAAATTTTTTGCCACTTGCAATGATACCTGTTGCTATTGCTTTAAGCAGAATATCTCCACTAATCCTAGTATCTCTTCCAATTAATATTGGATTATTATTTTTTAAAGTCAAACCAAGAGCATATCCAACATTATATGCTAATGAATAAGTTATCTCTTCATTAAATCTACCTCTTATTCCATCAGTTCCAAAGATTGATTGCATAATCTGATTTTAGTAATTAGAAATATTTTTCACATAATTTAGTTTTTATCTTATCAGTTGATTAAAAAGGAAAGTATTAATCTTCTCTATATTTGTTTAACTTATTTAAGATGTTTGAAGTAAGAAAATCTTTATTAATGCAATTTGAGAATAGAGAACCACTTTTAAATAAAAACTCAAAAGCAATAATTGTTTTTTTTATTGCAATAGTTATAACTTCTTTAATTTTATTTAAAAATATCTTTTTTCAATCCACTTTCCTTCTTAAGAATTTTGGAGAATTATCTGTTGATCCTGCAATTGCTTTTAAAAACAATAAGCCTACTTTCCTCGAATTTTATGCAGAGTGGTGTGAGGTTTGCAAAGAAATGGCTCCAAAAGTATCTGCTTTAAGAGATGAATATGAAAAAGATATTAATTTTGTTTTTTTAAATGTTGATAATCCAAAATGGGGAAATTATATTAAGAGATTTGATGTTAATGGTATTCCTCAAGTTAATCTTTTTGATAAAAAAGGTAACCTAAAATTTACTTTTATTGGTAAACAAGAAGAAAAAACAATTAGAGAATCTATTGCTAATTTAGAAAAAGAAACAAAATCTAATGAAGAAGTTATTAATGCTGAAGTTTCAGTAATCAAAGAAAATAAAAATAATAAGTTTATGCCTAGAAGTCATGGATGATTTTACCAATCTAGAGATTTTGATACGATCGGAAAACTCTTTTTAAAAATAGATTTACAGTTTTGTGCTATAGACATATGCTCTTTTTGAGTACCATGAGCTGATCTTAAATGAATGTAATGTATCCAGGATCGGCATGATCCAGACATATAGATCCTAGTTGGAGTTGCTAAAGGTAAAACAAAT
This sequence comes from uncultured Prochlorococcus sp., assembly GCF_902626525.1. GTDB lineage: Bacteria > Cyanobacteriota > Cyanobacteriia > PCC-6307 > Cyanobiaceae > Prochlorococcus_A. The sequence continues at coordinate 78,509 of NZ_CACOFR010000002.1, forward strand.
CGTGCACATTCTTTAGCTATTCCTTCAGCAAGTAAATCTTCGTATAGTTTTGACGCAGCTTTAAAATGTGATTCAATTTTTTCATTGAATCTTTTTTTTAATTCATCAGGTACGTCAGGAATAGAATTTTGCCTATTTTTAAAATCTTGTCTTCTCAAATCTGGTAAAGGAATATTACCTAGTTGAGAGCTATCTGCATATCTCTGAGAAAATTCCTGAAAGGTAAAAGATCTATGTCTAAGAATTTGGGCTGCAATTCCTCTATTTGTTTCTATTTGTAGGGTCATAAATGCCTGTTCAAATACACTCCAATGTTCATTTTTAATGCAATATTTTAATAATTTTGAGTAATCTTCATTTTTCTGATTGTTTGGATTACTTACTCTTGCGATGTAAGCCATTGTTTTTTCTGCATCAGGAGTTAACGAAATTAGTTCAACTTTACTCATTTTATATTTTTGCTAGAGTTACCTTCTCTGGTTGATTTTGATATTTACCTTTTCTATCGTGATAAGTCGTAGCACAAGGATCACCTTCAAAAAAGAGAAGTTGGCAGATACCCTCGTTAGCATAAATTCTGCAATCTGCTCCTGAACTATTACTAAATTCTAAAGTTAGGTGCCCTTCCCATCCAGCCTCTGCGGGAGTAGTGTTGACTATAATCCCTAGTCGTGCGTAAGTACTTTTACCGATGCAAATTACAGTTATATTTTCTGGTACTTTCATCTTTTCTAAAGCCACTCCTAGACCATATGAATGAGCAGGAAGAATAAAAAAATCCCCATCATCATCATGATGAAGATCAGTTTTCTCTAAATTATCAGGATTAAACTTTTTGGGATTCATCACAGTACCAGGAATATGTCTAAAAATTAAGAATTCTTTTGATGAAAGTCTTAAATCATAACCATAAGATGAACATCCGTAACTCAAAACTGGCTGTTGCTGATTATCAGGCTCAAGATGCCTTACCAAATTTGATTGAAAGGGGTTGATCATCCCTTCAGACGCTTTTTGATTTATCCAAAGATCATTTTTTAGCATTGTTTTATGAGCGTAGTTCCGTAACTTGGTTAGCCATTAATAATAAATCTTTAGGAATACCTGTACCAGTAAGGATTACATCTCCTGATATAGATCTGTTTTCAAGTGTTGAAATCAAATCATCCTTATCGATGATTTTCATCTCAATTGCGAGAAAAATTTCATCAAGTATGATTTGCTCATTTTCACCAGAAATTAATTCTTTTTTGCAAAAATCCCATAATTCAAAAGTTGAAGCATGAATAGATTTTTTTAAATCTTTATTATTCTCAAATTCTTCTGGATTATATTGATCAAAGGAATGAGATGATCTTATCCAAGTTAAATTACCACAGAGCTTTACTGGATTTGTTATTCCTTGTTTAACTCCTCCTTTCATGAATTGTACTAAAAGTACTTTCCTACCAAGTGCAGCATTTCTTAAACAATCTCTGATTATAGAGGAGTAACTTCCTCTATAACTAGATTTATAGATTTGGATTTGCCCGTTATGTGTAAAGTTTTTAAATCTTATTTTTTTGGCAGAACCTATTTTTGCAACATTAAAATTATCCTTGGAATAATTATTAGATGAACTAATTACCATTATTTTAGAATTATTTTCTACATGCAGTATAATTTGAATTTAAGTACACTGCATATAGTGTAATTTTACTTAAGAAAGTCCTGATACGATTAAAAATAACAGAAAGCAATTTATAGAGAAATCAATAAGAATTGAAAATTGTTACTGTTGATACAAGATATTTCAGAGTGTCTTCTTAAATTTTTAAAAGTCAAGATATTTATGATACCTACTTCTCGAGGATTTAACCGCTTTACTTCCCAGCAGTCCGGACAAAGTAAAATTAACTCTGTTGGAGATCGTTTTCCAATTAATAGATCTTTAATGGAAGTTATTAAAGGTCTTGAGGGTGCAAACACAGAAATGGTAGAGAGATCTAAAACAATATTTTTCCCTGGGGACCCTGCAGAGAGAGTTTATCTGATAAGAAGAGGAGCAGTAAGGTTGTCAAGAGTTTATGAGTCAGGTGAAGAGATAACTGTTGCTCTTTTAAGAGAAAATAGCATCTTTGGTGTTTTATCTCTTCTAACAGGCCATAGATCTGATCGTTTTTATCATGCCATAGCTTTTACAAGAGTTGAGATGATAACGGCGCCTGCGAATTCTGTTTTAAGAGCAATAGAAGCGGATGCTTCAGTAGGACTATTATTGTTGCAAGGTCTTTCAAGTAGGATCTTACAAACAGAAACGATGATAGAAACTCTTACTCATAGAGATATGTCTTCTCGTTTAGTAAGCTTCTTAATGGTTCTTTGTAGAGACTTTGGAGTTGCAAGTGAAAAAGGCATTACAATAGATTTAAGACTTTCTCATCAAGCAATTGCTGAAGCTATTGGTTCTACAAGAGTTACAATTACAAGATTATTGGGCGATTTAAAAGATTCTGGGCTCCTCACTATTGAAAGAAAAAAGATTACAGTATTTGACCCAATAGCTCTTGCAAAAAAATTTAATTGATACATCATTAACTATGATGTATTGAATGCATGAAATAATGTGGCCTGGATTCTTATTGTTTTTTTAATATTACTCGGGGGGTTAATTGCACCATTTGGGGACCTTCTTGGTACAAAAATTGGAAAAGCAAGATTTAGTATCTTAAAATTAAGACCAAAGAAAACAGCGACAATCGTAACAATAATAACTGGAGGTTTTATTAGCTCAATTTCTATAGGATTGTTGATTTTAGTTAGTGAAGAATTTAGGCAAAGACTTTTTGTTGATATCCCTCTTTTACAAAAGACTTTGGATGAGAGTAAAAAAGCTCTTCTTCCCTTGCAAGAAGAAAGGAAGAAGCTTGAAGAAAAGATTAATATTAAAGAAAAGGAATTAAATCAATTAAAAAGCAATATTAATGAATTTAGAAGAGGAAATGTAGTTATAAAAAGAGGACAAACTTTATTTATCGCACAAATTACTTCAAATCCAAATATTAAATTAGATCTGCGAAAGATTTACAATAGTGCAGATAAATATGTTCAGGAAATTGTAATTCCTAGTAAAAAAGAGATAAAAAATATTCTTTTGTGGAGATCTAGTAATGTATCTGAAATTGAATCAGTAACTTCAAAAGGTGGAGATTGGATAATATTGATTAAATCAGCAACTAATGTTTTGAAAGGAGATAATTTTGTTTTTGTATACTCAGAATTACTGCAAAATAAAACTATAGTAAGGAAAGGAGAAGTTATTACGAGCGAAATTCTTGAATCAAAGGATTTTGATTATAAAAATATTAATTCAAAAATTAAAAATTTAATTAGAAAAACTAGAGACAAAATTAAGTTAAGAGGATCTATTGTTAATGAAATTACTACAAAAGGCGACTTTATAAAAAAAATTAGGGATTCATTAAATGTAAATCAAAATAATAAATATCAAATTGAGGTGGTATCTCTAAGAGATAGTAAAACTGCAGATCAAATAATAGTTGAGTTGAATATTATGAAATTATAATCTTTAATGTTTAAAATATTATCTATTGATCCTGGGAAATTTAAATGTGGATTGGTTTTGGCTGATATAAGTGAAAAAAAAGTTTATAAAGCAATTATTCTTAAAAGTGAATTACTTGAAGATTATGTCAGGAATTTAAGTGAAGTTGAGGATATATCAAAAATTATTATTGGTAATGGTACAACATCGAGAGAGATTAGAGGGAAACTGGATTTCTTTAAAAAAGAAATAATAATTTTTGAAGAAAAAAATACCACCTATCGAGCAAAAGAGAGATATTTTGAACTTTTCCCGATAAGCGGTTTGAAGTTTTTAATTCCTAGGGAGGTTTTTCTTCTTAATAAAAATCTTGATGCGATATCAGCTTTGATAATTTTAGAAGATTATTGCGAAATGAAGTTAATTTTGAATAAAAATATAGATTTTAAAACTTGGCTAAAATAGTCAACTTATATTCATTTCCTACTTCTAATTCATAATCTTTTTTCAATAAAAATCTTAATAAAGCATCCTCAATTAATGCTCTCCCCAAAGGAGGATTCACTGATAATAAACCTTTGTTAAAATACCATGTAAAAGTCCATTTAAATTGACTAGCTTCCACAACACCTCTAATTTGCTTTTTTGAGAAGCAATATTCTTTAACACTGACATTTGCTATTGTTTCTGCTTTTGGTCGCATTTGTTAAATTTGGTCTTTATCAAAAGAATTCAAATCTTTTATTATAAATTCTTCTTTTCTTGTATTTAATTGTTCTAGAGATTTTATTATCCTCTTATATACTTTATCTAAAATTGATTTTTCTTCCATAGAAATATTTCCCAGAACATAAGAAATTGTATTGAATTTATTTGTTCCTTCAATTAATGGAGGTGATCCAATACCAATTCTTATTCTATTAAAGTCTTGAGTTCGCAATGTCTCAATAATGCTTTTAAGCCCATTATGCCCACCAGAACCCCCTCTTTTTCTAAATCTTATTTTTCCAAGTGGGAGATCTTTATCATCGACTATTATAAAAATCTGATCTAAATTAATTTTGTACCAGTCCACGATTGCTCGGACAGCATCACCACTCTTATTCATAAAAGTATTAGGTAAAAATAACCTGTAAGTAGAGTCATTGATTTTGAACTCTGAGCAGGAACATTTAAGCTTATCCTTCAATAAAAAATTTGAATTATATTTTTTGGAGAAATTTTCAAGCAGCAAAAAACCTATATTATGTCTACTTTTTGAATATTTTTTTCCAGGATTTCCTAATCCAATTAAATATATTTCGTTCATAATGTATCTCTAAAACTCTTTAATTGAGATTTATAAATATACAAATAAACTATAACTAAATAAATTAGAACCCATAATCAAAAAGAGTTGATCTGGTGATATTCCGATTGAACAGATAACTTTTTAGAGAGTTTCTGAAAATTAATTTCAGTTGAAATCTACTGAAAAGCCTTGTAATAGCAATGATTGGTTATAAATCTGTAGAATGATAACTAAAAAAACCAAAAGTAATAGACCTATGACTGTCATCACAGGAACTGCTCCCCAACCAGGTACAACTTTTCCTTGACCTGAATTGCCAATAGCTTTTAAAAGGCTTCCTAAGGCTGTTTTTTGACCCATGTTGAACTCACAAAATCGAAGATTATTTCGCTATTGTATAAGAACTTATACGTAATTTGTTTACAAACTTATCAAAATTGATGCAAACTTTATCATCTGCTCCAGATCCTGCAGTTTCCATAGCAGTAACTATCTTGGTATTTCTTCTAGCTTTAACGGGTTTTGGTCTTTGGACTGCATTTGGACCTAAGGCTGCAAAGCTAACAGATCCATGGGATGACCATGATGATTAAATGAATCTCCCCTAAAGTATTTCAAAATTTTCCAAAAATACAAAAAGTAAACCTTTTCTCATAATTTAAATATAAATTTAATAAGATATAAACTTGTTAGTTCAAATTGTTCTATGCTTGCTCTAAAAATTTCTGTTTACACCATTGTCTTTTTCTTTGTTGGAATATTCCTTTTTGGATTTTTAGCAAGTGATCCCACGAGAACTCCTAATAGAAAAGATTTAGAAAGTCCTCAAGATTAGATAATTTTCTATTTGGACAATTGATTTGAAAATTTTACACTTTAGATATTTAATTTATTTTAATTCACTTTTTCTAAGTTTATTTATTCCAAACTTCAATTCTGCTTTGTCAGAAACTATTGGTAGGAAAAATATTTTAATTAATAATTCTAACCAAACCTACTTTAATAAGAATTTAGATCAAAATATTTTCTTTAGTAATAATTTTAAAAATCAAAATTTTAAAAATAACCTTAATTTAGCTTTTAATGAAATTTCAGATCAAAGTAGAAATGTAGAGATTCAATCAGATACACAATTCCAAGAAGAAAATGTTATTTACGCTGAGGGGAATGTAATTGTAACTTATAAAGGAAATACCCTTAAAGCTGACAAGCTTGTTTATGACAAATTAAATGAAACTGTAAAAGCAAGTGGAAATATTAAATTAATTCTTGAAAATCAGGTCTTTATTTCAGAAAAATTAAATTATGATTTTAAAAATCAAAAAGGGTCTTTTTTTAAGGTTAAGGGTTTAATACAAACCAAGAATCTTATAGAGGATTTAGAATTCACTTCGGATCAATTTCAAGAAATATCTTCAACTTTGCAAAGAATAAATAAAGAAAAAGTTTTATACACTCCCGATGGAATAAATAATTGGATTTTTTATACTGATGAATTAAAAGTAGATAAAAATCAATGGACTGCAAAAAAAGCTATCTTTACAAATGATTTACTTGAAACAAATCAAGTTAAATTCGAGATAAATTCTTTGAGAATTATTCCCAAAGATGATGAATTAAAATTAAAGTCATCAATAAGTTATTTAATTTTTGAGGATCGAGTACCCATTCCCTTTTGGTTTGGGAATAGAACACTAAAGAAAACAAAAGATGGGTATTTTCTCGACTTAAGTTCTAAATGGTATTTAGGATTGGATTATGTTGATAGAGATGGATATTTTGTAGGAAGAAAATTAAAACCTTTTAATATATCAAGTGATTTCGTATTGAATTTAGAGCCTCAATTTTTAATTCAGAGATCTCTTCAAGGATATACTAAAAGCTTTGTAAATAAGGGTGATTCAATTACCTCAGATAAAGTCAGAAGAGATGTTTCTTTATCAGATTATTTTAGTTTGAATTCGGAATTGCAAGGAAAAGTTAATGGTTGGGATCTAACCATTGATAAAAACTTATATTCTCTAGATTTTGACAAATTCTTAGATGCCTTTCGGTTAAAAATGAATTTAAGCAAAGATATATATATTTTTGGTTCTAAATGGAATAAAAGTTTTTATGGAGTTTATAGAGACAAAATTTGGAATGGATCAATAGGAGAATCAGAAATATATGTTGGCTATGGATCAAAACTAGAAAAATTAAATATATGGGATGAGGATGGAATAGAAAAAACTGAGAGATTCAAAATAGGTTTAGGAAACTTTAAAGCAGAAGCATTAAATAATAAAAATTTAGTAAGTAGTTACAAAGGAAGTTTTTATTATTCATTGAATCAAAAAATTCCTTTAGTCGTTAAGGAATCTGAAAATAAATTTGTAGATAGATCATTTAATTATATTTTTGAGCCGGTAAAGCAAGGAATTTATCTTGATACTAAATTAGCTGCCTTATTGTCTCTTTATGAAGATGGAAATCATCAAGAATACCTTGGTTTCGGAGCAGGTCCTGAATTCGTATTCGGAGAATTTAAAAAAAGATTTGCTGATTATACAAAAATAAGTTTTATGCCTTTTTATAGACTAAAAAGTGGTGATAGTATTTTTAAATTTGATCAAGTATCAGATAAATTTACTTTAGATCTAGCATTAGATCAACAATTATATGGTCCTATACTTCTAAGGTCAAAAGCTACCTTAAATTTAGATGGAAATTCAAAAGATTATGGAGATTTTATAAATTCTAGTATTTCTCTTTATTGGAAAAAAAGATCATATGAAGTAGGTATTTTTTATCAACCACATGACCAATCGGGAGGGATGAAAATTAATTTGTACGGATTTGAATAGTTTTAATGAAGTGATTTATTAAATTTGACATATGGTAATTCATTGATTTTTTTTTCAATTAAATTTAAATTTTCAAGTAGGGTTGAGGTTGCATCCCATTCACCAGATAAAAACATTTTTTTTGAGGAATTCTTAATCTCAAGATTTAATTTCATTGATCCATATTTTACAGTTGATTCGAGGATGTTAATTTCAAATAAATCATTATCTTGATTTTTAATATTTTGAATATTCTTGATTAATTCTTTTGAAAGAGTAAAACATGGAACTCCAATTGCTATACAGTTACTATAAAAAATTTCTGCAAAGCTTTCTCCTATTATTGTTCTAATTCCCCATCTCAAAAGAGCTTGTGGTGCATGTTCTCTACTTGAACCACATCCAAAATTGCTGTTAACAATCAGAATCGAAGCTCCTTGATTTTTTTCTAAATCAAAAGGGTGCCTGCCATCAAGTTTTTTCCTGTCATCTGCAAAAACAGATTGCCCTAAATTATCGAAACTTACACACTTTAAGAAACGAGCTGGAATAATACGATCAGTATCAATGTCGTCACCAATTAACATTATAGGTTTACCTACCACAGTTGTTAATTTCCCAGTTGGAGGAGAAAACTTATTCCTCATTTTTTTATAAATTCTCGCACATCAGTAACTTTTCCAGATATTGCAGCTGCAGCTACCATAGCTGGACTCATTAAAAGTGTTCTTCCGCTTGGTGATCCTTGTCTACCTTTAAAATTACGATTACTCGAACTCGCACTTATTTGATTTCCTGTTAACTTATCAGAGTTCATTGCTAAACACATTGAGCAACCTGGTTCTCTCCATTGAAAACCTGCATCTTGAAAAATTTTATCAAGACCTTCTTCTTTTGCTTCTTTCGCTACTTTTTCAGATCCAGGGACTACAAATGCTTTAACATTTTTTGCGACCTTACTATGTTGAACAACTTTAGCTGCAACCCTCAAATCACTTATTCGTCCATTAGTACAGCTTCCAATAAAACATACATCAATTGGAGTATTTTTAATTAATTGTCCTGGCTTAAAACCCATATAATCATAGGCTTCATCAGCAATAAATCTGTCATTGGGATCGATCTCAAGTTTTGAAGGTATTTTTTGATTTATACCTACGCTTTGTGCTGGTGTAATCCCCCAAGTCACAGTAGGATCAACATTTGATGCGTCTATTTCAACGACATCATCGTAAGAGGCATTCTTTTCACTTTTCAGAGATTTCCACCAGTTGATTGCTCTATCCCAATCCTCATTTTTTGGAGAAAATAATTTATCTTTTATATAGCTAAAAGTTTTTTGATCTGGATTTATATAGCCACAGCGAGCTCCTCCCTCTATGGACATATTACAGATTGTCATTCTTTCTTCCATTGATAAATTACTTATCGCAGGACCTGCAAATTCATATGCATAACCCACTCCTGCTTTCACTCCAAGTTTTTGAATAATATAAAGCACTAAATCTTTAGCAAAAACTCCACTAGAAAGTTTATTCTTACACCAAATTTGTCTTACCTTTAGTTTATTCATAGCAATTGTTTGAGTTGCTAGAACATCTCTTACTTGACTTGTTCCGATACCAAAAGCGATTGAACCAAAGGCTCCATGAGTAGAAGTGTGCGAATCACCGCAAGCAATTGTCATTCCTGGCTGTGTTAAGCCTAGTTCTGGTGCCACTACATGAACAATTCCTTGATTACCACTGCCAATATTAAAAAATTTAATTTTGTTCTCAATGCAATTTTTTTCCAGTGTATTAATCATCTGTTCCGCGAGATTATCTTTAAAAGGCCTTGTTTGATTATCTGTGGGGACTATGTGATCAACCGTAGCAATTGTTCTTTCTGGAAATTTAACCTTTAAATTTTTATCTTTTAAAGCTCCAAATGCTTGAGGACTAGTAACTTCATGAATAAGGTGAAGGCCGATGAAGACTTGATCAGCTCCACCAGGTAGACTTGAAACCTTATGTAATTGCCATACTTTATCAAATAAGGTGTTTCGACTCAATTTACAAAAAAGTTACTTACTATTAGATAATAGGATTAATCTGAGGCTGTTCAAACACACATTTACACTTAGTGTTTGAATTTCAATTCTATTTAGCGATTTATTAAATGATTTTTTGATATTAGTAATATGATTATTAGGACCAGAAATCGAAATGTATACTAATCCAACGGGTTTTTCTATACTTCCCCCTTCAGGTCCCGCTATTCCACTGATCGCTATTGACCAATCTGCTTTTAATTTCTCTTTGACATTAATTGCCATTGCCTGACAAACTTCTTCAGAAACAGCTCCATATTTTCTAAGCATGTCTTTTGAAATATTTAATAATGAATTTTTTAGCTCATTACTATATGAAACAATACTACCTTGAAAAACTTTAGATGATCCTGATATTGAGGTGATTGATGAAGAGAGGAGACCTCCAGTACATGACTCAGCGAGAACAATACTTTCGTTTCTTTTAGCTAATTCTTTTATTAAAACGCTTGCGAGAGTGTCATGATTTTCTCCAAAAATAAATTTTGAAAACTCTTTTTTTAATTCTTCTTTTACAGGTTTAATTATTTTCTTCGCTTCCTCTTCATGCTTAGCTTTAGCAGTTATTCTGAGCTTAACCTCTCCCAAGTTTGCGTATGGAGCAACAGTAGGATTATTAAGATTCAAAAGATCATTAATTTTTTCTGCAACACTTGATTCTCCAATACCTGCAAATTTAAGAGTATTTGAAAAGAATGAATAACTATCTGAGAATTTGCTTTTAATAAAATCTAATGCAGTCTCTTTCCACATAGCTTTCATTTCACTAGGTACACCTGGAAAAGTAAGAATAGTAAATCCCTTTATTGGTTCCCATATCATTCCTGGTGCAGTCCCCTTAGGGTTATTAATTATTTGCGCATCTTTTGGAAAAAAACATTGTTTCCGTAAGCTAGAAGAATTATCATTTAGCTTTGAATTTGGGAGTTTTTGTTTTATTTCTTTCCATAAATAGGGTCTTTCAAAAAGGGATACATTGAAAGACTTGGTTATTGCTTCAGTAGTTAAGTCATCTGGTGTTGGACCTAATCCACCCGTTGTAATTAGAATATTACTTCTTTTTGATATTTCTTTAACTACTTTAATAATGCGATCACGATTATCGCCTACAGTTGTTTGCCTAAAGTGATTTAATCCTAATTGAGATAATTGTTCGGAAATCCATTGAGCATTCGTATTTACAATATTTCCTAAAAGTAATTCTGTTCCAATAGATAGAATTTCAACATCATTGGAATTATAGTCATTTAATTGTTGCTTCAAGTTTGCCTTCATAAAGAGGAAAACGATTACATAAGGTTAACACTCTCTCTTTACATTTATTTTCAGTTAATGAGTCATTTGGATTAAGTAATCTATCAGCAATAATTTCCCCTACTTCAGCAAAAGCAGTTTCATCAAAGCCTCTAGTAGTTAAAGCAGCAGTCCCCAACCTTAGCCCACTTGTCACAAAAGGGGATTCTGGGTCAAATGGAACAGTATTTTTATTAGCTGTGATATTAACTTCGCTTACTAGCAAATCAGCAATTTTCCCAGTCATACTTATACTTCTTAAATCGAGCAAAACAATATGATTATCCGTACCGCCACTAACAATATTAATACCTCTATTTATTAAAGTTGAAGCCAAAACTTTGGCGTTTTTAATTACTTGTTTGGAATAATCAACGAAATCGGGTTGTAAGGCTTCTCCGAATGCAACTGCTTTAGCGGCAATGACATGTTCTAAAGGCCCACCCTGAGTTCCAGGAAACACAGATTTATCAAATTTTTTCCCAAATTCTGCATTTTTACATAAAATGAGCCCTCCCCTTGGACCTCTTAATGTCTTATGCGTAGTTGTAGTTACTACATCACAATAGGGCACTGGATTTGGATGAAGTTTACTTGCTACGAGTCCTGCGATGTGAGCAATATCCGCCATTAAAAATGCACCAACTTCATCTGCAATATTTCTAAATGATTCAAAATCTATTGTTCTTGGATAAGCAGAGTATCCGCATATGATTAATTTTGGTTTTGTTTCTAGAGCTTTCTCTCTTATTTCATCAAAATTTAACTCACTAGTTTCTTTACTTACACCATAGTGAACCGCATTGAACCACTTTCCACTCATATTGACTGGAGATCCATGAGTAAGGTGTCCACCATGAGATAAATCCATCCCCATGATTGTGTCACCAGGATTAAGAAGACTTAAGAAAACAGCAGTATTTGCCTGTGCTCCACTATGAGGTTGAACATTAGCCCAATTTGCATCAAATAGTTTTTTCGCTCTCTGAATAGCTAATTCTTCAATTTCATCAACAAATTCACACCCCCCGTAATATCTTTTTTGAGGTAATCCCTCCGCATATTTATTAGTAAGTATCGATCCTTGAGCTTGCATAACAGATATTGATGCGAAATTTTCACTTGCTATTAACTCAAGGTGAGTTTCTTGCCTATTTTTTTCTAAATTAATAAAATTTGATATTACTGGATCACTTTCTTTAAGATTTTGAAGAATATTCATTGAATTTGATAAGCAATATAATTAATATATACGATATTTTTAAGAAAAATATAAAAAGAATATTTCATAATTTAAAACGCGCCTGGAGAGATTCGAACTCCCGACACCCTGATCCGTAGTCAGGTGCTCTAATCCACTGAGCTACAGGCGCACAATTTGTAATATCTCTGTTCCAGGGTCTCTTAGTCAACTAGATTTCTAGTAAAATGTCTAATATTAACAATTTTAATCTTATTAATTATGCCTATAAAGTGGTACGGAAATGGTGATTTAGAAGACCCCACTTATAAACACTTTTCTAGAATAGTAAACTTTGTGGTTCATTGCATGATATTTACTGCGATTGTTAGCGGTACTTGGCTTTTAAAAGAAATTAAATATGAAATCGCCTTTTTTAATAATTTTGCAATTTTCTGGTCAATTGTTTTAACGACCCATTTGCTTTTTGTAATTATTAAAAAACCTAAAGACTTAGAAAAACAATCAACTTAAATTAATTTTCTTTATGGACTCTCAGATACCAATAATTGATCTAGAAAATATAATTTCAGATAAGATTTTTATAAAAATAGAAAAATGGAATTTATATCTTGGAGATGCCGGCTTAGCCAGAAAACTTGCTATTGAATGTATTAGTAATAAAGATCAAGGCTCATTAGAGGCTGCAAAAATAAGCTTACAATCAATTAACGTTAAAGTTGGTGATGGCGTCAATACCATTCCGCTGGTTAACTTAATCACCACATCACAAATTATTGAATTAAAGGAGATCTTGGAGAGTTTTCTTGATAATTAAATCTTTAGATAAATTTTGAATTTATTTACCCTAAAACATTTAGTGAGTAAAAAATAAACTATAAAAAAAATTAGAGACCCAAAAGTTAATATTAAAATATTTCCGGAATTTGAATTTAAGCTTTTTGTATTTTGGAGAATATTAAGACAAAGTATACTGTCAATAAGAACTGCTAATGACATAAGGATAATTTTTCTCATTAAATCCAAATTAGGAAGATGGATATTTTCATTTCGCAAATTTAATGAAAGTAAAATACAAACTATGATGTTTACCATTACGGAAGACAAAATAATTCCTACAACTCCAAAATTATATGGTGAAAAATTCCCAACATTTTTTATTGGTGCACCAATAAAAAACCAATCAAAAAAAATATTGAGTACTATCCCTGCAAATGATAACTGAAAAGGGAATTTTGTTTTTTCTATTGAGTAGTAAGTCCTTACTAATAAATCCTTAAAAAGGTAAAAAGGTATGCCAACTGCATAAGCAATTAATATATTTTTTACTTTTAATGTTGCGGCATAATCAAAAGCTCCTCTTTGAAAAAATAACTGTACAATCTGGTTATTAAAAATTATAAAAAATCCAGTCAATAATATAGTTGTTAGGAAACAGTACTCTATTCCAGAAATCAATTTTTTTTGAAGGCCTCTATTATCTTTGTAATTTCTTAACTTAGAAAATTCTGGAAGTAATGGCAAAATTAAAGAGTTGGATAAAATTCCTAAAGGAGCTTGTATAAGAAAGTTTCCGTAAGCCAGTCCCGATGCAGCACCTTGAAAACTTGAAGCAAAAAACATATCAATAAAAACATTTATTTGACTGAGACCTGATGATATAGATGCAGGGATAATTAGTTTAAAAATCCTTCTTTCTTCATTTTGAAATACTTGGAAAGTTGAATCTAATTTCAAGAGACCAATTTTATTGATTTCCCAGATTTGAAGAATAAACTGGATAAAAGTTCCTGTTAAAGTTGCATATGCTAGTAATCCCGTGTAAATGAGAAAATTTGAAGATGTATTTTCTTGGATGAATATCCAATTAATTAAAATAAAAAAAATAGTTATTACGCTTGTTATGGCTGGGCTTATACTTGATAAAAAGAATTTGCCTCTAGAATTTAAGGCGCCAAAGCTTAAACCTATGAAGCCAGATAAAGGGATACAAGGGGTAAGTATTCTTAATTGATAAGTGGCTATAGATTTAGCCTCGTAACTCAAATTAGGAGCAAGTATATTTATTAATAAACTGGAATTAAGATAGATTAATATGGCTAAAAAGATTAATAGAATTGTGAGTCTTATGCTTACTTTAGTTAGAACTATCCCTCCATTTTTTTTGTTAAGTGGAGTAAGTACTGCTACTACTGCATTATGTAAAGGACCATTAATTCCTCCAATAATTATCAGCAAAAAACCTGGAATTATATAGGCATAATTAAATGCGTCGTATGTTAAACCAACCCCAAAAGCAGCAGCTATAAATATTTGTCTTATACATCCAACTACTTTACTAAGACTAGTACCAAAAGAAATTGAAAAAACATTATTTTTAAAAAATAAATTCATATGGCTTTGTCTAAATTTTTCAAGAAGATTAAGTTTCAATTATATTTGATTTTTAATTAACGACATATTCATGAAATATCGGATAGCTGAATTTGATCCATTAATTGAAGGGATTTTAATTAAGAGGTATAAAAGGTTTCTTGCGGATATAAAATTAGAGAATGGAGATGTGGTAACTGCTCATTGCGCTAATACAGGCCCAATGAGAGGACTTTTGGCAGAGGGAGCAAAAGTAAGAATAAGTATCTCTACTTCTCCAAAAAGAAAATTACCTTTTACCTGGGAACAGATTTGTGTTTTAGGTACAAATAATGAGGAGGTATGGGTAGGAATTAATACTCTATTTGCAAATAAGTTGATCAAAAAGGTTATTGAGAATAACTTGCTAAATGAAATAATTGGAGAAATTGAGACAATTAAATCCGAAGTTCCCTATGGGAAAGATAAAAAAAGCAGAATTGACTTTTTTTTAACTCCAAAATCTTCAAATCCTGATAAACGTAACGTTTACTTAGAGGTTAAAAATACTACTTGGATAGAAGAAAATGTAGCTCTTTTCCCAGATACAGTGACCAAAAGGGGCCAAAAACACCTCATAGAATTAAAGGAATTAATCCCTGAAAGTAAAAGTGTTTTAGTATTTTGTATTACAAGAAAAGATCCTAGCTTCTTCGCACCTGGAGATGATGCAGATCCCGTATATGGCGATCTTTTTAGAGAATCTTTAAATGCAGGAATGATACCAGTCCCATGTTCCTTTGAATTTCACAAGGACCACATAACATGGAATGGAATTAAACCTTTAAAATTAAAAAAAACATGATATTTAAATATTAAATACTTTTTGTTGAAAAGTTAATAAAAATATTTTTAGTAGCAACTACAAAATCGGTAACAACGACTACTAGACACTAATAAGTTTTCTGAGCAAAATTGAAATTGAAAGAAAACAGTACAAACTGTTTTTTGCAGATCTAATTTTTTTTTATGACCACTGCTTTGCAAACGCCTCAAAGGCGCTCTAGGTCCAAGCTTCAAGATGCAAGTCTTGTAAATGGACCTATGCTCCTGTTGAGGAGTATTCGAGGATTTAGTTCAAACCGCTCTATGTTGTGGCTTGCTACTGTTCCTGCAGCTCTGTTTGGTTTGGGTTTAT
Organism: uncultured Prochlorococcus sp.; assembly: GCF_902626525.1. Classification (GTDB taxonomy): domain Bacteria; phylum Cyanobacteriota; class Cyanobacteriia; order PCC-6307; family Cyanobiaceae; genus Prochlorococcus_A. The sequence goes on from NZ_CACOFR010000002.1 coordinate 94,305, forward strand.
TTAATTTGTCAGCATATGCGACTGAATTGCCTGAACTGAATGCAGCTTTTTTAGCCAATAACTTATGGCTACTAATCGCAACGATTTTAGTTATCTTCATGAATGCTGGTTTCGCTATGGTCGAAGCTGGTATGTGTAGATCTAAAAATGCTGTAAATATTCTTGCCAAGAATCTTTTTGTTTTTGCACTTGCTGTAACTGCATATTGGTTTGTTGGTTTTTCAATTATGTACGGAAAACCAGTTTTGGGTGGCTGGTTTTATTTTAATGGACTTTTCTTTGATCCAAATGTAACACCAGCTATGGTCAATGATGCTGCTCTTGTTCCTACTGTTGACTTCCTATTCCAATCAGCTTTTGCTGGGACTGCGGCTACCATCGTTTCCGGACTTGTTGCTGAAAGAGTTAAGTTTGGTGAGTTTGTGGTTTTTGCTTTAGTTTTAACTGCAATTATTTACCCGATCTCTGGAAGTTGGCAATGGAACTCTATAGTCGAAGGTCAAGAAGGTTGGTTAAACAAGCTTGGTTTCATAGATTTTGCTGGTTCATCAATAGTCCACTCTGTTGGAGCATGGGCAGGATTAGTCGGAGCTATGTTACTTGGGCCTAGAATCGGCAAATTTGCTGATGGCAAGCCTCGAGCTATGCCAGGACATAATATGGCTATTGCTACATTGGGAGCACTTGTTCTATGGATTGGTTGGTATGGATTTAATCCTGGCTCACAACTCGCAATGGACCAATGGGTTCCATATGTTGCGGTAACAACAACCTTAGCTGCCGCAGGTGGCGCAATTGGTGCAACTGTTATTTCTACACTAACTTCAGGTAAACCAGATCTAACAATGATCATTAATGGCATACTTGCTGGACTTGTTAGTATAACTGCAGGTTGTGCCAACTTAACTATGGTTGGTTCATGGGTAGCCGGTCTTGTTGGTGGAATAATTGTTGTATTCTCTGTTGTAGCTCTTGATGCAGCTGAAATAGATGATCCTGTAGGCGCTTTCTCTGTACACGGAGTTTGCGGAGTTTGGGGTACTCTTGTAATTGGTCTTTGGGGATTCGATATTCAAGATACTGGAGCTGCTCTTGGATTATTCAATGGAGGAGGTATCAAACAACTTGGGATCCAAGCTATTGGTGCAGGTGCCTACGCTATTTGGGCTTTAGTTACATGTTGGATAGCTTGGTCTGTTATTGGAGGATTATTCGGAGGTATCCGAGTATCTGAAGAGGAAGAGACTCAAGGTCTAGATATTGGAGAGCACGGAATGGAAGCATATCCAGACTTTGCATCTGCTAAATAAACTAATTTGAAATTTATTTTAGAAACCTGACATATGTCAGGTTTCTTTTTTTTTACAAATAATTATTTAAAATGTTGTAATATCAGAGAGATGGATACTCAAGCTGTAAAACATGCTATTCAACACTCAGGTAGATACAACCGGAGAGGTTTTGAATCGCCAACTAAAAGAGCAAAAGCTTTAGGAGAGTCTTATCAGAGTAATTTAATAGCATCAATTAGAGAAAATAATTTTAGCTTTGAAAAAGGGAGGTTAAAGATTAGGCTTGCAAAATCTTTCGGATTTTGTTGGGGTGTTGAGAGGGCTGTGGCAATGGCTTACGAAACTAGAAGACACTATCCTAACGAAACTATTTGGATGACAAATGAAATAATTCATAATCCTTCAGTTAATAATCATCTTAGTAAGATGAACGTAAAAATAATTGCGGCCAAAAATGGAGTTAAGGATTTTTCACCAGTTTCTTTGGGTGATGTCGTCATTCTTCCTGCTTTTGGAGCTACGGTTCAAGAGATGCAATTATTACATGAAAAAGAATGTCACATAATCGATACAACTTGTCCTTGGGTTTCTAAAGTTTGGCATACAGTTGAAAAACATAAAAAACATACCTTTACTTCTATAATCCATGGTAAATATAAACATGAAGAAACACTTGCTACGAGATCTTTTGCTGGAAATTATTTAGTTGTTTTCGATTTAGCTGAAGCAAAATATGTCTCAGACTACATTGAAGGTAAGGGCGATAAAGATGAGTTTATGAAGAAATTTTCTAAAGCATGTTCTAACGGGTTTGACCCGGATATTCATCTTGAAAGAATTGGCGTGGCTAACCAAACAACAATGCTAAAAAGCGAAACAGAAGAAATTGGAAAGTACTTCGAAAATACTATGTTACGAAAGTATGGACCAGCTAATATTAATGATCATTTTCTAGCATTTAATACTATTTGTGATGCTACAGAAGAGAGACAAGATGCTATGTTTTCTTTAGTTGATGAGGATTTAGATATCCTTGTTGTAATTGGTGGTTTTAATTCTTCAAACACCACGCACCTGCAGGAAATCGCTATCACTAATAATATAGAATCCTTCCATATAGATATTTCAGATCGAATTTCTGTTGAAGATAACTCTATCTACCATAAACCACTTGAATCTGAACTCGTCCTAAAAAAGAATTTTCTACCTGATGGAAATATTAACGTAGGAATTACTTCTGGTGCATCTACTCCTGATAAGGTTGTTGCCGATGTAATTGAAAAGTTAATTGATATAGCCTCCTAAATTTTGAATATTATTTAAAATTTTGCTTACTTTTTTAAATTTATTACTCAGAAATTTCCTAAAGATCTACTTTATTAACTAGAATAAGGAAAATTTTTGAACTATGGAAGACAACACTCAAACTAATCAGGTTCAAACAGCCAGTATGAATAGAACTAAAGCGCCTCAAAAGGTTGAGGTTGTTGTTGCTAATTCATCTTCAGGCTCAGAAGTAAATATTCTTGGAGAACTATCTATTTTTGTTTTACGAATTGGATTTTGCGCTTTGATGATTCATCATGGCTTAGAGAAACTGCAAGACCCACAAGGTTTTGCTGAGTTTGTAGTTGGAAAGTACTTCTCATTTTTACCAGGAGATCCTGTTATCTGGACTTTTGGAGCAGCTATTACTCAATTGGTTTGCCCAGCAGGATTGGCTTTAGGGATATTTGCAAGGCTTTCTTCTCTTGGACTTTTCTCCACAATGGCATTCGCTGTTTATTTTCACCTCTTAGATACTGGTCTAGAAGGGTTCCCACTGGCAGTAGTTGAAGGTCACAACTACGCCTTCGAATTGTCCTTTATATATGGTGCTATTTCCTTGTACTTTCTTTGCGCAGGACCTGGAAGACTTTCCTTATTTAGAAAGACTAATAAGATTACATATTATCCAAAATCAACTTAGTTAATGCAAAAAATGCCTTTTTTGAGTAAATATCATTGAAATTCCTTTTGAATTACACATATCAATACTATCTTGATCTCTTAAACTTCCTCCAGGTTGGATAATAGCTTTTATTCCATACTTATTTGCAATTTCTACAGTATCTGAAAATGGTAAAAACCCATCGCTAGCTAATACAGCATCAGTACATAACCCTTCAGCTGCTTTTAATGCAATTTTAGCGGCTCCAACTCTGTTCATTTGTCCAGCTCCAATTCCAATGGTTTTTTGTTCTTTTGCAATGACAATTGCATTTGATTTTACGTGTTTGCAAATTTTCCATGCAAATTTTAAATCTAAGTTCATTTGATTGCTCGGATTCTCTTTAGTTACTGAAATCCAATTTTCAGTATTATCTTCACTTTCATCAGTTTCTTGAACTAGTAATCCTCCCATTATTGATTTAGTAAAAGTTTGGTTCATTTTTGGAAGTTTATTTTTTGATAACTTTAAAATTCTTAAATTCTTTTTGATTTTTAAAATTTTTAGAGCTTCTTCATCAAAAGATGGAGCGACTACGCACTCTAAGAAAATATCCTTAAGGTGAATTGCGGTTTCACTATCAACATTTGAATTAAAAGCAACTATTCCTCCAAACGCACTAACTGAGTCGCATTCCAAAGCATTCAAAAATGCTTTGGAAGATGAATTACTTATTGAAGCGCCACAAGGATTATTATGTTTTAGAATTACAGATGCAAATGTGTTTGGTGTAAGATCATTTTTTTCTTCATAACCAAATTCTAAAACTGTCGAAAGAGCTGACTCGAGATCTAATAGATTGTTATAACTCAACTCTTTACCTTGTAATTGTTCTGCCGAGTTCCATCCAAGATTACTTAAACCATACCAAAAAGCATTTTGATGAGGGTTTTCTCCATATCTCAAGGTTTTGATTAGTGGATAAGATTCAATATATTTGGAAGATTTTAAACCTTTCTCTTTACTCATCCAATTAGATATTGCTGCGTCATAATCAGCTGTATGTTGAAAAGCTTCAAAGGCTAATTTTGCTTTATATGATTCATTTAAAACGCCTTTTTTAATTTCACTAAGAAATTCTGTATATTGACTAGGATCTACTAAAACGGCAACATCTTTATGATTCTTTGCTGCAGAACGAATCATTGATGGCCCTCCGATATCGATATTTTCGATAGCATCTTCCCATTTAGATCCTTGTTCCACAGTTTTCTTAAAAGGATATAAATTGACGACTACTAGGTCAATTAGCTCAAGTTTGTTAGCCTCTATATCTTTTTTATGTTCTTCATCGGTTCTTTTTGCTAAGATACCTCCATGGATTTTTGGATGTAAAGTTTTAACTCTTCCTCCAAGTATTTCTGGAGAATTAGTAAAGTCTGCAACTTTAATGACTGGAATCTTAGCTTCTATTAGATGTTTGGCAGTTCCTCCACTTGATAGAATTTTATAATTCAATTTTTCTACTAATTCTCTACAAAATGGGATTATATTTTTTTTATCAGAGACGCTTACAAGTGCTAATGGTGACATTATGGGAAAGTTTGCTTACTTAAGAATATAAACATGAAATATGATATCAATCATGAATTTGTCTCGATTAGCTCTCAAACTGCAACGCATAGAATTATTTTGATACATGGTTGGGGAGCTGATGCAAATGATCTTTTAACCTTTGGAAAAGAGTTTACAGAAAAAGTAAATCTTGATTTTGAGGTGATTTCTTTGAGAGGTCCTAGATTACACCCAAGTGGACAGGGAAGACAGTGGTATGAATTATACCCACATGATTGGGGTGGCGCTGAGGTTGAAGTAAATAAACTTTTAGATACATTAAAAAAATTTGATACTAAGCAAATTTCACTTAGAAATACAATTTTGTTAGGTTTCTCTCAAGGCGCAGCTATGGCAATTGATGCAGGATCTAAATTAAATTTAGGATTAATTGTTTCTTGTAGTGGTTATCCTCACCCAAACTGGGTCCTAGGAGAAGAGTGCCCACCAATGATTATTAGTCATGGTTTATTTGATGAGGTGGTCCCCATTAATGCCTCTAGAATTATTTATGAAACGGTAAAAAGGAAGTCTTCTAAATTTTGCAAATTAGTAGAATTTGATGGATGCCATCAAATTGATTCAAATTTAATTAAATTTATAAGTTCAAATATCAGTATTATTTTTTAAACGAAAGCATATTCATATTCTTCAATTTCTTCCCAATCATCTGCAGTAAGTTCTAAACCTTCAAATATTTTGTCTTCACCAATTCCTTCAACCACGACTTTTAGTGATGGAAATAAAAAATGATTTTCTTCCGCATATTGGGCACTAAATAAACCTTTTTCACCCCAAAAGAACCTATCAGTAGTATGTTCATTTCTTCGGACGTTGAAAACTGAAGGAGCAGATAATGCATTTTCAGCTATGAATCTTCTTGCAGCTGTAACTGGTTTATGTTTGCCGGTTTCGATATGATAAATAGGTACATGGGCCATAACTCTTTGCCCAGCCAATCTTCTTCGACTGATTCTTTTCCTTTTTTTTGACATTGATTGGTACTCCTGAAATTATTAATAAGATTAGTCTTAATTATTTTTACTAATCTAATATCTGTGATTTTAAATTCACTTTAATTACATAGAGGACCCATCAACCTCTGATGTAGCTTAAAATATGATCAAGTTCATATTTGAGGCCGCAAAAATCAGACCTTCATATATATCTTAATACTTTTTTCAGATTTTACAAGCCTTTTTCAAATTTTTCTCTAAAAGAATTACTCAAAATTTCATAAATCATGAATCTCTCAAAAAAATTTGAAGAACTAATTTTAAAACAGCTTGAGAGTTTTGGTTGTTCTATGGGTGTAACACATTTAGTTATGTATCTTGCATCGGCTAAACAAGGAACCAAAGCAACTTTCGAAATCATTGGTCAATGGCCACAAATTGATAGACTTTTGATCCCATTAGAAGATGATCCTTCACTCAAAGTTTCTTCTCCTAATAGAAGATGGTACCCTCTTCAAGAAAACGATATTTTACTTGGTGTACTTAGGGTGGAAACTGATTTGCAAGAGGGAAATTGGCCAGTATCTCTTGATTCTAGATTAAAGGCTCTTTCAATATCTTTAGCTAAATGCGTAGCTATCGAATTAGAGCGTCAAAATAAAAATGAAGAAATTAATTATTTAAAAAATCAAGTTAATGTTGTAATCCATCAATTAAGAAACCCATTGGCTGCTCTAAGAACATATGCAAAATTACTAATAAAAAGACTTGGTTCAGATGACGACTCTATTGAAATAGTAAAGCGAATGATGATAGAGCAAAAACAAATTAATCAATATATGAATTCTTTTGAAAAATTAAATTCACCTATTGAACTCCCTCTAGAAATAGGTGAAGAAAGATTATTATTGCCACCAAATTTAGATAATAAAAAAATAATAACTGTACAAAGTTTATTGAATCCAATTTTAGAAAGAGGGAAAGCTAATGCGAAATTAGAGAATAGATATTGGACACAACCTTCTTTTTGGCCAGATTGGACCTTGGCACCAGTCAAGGCAAAATATGTTGTAATTGCGGAAATTGTGGCTAATTTATTAGAAAATGCTTTCAAATATGCTCAAAAAGATGCTGAGATAGGAATCGCTATGACTAGTAAAGGAATGTATATTTTTGATGATGGTAAAAAAATTACAAAAAATGAAAACGAGAAAATTTTCCAAAAGGGTTATAGAGGATCTGCTGCTAAGAAAAAGGATGGCACTGGTGTAGGACTTTTTTTAGCTAGGAAATTAGCAAAACAAATTGGTGGAGATTTGAAATTGATTGAAAATTCCTCAATTAATGATTTTGAAGAATTAAAAAATCTTAAGAAGAAAAATATTTTTTATTTAGAACTCCCTATAAAAGAATTGCATGCATAAATAACATTGTAGTTTCTACAAGTACAATACTTGCACCACATGCATCCCCATTGAAACCTTCGATTTTATTTCCAAGCATATTTGGAATAGTTTTGCTTACAAAAATACCTATCAGTATCAGAAGTGAATTTTTAATTACTTTCGCAGGCGATATAAATGAAAGTAAATGGAATGCAATGAAAATAATAATAAAAATAATGGAAAGCAAAGATTCTTTTTTAAATCCTTTCCAAAACTGTTTATGACTAATAGATTTTTTTTTGTAACTAATGTATTTGAATTTTTCAATAAAAAATAAATTTGAAAATCTTCCCCAAAATAAGCAAATTGGCAAAACAAAAATAATTTGGTTCTGAATCTTTAGTAGGCAAGCAATCTGAATTAAAGTTATGAAAACAAGAGATTGAACACCAAAGGAGCCCACTTTACTATCTTTCATAGCTTTTAAACGTTTCTTCTTGCCAGCAAAAATTCCATCAAAAGTATCCATTAAGCCATCAATATGTAGACCTCCAGTAATTAAATATCCCGAAGCTAAACAAATTAATGCAGATGCATAAATTGACCAAGAATTTGACCTTAAAAATATAAAAATATAACTCTGTATTGTTCCAATAAAAAATCCAATAGGTGGTGCAAATTGCGCAATATTTTTAAATTCGGGTTTAATGAAAGGTAACTTTGGAAATGTCGTATAAAAAATCCAAGATCCCGCTAAATTTTTTATTAAATATTTTTTGATAAGGAAAAAATAACTTTAATTTTTAAATAATAGAGTAGATTTATAAAAAAGATCAAAAAACTTTTTAAAATAATTGTGTTTGAATTTGAAATTACATCAAATTGTAATAATACAGAGGCAAGAACTGGTATATTTTTTACCCCCAATGGCAAAGTTAATACCCCTAAATTTATGCCTGTAGGGACTTTGGCAACGATTAAAGGTATTTCATCAAAACAATTAAACTCTACAGGATCAGAGATGGTTCTCTCAAATACCTTTCATCTCCATCTACAACCTGGAGAAAAACTTATCAGAGAAGCTGGCGGTATTCATAAATTCATGAATTGGTCTAAGCCCATTCTCACTGATTCAGGTGGATATCAAGTTTTTAGTTTAGCTAAATTGAATAATATTTCTAATGAAGGGGTTGAATTTAAAAATCCCAGAGATGGCAGCCATGTTTTTTTGTCACCTGAAAAAGTAATGAATATACAAATGGATCTGGGCTCAGATATTGCAATGGCTTTTGATTATTGCCCTCCTCATACAGCTACTGAAAATGATATGGAGGATTCTTTACAAAAAACTCATGCTTGGTTACAAAAATGTGTTGAAACTCATCAAAAATCAGATCAAGCTTTATTTGGAATAGTTCAAGGAGGAAAGTACCCGAGATTAAGAGAAAATAGTGCAAAATTTATAAGCTCTTTTGATCTGCCTGGAATAGCTGTTGGAGGTGTCAGTGTTGGAGAGTCAATCGATCAAATACATAATGTAATTAATTACGTCCCGAATTTTTTACCAAGAAATAAACCAAGATATTTAATGGGAATTGGCTCTTTAAGTGAAATTTCTTTAGCTGTTGCGAAAGGATTCGATCTATTTGACTGCGTCTTGCCTACAAGACTCGGAAGACATGGAACTGCATTTCTGAATGATGAGAGATTGAATTTGCGAAATGCTCGATTTAAAAATGACTTTTCTCCGATTGACAAAACTTGTAAATGCGAAACTTGCACATCCTATTCTCGAGCATATTTGCATCATTTAATTAGAAATGATGAAATTTTAGGTCTGACGTTAATAAGTTTGCATAATATTGCTCATTTAATAAGATTTACCAATGCTATTTCTAATGCAATTAAAGATAATTGTTTTACAATTGATTTCGCTCCTTGGAAAACATCCTCTATTGCTCACCATACGTGGTAACGTCTTAACATAATTAATTAATTTTTAAAACAGGTGCTCATTCTATTTAATACTTTCGCGGAATTGCCTGAAGCTTATAAGGCTTTTGCTCCAACGGTTGATGTTCTCCCACTTATTCCATTATTTTTCTTTTTATTAGTATTTGTTTGGCAAGCTGCAGTTGGATTTAAATAAAATTCTTTTGAATTAGATAATCCTTTTTAAAAAGGATTTTCGAGGGAAATCGCATCTCCTGAATTTTCTACAGCACACTCTATAAAATCAGCAATTTTTAAGGCTCTTGAGGCTCTTTCACCATCTACTTCAGGAGTTTCTTTGCCTTGTACACATTTAAGAAAATGCTCCAATTCTGCATAAAGAGGCTCAATAGAAGTTGTGCTAACTTCTTCTACATAACCATCATTCCTATAAACCAATTCTCCATGCTCTGCGGTGTATGATTCATGGGACTTTCGATGAATTTGTAAAGAGTGATTTAAGAAATCAGTCTCTACTAAACTATTTTGACAGTGTGCACTTAAACTTCTTATTTTTTTGTGGCTCATCTTGCTCGCAGTTAGACTTGCGATAACATTATTTTTAAAAACTAAAGTAGCATTTACATAATCTATTAACCCTTCGCTATTTCTGCCTCCAACTGCGGCTAATTTTTGTATTTTTGAGTTTACAAGTTCTAATACAAGATCAATGTCATGAATCATTAAATCCATTACTACTGATACATCATTTGCTCTATCTGCGTGAGGACTATGCCTTCTTGCTTCCAAAACAACAATTTCTTCATTATGAACTATTTTATTTAACTCTCTAAAAGCTGGATTAAATCTTTCAATATGCCCAACTTGTAAAAGACAATTATTTTCATTGGCGGCATCAATTAAAGATTGTGCTTCTAACTCATTAGCTGCGATTGGTTTTTCAATGAGAACATTAGTGCCTCCCTTTAGACAATCTAGTCCTACTTTTTGATGAAGTAGTGTAGGTACAGCAATACAAATAGCATCAACTTTAGGAATCAAGTCCTTATAATTTTTAAACCATTCACATTGAAATTGCTCAATAGCTAATTTACCTCTCTCTTCATTAGGATCTGCAACTCCAACTAGATCTGCATCTTTGAGTAAGCTAAGTACTCGAGCATGATGCCAACCCATATTTCCTATCCCTATAACTCCAACCTTTACCGGTGATGAGGTTGGTTGCATAACTTAAAATCCATATATAAGTATTATTATCCTCTATGAGAAGCCAAATTTAGCTTTTTGGAAAAATTATTTTTACACGATCAATTTTTGGGCCAGACATAGAAATAACTTCAAATTTAATGTTGTTAAAATCTAAAACATCCCCAATTTTTGGAACCATTTGAAATTTTTCTAGTAAAAATCCAGCAAGCGTGTGGTAGTCAGCTCCCTCTGGGATAGAACATTCTAACTTTTTATTAATATCTATAATTTCTGATTTTCCAGCGATTGACCATTTTTTAGAGAAATTATCTAACATTCTCATATCTGAAGAACTTCTATTATTAAGCATTTCCTCTCCAACTATTTCGCCATTTAGATCAGCTGCAGTTATGAGACCCTCTGTCCCACCGTGTTCGTCAACTACCAGTAAAAAAGGGTTGTAGTCTCTAACTATGGGTAAGATTTCTGCTAAGGAGCATGTTTCTATTATTTTGGTCACGGGTAAAAGAAAGGGCTCCAATAATGTATCCGCTTCCATTTCACTTTTTGATATTGGCTTAGCTAAATAACGTAAATCTAATACACCTAATACATCATCTAGAGACTCGCCAATCACAAAAAATCGTGCATGACGAGTTTTGTCTACTTGTTTCATAAGTTCTGAAAATGTAATGGTCTTTGGCAAAGTTACCATTTCAGATCTTGGAATCATTACTTCTTTAACCTGTGTATCTTTTAAGGCAAAAACTCCTTCGAGAATATTCTTCTCATCTGGTTTTAAACCTGTAACATTATCTGTTTCTATAAGAGTTTCTAATTCGCCTGCAGATAAGCCAGAATTTAAAGAATCCCATTTATTGTTTAGATTAAATAAACCTAAACAAGCGCTGGCAAAAAATTCAATTATCGTAACTATAGGTTGCATCCCTTTTCGAACTGCATCAAATATCGCAGTTAACCTTAATGCAGCAGATTCTGGATTGTTAATTACTAGTGCTTTAGGAATTAGCCCAGAGACAAGAGTAACAATTAAAACAACAAATAAAAATAAAATAAGATCATAAATTCTGTTTGGTAAGATATTTTCCCTCCAAAAATCATTTGCTATGCTATTGCTCAACCATCCAATCGTAACTAATGAAATTGTTACTCCTAATTGAGATGTAATTAAAGATGATCTAAATCGTTTTTGAATTTTTAAAATTGAAAATGCGCCTTTCTTTTTTTCTTCTATTAGCCTTAAAACTTTACTTGGCCTTATCAATAAAAAAGAAAGCTCACTAGCTGCGAAAAAAGCTGGAAAAAGCAAAAGAAAGAAAAGTAAAGTTATCTTCATTCAATGACAAGTGAATAATGGGGGTGGCGAGGATCGAACTCGCCTTAGCCAAATTATGAGTTTGGTGCATTCACCAGATTGCTACACCCCCAAGAGAATTTTATGTAATTTTAATTACATTGAATTTCAATATACAATATAAAAATAATATTTCAAAAAACACCAACTTAGTGAGTTTTTGTGAGATTTCTTTTTTTTCTTCTAATCTTTAAATATAAATTTAATTTTTTTTAAATGAGCAATTTTTCGAATAAATATAATTTTAAAAAAAAACAATTGTTAAAAAAGTTGATTGAAAAATCTTATAAGAAAGGAAATTTCACTTTGGCTTCAGGTAAAAAAAGTAGTCATTACTTGAACTGTAAACCAGTCTCTCTAAATGGTGAAGGCTTGAATTTAATAAGTGATTTATTTTTAGAGTTAATGGATTCAAGGTCAAAAGCTGTAGCAGGTTTAACATTAGGCGCAGATCCTCTTGTAAGTGGATTAGTAGTTAAAGCAGCTTTGCAAGGTCTAGAACTTAATGGTTTGATAATTAGAAAAGAGATCAAAAAATACGGTACTAAGTCAGTAATAGAGGGCCCTTCAGTAGAAACAGGAACATTTGTAACTGTTTTAGAGGATGTTGTTACTACTGCTGGTTCAGTAATAAAGGCCATAAAAAAGTTACGTGAAAATAATTATATTGTTGAGGAGGTTTTGTGTATTGTTGATAGAAAAGAAGGGGGATTAGAGGTCCTTAATGACGAAAATGTTAAATTAAAGAGTCTTTTTACAATAAAAGATTTTCTCTAATTACTTTAAAATGCAAAAAATAAAAAAAAAGTTTTGGCTTGAAAAATTTGATTGTTTTTCTGTCTATGGAAAAGATGCTAAAAAATTTTTAAATGGAATTACAACTAGCAATATTCTAAATTCAGAAAATAAAGTTACTAAAACTTGTTGGTTAACTCCAAATGGAGTTTTAAGGGCATTAATTGAAATTATTTTTTCTGAGAGGAACTTAGATGTCATAATTTTGGTTGGTAATACAAAGGAAATAATTGATCAATTTAATAAAATTATTTTTCCAGCAGATGATGTCATTCTTAGTGCACCTTTTTCTATAAATAGAATTCAAGAAATTGATGAAGTTAGCTCATGGAGATCCCACAAAGCTTTATTCTTTAAAAAAAATGATAAAGAATTTGAAAAATACAAAAATAAATTAAATTTACTTAATAGCAATGATTTAAAACTTTGGAAGGTGAATCAGGCTATCCCTTCCTTAGATATGGAAATTAATGGAAAAAATAATCCTCTTGAGCTTGGCTTGAAAGATCTTATAGATTTCAACAAAGGTTGTTATTTAGGACAAGAAACAATGTCAAAAATAAAAAATGTTTCTTCTTTAAAACAGGAAATAAGAGTTTGGCAATCATTTGATTCTAATTTTAATTTTAAATTAAAAGATAAAAATTTATATACAAATTCAGCCAAAGAAAAATCTGTAGGTAAGATAACTAGCATTTTAAAATCAGATTCCTATATACAAGGTTTAGCTATGGTAAAAAGGAAATACTTAGATGAAGAAGATTATTTTTATTCAGAAATTTTTGGAAAAATAATTATAAGGAAATCTGTAGGTTCACTTTTTCCTTAATTTTTTTTTGACTTATTTTTAATTAACCATTCCGCGATATTCAGTGTGGCCAAACAATCATATTTATTATATTTGATAATTTTTTTTAAAAATATTTCTTTTCCTGTTATTTGGTATTGATTCCACCAGTATAGTGCTTTAGATCCGCTTACATTTTTCTGCTCCCATTCAAATCCTAACCAGTTTGAGACGGTTTTTAAGCTATAATTTTTTGTTGGCAATATCCAAGAACTTCTAATTAAGATATGTAAGTCTACAAATCTTGATTGCAGCAAATCAACTTCCTCAAAACTAAAATTTAATTTTTTTCCAATATTAATAATTGCTATCTTTTCAGTCTCTCCATAATGTAATACTGGCCATTCTTTATTTGATGAAAGAATATTAATAATTTCTTTGTAAGCTTCTTCTTTGTAGTTTTTAAGATTTAAGACTGGTTTGTATATAGGATGTTTTTCTTTTGAAAGAAAATTATTTTTTATTAAAAATCCAAATAAAAAGTCATGCTTAGAGTCTGGATTAGATTCAATATCAAATATATAAAATCCTTTATCTATTTTTGATAAAAGATCATAAGAATCATTATTGGAAGAAATGTAAAATGATTTTCCATAAAAATATGCTTTTGCTTGCTTTATAAATTTGGAGGCTTTTTCATACTTTTGATTATTAAATTTAAATAATTTATCTCCAAGTTCTTTTTCACTGTAAGAAGCTAATTTTTTAATATCAGATATTCCATTTATTTTCAGTAATAAGGCAGTTTTAGATCCTATTCCATCTATATCTGTTAGATATCTTTTCTCCTTTGCTTCTTTGTCACAAAAATTCTGCCAAGAACAAATAGTGCATTTTTTCCTATCTTGAGTTATTTCAGGTATAAATCCTTCCAAGGATTGATTCAAACTCATTAAAATATTTAAAACTTTTTTTCTTAATTTTTTATTCAAATAAATTTCTTCAACATTGATTTTCCCCCTAAAACTTGAAATTACTAAGCCTTTATTAACTTTAGATTCTTGAAAATTTTCTAATAAGATTGAAGTAAAAGCTAAATCTAGTAAATGTTCTTTAGTAGTTTTGTTACCTAATTTGTAAACAGCAGGTAAATATTTATATGTTCCCCATTTACTAATTCCTAAAGTTTTTACAAGTAATTGGGGATTTATCTCTGCTGTAATATTCTTAAAAAAATTTTCTTTTATTTTAAATCCAATTACCCCTTGGGATCCCTTTTCGCAGCCCTTTAATCCTGTATATATATCTCCATTACAAAACTCAGAGAAAATTTGATACTGATGAATTTTATCAATGGCTTTATGTGGAGACCAAATTTCAAAAGATTTATTACCCTTGAAATCTAGCCAAGCTTTTCTTTTGCATCTTATAAAACTTTTTAAATAAAGAGTATTCAAATTATTTTTTAAGTACGGTTTTAAATTTTACTTATATAAATTAATATAGATAGTTAGAAGAAATTAAGGAACTCTTAAATTTGCCAGTTGACACATTAGATAATATAAAATTTGGGACTGATGGGTGGAGAGGAATTATTGGATTTGATTTCAATCTTTCCAATCTTTCAAGAGTTGTTGTGGCTGCATGCCAAGAGTTGTATTATCAATATCATAAAGAACTTAATTCAAGGAAAATTTTAATAGGATATGATCGAAGATTTATGGCAAGTGAATTTGCAAAGCAAATAGTTCCCTTTGTAAAAGGATGCGGTTTTGAGCCGATTTTATCTAATAGTTTTGTTACTACCCCCTCTTGTAGTTTTTATGCCAAGGAAATGGGTTGTTTAGGCGCATTAGTAATCACAGCAAGTCATAATCCATATAATTGGTTGGGCCTTAAAATAAAGAATTTTCATGGGTGTTCTGTTGATGAATCTTTTACAAGTGGTATTGAAAAAAGATTAAGGTTTTCCAATTCAATTGAAAAAATAGAGGGATCATATTTACTCGCAGATATTAAGAAGTTTCATTTGGATAGAATTAAATCCCTTTTTGATATTGACTTTATTTCCAATAAATTGAAGAAAATGAAAATACGAATTTTTGTAGATTCCATGCATGGTTCAGCCGCAAAATGTATGACTGAGATTTTTGGCTCTAATTATTCAGAGGTGGTTTCAGAAATCAGAAAAGATGCGGATCCTTTTTTTGGTGGAAGACCTCCCGAACCTCTTTTAGATTATTTAGATGATTTAAATAAAATACTTATTAAAAATTCTAAAAATGATGTGAAAACTTTAGGAATTATATTTGATGGTGATGGTGACAGAATTGCTGCAATTGATGAAAAAGGGAGGTACTGCAGTACACAAGATTTAATTCCATACTTTATTAGTTATTTAGGAGAAATTAATGATAATTCTTATCCAGTTTTAAAGACTGTTAGCGGTTCAGATATTATTAAAAATATTTCAGAGAGTCAAAATAGAGATGTTTTTGAACTTCCAGTTGGATTTAAATATATTGCTGAGAAAATGATAAAGGAGAAAATATTTATTGGAGGAGAAGAATCTGGAGGGGTTGGTTTCGGTAATTTTATGCCTGAAAGAGATGCTTTGTATGCAGCTATGGTTTTACTAAATGGTATTGCTGAAAAATCTCAATATTTATACGAAACTTTGGATGAAATACAAAAAACTTTTGGACCAAGTTTTTACAAAAGAATTGATATTAAGTTTCCTAATCAGTCAGAAAAAAATCTCTTTAAAGAATTTTTAATAAATAATTTTCCTAAGAAAATTAATAATCATAAGATAATAAATATCTCAAAGATTGATGGAATAAAGTTGAGAATTCATAAGAATTTTTGGCTTCTTTTTAGGTTTTCAGGAACCGAGCCTCTTCTGAGATTATATTGTGAAGCGCCTAAAGAATCTTATCTAGATGAGGTATTAGAATGGGGTCAAAAATTTATAAATTTGGCAAGAAATTAATTTATGAGAAATTTATACTTAGCTAGTAAAAACAAAGGTAAAATTAAAGAATATAAGAAATTGCTTTCAACAATTAACTGTAAATTATTACTTCAACCAGAATCATTAGAAGTTGAAGAGAACTGTTTGACATTTAGAGATAATGCAATTAAAAAAGCGAGTGAAGTTTCGAGAAAAACAAATAATTTCGCAATAGCAGATGATTCTGGAATTTGTATTGAAGCATTAGATGGGAAACCAGGTATTTATTCATCAAGATATGCAGAAAATGATCAGAAAAGAATTGAACGAGTTTTAAAAGAACTTAATGGATTAAAAAATAGAAGTGCTTTCTTTATTGCAAATATTTGTGTTTGTTCCCCAAATGGAGAAGTAATTATAGAATCTGAAGCTAAATGCCATGGCAACATTATCTTTAGACCAAGAGGAAAAGGTGGGTTTGGTTATGACCCTATTTTTGAGGAAACTTCAAACGGATTAACTTTCGCAGAAATGAATAATGTTATGAAAGATTCTTGTAGTCATAGAGCTAAAGCACTAAAAAAAATCATTCCAGATTTGCTTGAAATCTTTTCTTGACTTTAATTAATCCAAGATCCATGAAGGCCATGGGGGATCGAAATGGGTAATTCATAAATAGCTAATTCTTTTAAGTCCTTTGCGTCTAATATTACTAAATCGCTCCCTCTTCGTTTTCCATTCCATATAAGTATCAATAAAAACCCTTCATCTTCTTTAGAAGAACTTTTTGATGGAATCATAATTGGTTCACTTACGAATCCACTTGGTCCTGCGGACCAAGAGATCTCTTCCTTTGAAATTAAATTTATTTTTTTTATTGCTTGAAGTGGAGCGTTTCCTTGTTTTTGAGATGTGCATGCCATCCAACTAAAAGTTGCTTTTAGTCCTAAATGTTTAGGATTAACAGCTGCAAATTCACAACATTGTTCACTTATAGAATCAAGCTCACTAGTTTTTTTCTTTAGATCAATAGTTGATCTCTTAAGTTTTCCTTCTGGATATTTATCAAAGTCAATATCCCTAAAATTTTCATCTGGACCAACTGATGGAAAATCATCATAAAAAATACTATCTAATATTATTTTGGAATCTTTTTCATATGCATTTACATGGTGAAAAACGAATCCTTCTGGAGCATCGATTATTATTGGTGGCTGACCTCTAAACAAACCACTTTCTCTTGGTATGATGAAAAACTTTGCTTTCTTGCTTGGATTTGACTTTAAACATTGCGCTGCTCCTCTTTGACCCATAACAAATGGAAGAGGGTTAAAGTCGATCGCATTTTGCAAGAAAATTGCCCAATTTGTTGTAATTGCGAAATCATGAAGAAATGCAAAGCCATTAAACGTATCTTTTCTATCTACTAATAGCTTGCCAGAATTTTCCCCAGCATTATTAAATTCCATTAACCTAATGGTACTTTTTGGTCCTGTTTGAACTCCAAAAGTGACTAGGAGTTCTGAAGATGCATGAGAATTTAGGTCTATTTTGGGATGAGCACTGAATGCTTCGTTAGGCTTGAGAACCCCCTTTAATGTTGTTAAACCAATAGTATCAAGATTATCTGGATCTAATGCATGAGGCCCAGCTGCCTCCCACAATGCAAGTATTTCATCTCCTAATTTGACGACATGTGTATTAGCGATATTTTTAAATTTAAGATCTAATGCATTATTTAAAATACCTCCATTTTTTTGGGTCCCAAAGACACCTCTATAAATAAATTTATTTAATTTTTCTTCCTCTAAATAACCCTTGGTTTTTACAAATCTATTTGTCAAGAATGGCTGGCCATTTTCAAATTTTATGCATGTGATCATGCCGTCTCCATCAAATGGATGATGCACCCATTGACCTCCTCTCTCTAATATCCCAGGTCCATTTCTTAATAATGTTCCATTTAAATCTTTAATATTTTCACCTTTGCTAATTATTAGCGGCTGCTTTGTCAGCTCTTTCTCTACATTTTTATACGCACTAGACCAATCTTCCTTATTAAAACTTTTAATTTCATTAATTTTTTTATCTTGTAAATTAGTCACAATAAAATAAAAACTTTAATCATTTTCGCCAAAAATCAACTAAATTGTGGCTTATTCAAAAAATTCCTTTTTTATTGATTCTCAAGCATTCCTTTACTGCTTGGAATTGAATCGGATCTTCTTGGATCAATTTCAGTAGCCATTCTCATTGCTCTTGAAAAAGCTTTGAAGCAAGCTTCAACTATATGATGTGAATTACTACCGCATATTTGATTAATATGAAGAGTAATACCACTGTTATTAACTAAGGCAATAAAAAACTCTTTTACTAATTCAGTATCATAATTCCCTATTCTGGGTGCTTTTAATTGAAGATCATAGGATAGATGTGGTCGCCCAGAACAGTCTAAAGTTACTTGAACTAATGCTTCATCTAATGGAGCAAAGAAATGTCCAAATCTACTTATCCCTTTTCTCTCTCCCAAAGCTTTTGAAAGCGCTTTTCCTAATGCAATTCCTACATCTTCATTTGTATGATGATCATCAATATGGGTATCGCCAATTGCCTTTATTTTTAAATCGAACAAACCATGACTTGATATTTGGTGAAGCATATGATCTAAGAACGGCACTCCAGTATCAATCTCGGAAATCCCATTGCCATCTAAGTTTATAAATACAGAAATATCTGTTTCATTCGTTTTTCTTTTTATTTCAGATTGCCTTAGAGGTGACATTTTTTTGCAGAAAACGTAGTTTACATTCCATTAATGCAGTAACCTGCATCAACATAAATTGTTTGCCCTGAAATCCCGCTAGAGAGTTCACTTAATAAAAAAGCAGCGGTATTGCCTACTTCAGTTTGTGTGACTGTTCTGCGTAAAGGAGCCTTTTCTTCAACATTGTGAATCATATCTAAAATGCCACCTATAGCAGAACTCGCAAGTGTTCTTATGGGTCCAGCACTTATTGCATTTACTCTGACTTGTTTCTCGGGTCCAAGTTCTGCAGAAAGATATCTCACTGAAGCTTCTAGGGCCGCTTTGGCAACTCCCATTACGTTGTAGTTAGGAATTGCTCTCTCTGAGCCTAAATAAGTTAATGAGACAACTCCAGCTCCATCGCTAAAAAGTGGTTTTGCTGCTTTGCATAAAGGTGCTAATGAATACGCACTTATATTAAGAGCTCTATCAAAACCTTCTGATGAGGTAGCACTATAATCTCCAATCAATTCCTCGCGCCCTGCGAATGCCAAGCAATGAACTAATCCATCAATTTGCCCCCAATTGTTTTTTATATTTTTAAAGATTTCTTCAATTTGAGAGGGATTTTGAACATCAAGGGGCAAAAATAAAGAAGGGGCTAACGGTTTAGTTAGTTCTCTAACTTTAGATTCGAATCTTCCCTTGTCATCAGGTAAATATGTGATTCCAAGCTCTGCGCCAGCTTTTGAAAGTTGTTGAGCAATACCCCATGCTATTGAACGATTGTTCGCAATTCCTGTAACGAGAATTTTTTTGCCAGTTAGATTTAGAAGCATTTTCTTTATTATTTCTATTATTCTCCTATACAAAAGTACATATCTTTGCCGATTACTGCAAAATATACAATAATTTTCAAATATAGGAAATATTTATTTTAAAAATGGTTAGAACGAATTCTATGGTTTTGGAATTAGGTTTTCAATTACCGAATTTCAAAATGTTAAATGCTAATTCCTTAAATAATGAATACTTTAATTTTCATAATCTAGATAATAGGCATTTACTATTAATGTTTATTTGTGCTCATTGTCCTTTTGTTAAATATATCGAGACTCAAATTTACACATTAACTAAAGAAATTGAGAACACTGTTCAAACAGTTGCAATTTCAAGTAATGATATTGTTACTCATCCTTCAGATTCTCCCAAAAATTTAAGATTACAAGCACAATCACAAGGATGGAGTTTTCCTTATTTACACGATGCAAATCAAAATTTTGCTAAGGCATTAAAAGCGGCTTGTACACCTGATTTTTATCTTTTTTCAAACAGAGGCGAAGGTAATTTTTTATTGTATTATCATGGCCAATTAGATGATAGTAGACCAGGTAATAATATCCCTTTATCTGGTAAAGATTTGCGCTCTGCTGTAAGAGATTTGAATCAAGATAATCCTTATCCTTTAAATCAGATGCCCTCTTTAGGGTGCAATATTAAATGGACTCCTGGTGAAGAGCCAAGTTGGTTTAAATGAATTAAAATGTTTTTTTTCCCTAGAAATATGGTTAAGGGTTAAGATATTCTTATGCAGATACCTCCATTCACTTTAAATAGACAGTACCAAGAAATTGGCTCTGAAATTGAAACTGAGGTTTTTAAAGTTTTAAAAGGTGGTCAATATATCGGAGGAAAAGAAATTACCAAATTTGAGGAAAATTTCTCTAAATTGATTGGAGTTAATAATACTATCGGATGTAATAGTGGTACAGATGCTTTAGTGTTGGCTTTGCGTGCATTAGATATTGGTGAAGGTGATGAAGTAATTACCACATCTTTTAGTTTTTTTGCAACTGCAGAGGCTATCAGTATAGTTGGTGCTACTCCAATTTTGGTAGATATAGATCCAGAAACTTACCTTATTAATACTGAATTAATTGAACAAGAAATAAATTCTAATACCAAAGCAATTATGCCAGTTCATCTTTTTGGTAATGCAGTCAATATGACTTTAATAAAATCATTAGCTGATAAATATGATTTAAAAGTAATCGAAGATTGTGCTCAGGCAACATGCACAATGTGGGAAAATTCCAGAGTTGGTAGTATCGGCGACATAGGTTGTTTTAGCTTTTTCCCTACAAAGAATTTAGGAGCTGCTGGAGATGCTGGAGCAGTAACAACGTCAGATCAGAAAATTGCTAAGAAAATTAGAGAGTTAGCTATTCATGGAAGTCCCAAAAGATATCACCATAATGAAATTGGATATAATAGTAGGCTTGATACTATACAAGCTGCAATATTAAATATCAAAATTAAATATATTTCTAAGTGGATTAATAATCGCCAAATAATTGCTAATAATTACTTTGATTTATTAGAAAAAAACCCATTTATATGTTTGCCGAAAATAAGTTCTAATTCTACAAATCATTCTTGGAATCAATTTGTCATCAAATTAAGAAACGAAAAATATTTTTTAAATGAAGATTTTTTAAATTTATTCGAAACTGATTTTGAAAAATATTGTACTTTGAGGAATTTAGTAAAGCATCAACTTTTTAAAAAAGGTATTAATTCAATTATTTATTATCCAATTCCAATTCATGCACAAATAGCTTATAAAAATAAAAATTTCTCTAGAAAAAAACTTATAAATACAGAGAGAATTTGTACAGAAGTTCTTAGTCTTCCTATGTTCCCTGAAATTTCTTATGAAGAACAAGTTTATGTAGCAAATAATTTGAATAAAGTTTTAGAAAATTGTATAGAAGAAATTCAGATTTCAGCATAAAGAGATTTAAATAATCTTTGTTGGAAATTGTGATTAACAATAGGCTTTAAGTAATTGTTTTTTTCTAAATTAGATATCTCCCCATTTAATAAATCTGAATTTGAAACTTTAAATAATTCAGGAATCCAAAATTTTATATATTCACAAATAGGATCAAATTTTTTTGCTTGGGTATATGGATTAAAAATTCTAAGTGGTTTTGGATCCATACCACTACTTGCGCTCCATTGCCATCCCCCATTATTTGCAGCTAAGTCTCCATCGACCAACATTTCCATAAATTTTTTTTCACCCATTTGCCAATTGCATATCAAATCTTTTACCAGAAATGAAGCGACTATCATTCTACATCTATTATGCATCCAGCCAGTACTATTTAGTTGCCTCATTGCAGCATCAACTATTGGAACGCCTGTTTCTCCATTGCTCCAATGCAGAAACCATTCATTATTATTTTGCCAAGGAAATTGGTCCCATTTTTTTCTATATGGACCATTCTCTAGTTCTGGGAAATGGAATAAACAATGTTGATAAAATTCTCGCCAAACAAGTTCTTTTTGCCAAGTTTCTATTGATAAATATTTTTCTTGATTTTCACAAACTGAGTTTAAATTTAATGTAGCATTCCAAACTTTTCTAATGCTGATGGTCCCGAATCTGAGCGATGCGCTCAAATAAGATGTTCCATTATGAGAAGGAAAATCTCTCGTGGAATTATAAGAAAATATTGTTTGTTTGTTAATAAAGTTTTCCAATAATTTTTCTGCACCCTTTTCACCAGGTCTGCAAGGACAAATCTTAGATCCAGAAAAATTTATATTTTCAAGAAATTTATTCAGTACAGAATCAGATCTTTTTATTTTCAGATAATCCCTAAATTCATCATCAATATCTTGAAAATTGAAATTAATGTTACTCTCATCATATTTACCTAATAGATTCAGTTTTGATTTTATGTTTTTATAAAAAGGACCATAGACCGAATAAGGGGTATTATTTCCTGAAAATATTTTTGAGGGTTCTATTAATAAGTGATCCCAAGATTCAATAACTTGAATGTTAATTTTTTTTAAACTGTTTTTTATTTGTAAATCTCGATTAATCTCATAAGGTTCAATTGATTTATTCCAAACAACAAATTTAGCATTTATTATATTTGCTAATTGAGGAATTATTAATATTGGATCTCCTTCTTCAATAATTAGCCTGCTGCCCATTTTTTTCCAATTATTTCCTAATTCTCTAAGCGAATTTCCAAGAAACCAAGCTCTTGAATTTGCATTGAAATCGTGTGAATAATTTTTATCTAAGATATAAGTTGATGTAATAGCATTTGATAATGAAAATGCTTTTATTAAAGCTTGATTATCAAATATTCTTAGATCCTTTCTGTGCCAGAAAAGTATTCTAGGATTATTCATAATTCATCTAAAAATTGTTTCGCTCTAAACCAAGCAGTAATAGTTTTTGCGTCAAGAATTTCATCACCACTAGAAATTAGATTATCTAGTTCTTCAGGATCCAAAATTAATACTTCTATATCTTCATCTAAATCCCCCTTGACCTCAGACTTTAGTTTGCACAAATTACGGGCTAGAAATAAATTTATTTCTTCATCTGCATAACCAGGAGCTGGAACAAGAGTTCCTAATTCATCCCATTTATCTGCACTAAACCCAGTCTCTTCTTGAAGCTCCCTTTTGATTGAATTAAAAGGTGTTTCACCTATTTCTAAAGTTCCTGCTGGAAATTCTAATAAATATCTTGAAACTGCAAATCTATATTGCCGAAGAATTATAACTTTATTATCTTCTGTAATAGGTACAGCTAAAGCAGCACCAGGATGCTTTATGTATCCATATTCTCCTTCATGTCCATTTGGAAGTTGAATTCTACTAATTTCAAAACTAAATTTTTTTGACTTTAATTCCGATATTTTTTCTTTAAAAATTGATTTTTTTTTAATATTTTTATTGCTCATAATCTTCAAATAAATACACCTTAACAGTTATTTCTTTGTTTTGTAAATTAAGTATTAGACCATCTTGGATCATGAATTTTTTTGATTTCTTGGCTTCTACTTAAGATCTCACATAGTGGTGTAATAACAAAATTGCGATTCATAAATCTTGGGTGCGGTAATGTTAATTTCTCATCAAATATTTGACAATCTTCCCACCATAGAATATCTAAATCTAGACACCTTGAGAGCCAATTCATACCCTTTGATGTTTTTTCTCGCCCAAAAAAAAACTCTAGATTTTTTAGCTTTTTTAAGAGTAAATTTGCATTTATTTTTGATGGCTTAGGAAAATAATTACTTTTGACAATTACGAGAGTATTAAGATAATTTGGCTGTTCATTTTCCACTCCATGTGGGGATGTCTCATATATAGAAGACCATAAAAAGTATGGGTTAAATTTTTTGCTTTCATCTTTTTTTGTATTAGATTGATCTCCCCAATCTTTTAAAGTTTTTTCTAATTTTGGTTTACACAATAATAAAGTCTCTATTGGACTTCCAAATTTACTATCAATATTTGCTCCAAGGGATATACATAATCCATTATTGATATTAAGATTTGATAATTCCACTAAAAAAAACACAGTTATTGGATAAATTCTATATCAGACATTTTTAAAGTGATTTTGAACTCGGAGTTAAAAGGTAAAGAAAAAATAAAAGATTTAATAAAATCTAAGGACTCTTTTAGAGCTTTTCCTTTGGCGGCAATTACTGGTCATAGCTTATTGAAATTATCTTTACTTCTCGCAGCAGTTGATCCAAGTTTAGGGGGGGTTATCATCGCTGGTGGGAGAGGTACTGGCAAGTCAGTATTGGCAAGGGGTTTACATACTTTAATTCCTCCTATAGAGGTGTTAGATAATGAGCCATTGCTGGAAAAGTTAACTAAAAACAATACTTCATTAAAACCTATTGGAAGGAATCTAAATCCATATAGGCCAGAGGAGTGGGATATAAATACCAATAAATTGTTAGAGAAGACAATTGGAAGTGATTACTTAAATCAAATTGAAGAAATTCCTAAAAAAGTAAGAGAGGCGCCATTTATCCAAGTCCCTATTGGAATAACCGAAGACAGACTTGTTGGATCAATTGATGTAGCTGCCTCATTGAATACTGGGGAACAAGTTTTTCAGCCTGGAATTCTTGCAGAGGCTCATAGAGGTGTTCTTTATGTAGACGATATAAATTTATTAGATGATGGAATTGTAAATTTAATTCTGGAAGCTACTGGAAAAGAGCAAAATAATATTGAAAGAGATGGTTTAAGTCTTTCTCATCCCTGTAAGTCACTTTTAATAGCCACTTATAACCCTGAAGAAGGTGCATTAAGAGATCATGTTTTAGATCGTTTTGCAATTGTGCTTTCGGCAGATCAATCTATTGATAATACTCAAAGAGTTGAAATTACAAAAGCTGTTTTATCACATGCAGAAAATAATATTAAGTTTTCAGAAAAGTGGTCTGAAGAATCTGATAATTTATCAACTCAATTAATTTTGGCGAGGCAATGGTTAAAAGATGTAAAGATAACTAAAGAGCAAATAACCTACTTAGTGAATGAGTCTCTGAGAGGGGGAGTAGAAGGACATAGATCAGAATTGTTTGCAGTAAAAGTAGCTAAGGCTAATGCAGCCCTTCGAGGTGATGAGAATGTAAATTCTGAGGACTTAAAAGTTGCAGTGAGATTAGTTATCCTTCCGAGAGCGATGCAAATTCCGCCGGAAGATGAAGATATTCAACCACCGCCTCCTGAGGAGCAGAGTCCTCCACCCCCTCCTCAATCAAATAATGATGAATCTGAAACAGAGGCTAATGAAAATGATGATAATCAAGAGCAAAAGCAAGAAGAAGATAATTCTGAAGGAGAAGAAGAATCTACCCCTGAAATACCAGAAGAATTTATATTAGATCCTGAGGCGTGTATGGTTGATCCTGATTTATTGCTTTTTTCATCAGCTAAAGCAAAAGCTGGAAATAGTGGAAGTAGATCGGTGATATTTAGTGATAGTAGGGGAAGATATGTAAAACCCATTATTCCAAGAGGTAAAGTTAAAAGAATAGCAGTAGATGCAACTCTCCGAGCTGCTGCTCCTTATCAAAAATCAAGAAAATTAAAGAACCCTAATAAATCAATTATTATTGAAGAAAATGATTTTAGGGCAAAGCTTCTTCAAAAAAAGGCGGGTGCTTTAGTCATTTTTTTGGTTGATGCTAGCGGCTCTATGGCTCTTAATAGAATGCAAAGTGCTAAAGGTGCAGTAATTAGACTTTTAACTGAGGCATATGAGAATAGAGATGAAGTAGCTCTTATTCCCTTTAGAGGTAATCAGGCAGAAGTTCTTTTACCTCCTACTAGATCCATAACTGCAGCAAAAAGAAGGTTAGAAACAATGCCTTGTGGTGGAGGATCGCCCTTAGCTCATGGACTAACACAATCAGCGAAAGTAGCAAAAAATGCTCTTGCAACAGGGGATATAGGTCAAGTTATTGTTGTAGGGATTACTGATGGGAGAGGCAATGTTCCATTAGGATTATCTCTTGGACAAAATGATGTCGAAGAAAAAGATAATGAAAATGTCAATTTAAAGCAAGAGGTTCTTGATATCGCTGCCAAATATCCCATGCTAGGGATAAAACTATTAATAATTGATACTGAGAGGAAATTTATTGCAAGTGGGTTTGGCAAGGAATTAGCTGAGGCAGCTAGAGGTAAATATGTTCAATTGCCAAAAGCTACAGATAAGGCAATCGCTGCGATGGCTTTAAATGCTATAAATGAATTCTAATATTCGTTATGGATAAATTTCGTCAAGGAATTTTGCAAGTCCAATAGTTAATTGTCTTAAGGATTTTGTTAATTCTTTATCTTGTGTTAATTTTTCAAAATCATCACTCATATCATCTAATTTGACGGAAATTGATCTTGCAGCGTTAATTGTCAATTTAATGTCATTAAGAGTTTCTTTGTCGTCGATAGTAGACAAAATGTTATTTAAATGATTAGCAGCAATTTTAATTTCTTTTATTAAAGGTTCAACTCTAAGTATTTCTGTTTTCGATAAAAAAATTAATTCATCAAGGTTTTCTTGTGTTTTATCAAATTGGTCAATTGATTTAGCGATGTTCTCAATTAAGTTTTCTTGATTTGATTCTTTTAAAAGTTGACTTATTCTATTAGTAATGTTGGAGAGACTTGATAGTTGTTTCCCACGGATAATATCTCCTTGACAAATAATTAATTTGGTATCGCATTTTTCGGATGTAGGCTTTGCGAAGTTTTGAGGAATTTTTTTGTCACTAGTTTCTAAAGCGACTTGCACATCACCCCCAAGGAAAGAATTAGTTACTACCCTTGCAAATGCTGGCTTTGGAAGAATAATTTCTGGATTATTTAGGACTATTTTTGCTTTAATTGATTCATTAGTAAACAAAATATCTTCTATTGATCCCACTAATATGCCTCTGTAAGTAACTGGAGATTTTTTTGATAAACCACTTGCATTACTAAATTCAGCAAAAAGGTGCCAGTTTTTTGAAGATAATCTTACTCCTCTTAGCCAAAAAGAAAAAAATGTGAATATTAAAATTCCTCCCAATAAGGAAAATCCAACTATTGAATCTCGTAAGCTTCTACGCATAATTTCTAAATGTCTTTGGGTTGCATAGGGCCATCAAGTTTCCCGTACCTAAATTGAAATACATAGGGATCATTACTTTCTTTAAATTCATTAATAGAACCAGCCCATCTAAATTTGCCTCCATAAAGCATTAAAACTTTATCTGAAGTCCTCTCTATAGTACTAAGAACATGGCTAACCACAATAGATGATCCCTTGGCTTTATCATTTGTTTTATTTATTAAATCTTCAATTCTTGATGAGGCAATTGGATCAAGACCTGCAGTTGGCTCATCAAAAAGTAACAAAGGTTTAGTCTTTGCATTAATTGTTTGATCTGTAATCAAAGCTCTTGCGAAACTTACTCTTTTTTGCATCCCTCCACTTAATTCATTCGGAAGTTTATTTTCAATATTAAATAATCCTACATCAGCCAAACATTCACTTACCATTTCATGTATTAACTTTTTTGATAGGTTTTTATTTCTTTTAAGAAGAAAACCTACATTTTCTTCAATAGTCAAAGAACCTAATAATGCTGGGTTTTGAAAAACAAGTCTTACATCAGGGGGATTATTTTGGTCTAGTCTCAAATACGTTTGTTTTTCACCAAATATTTTTAATTCTCCTTTAGTAGGTAAAATCAAACCAGCTAATATTTTTAGTATTGTAGATTTGCCCGAACCTGATGGTCCTACAATTGCTAATTTCTCTCCATCATTAAGTTCAAAATTGAGTTGATTAAGTACATTAATTTCCCCCCAACTAATTGAGAGGTTTTTTGTTTCGACTGCAGGCTTTAATTTTTTCAAGATTTATAATTAAGAATAATTCATTCTTTCTTACATATTGCCTATTTTTTGAAATAAAAAAAGGATGTAAGAATTTGATTTATACTTAATCTAAGTACTTTATAAAAATTTGAGAAAATAATTTAAAGAGGTTTTAATGAATAATCGTAAAAAAAGAGTAAAAAGATATTATGTGCATTTTAAAAAATCTAATTTTGACCTTTTAAATAAAATTTTAAGAATTTTGAGTTGGCTTTTGCCAGGACTGGTAATAAAGAGATGGATGATTACATCAGCAATAGGATTTCTAACTTCATTATTGGGCCTGGCAATTTGGACAAATTTAAGGCCACTTTTTTGGCTTATTGATGTATTTTTTTGGTTAATGACAGGTTTGACTAGTGTAATACCTGTTTCATTATTAGGTCCGTTGATTTTTGTTATTGGACTTTTATTAATAGGGATTGGACAAAATAGAAGTATAAATTCAATACAAAAAGCGCTTGTTCCAGAAAAAAACACATTTTTAGTTGATGCATTAAGAGTTAAAAGTAAATTAAACAGGGGTCCTAATATCGTTGCAATTGGAGGAGGTACTGGCTTATCTACTTTGTTAAAAGGCTTAAAAAATTACAGCAGTAATATTACTGCAATCGTAACGGTATCGGACGATGGTGGAAGTAGTGGAATTCTTAGAAAACAGCTAGGTGTGCAACCCCCAGGAGATATAAGAAATTGTTTAGCGGCTTTATCAAACGAGGAACCCATTTTAACAAGATTATTTCAATACAGATTTTCGGAAGGTAGTGGTCTTGAGGGACATAGTTTTGGAAATCTATTCTTGTCAGCTTTAACAACTATTACAGGTAGTTTAGAAAAAGCAGTACAAGCCTCTAGTAAGGTTTTGGCGGTACAAGGTCAAGTTTTACCTGCTACAAATATTGATGTTATGTTATGGGCCGAATTAGAAGATGGTGAAAAAGTTTTTGGCGAAAGCAATATTAGCAAATCAAAAAAATTAATTTCAAGGATTGGTTACCTACCAGAAAATCCTTCTGCTCTCCCAAGTGCTCTAGAATCTATAAAAGAAGCTGACTTAATTGTTCTTGGCCCAGGTAGTTTATACACTTCTTTATTGCCAAACTTATTAGTACCAGAGATAGTAGATGCTTTGTTGCAAAGTAATGCTCCTAAAATTTATATAAGTAATTTGATGACTCAGCCAGGAGAAACAGATGGACTTGATGTTTACCAACATATTAAATCAATAGAAAAACAATTATCAAATTTTGGAGTTAATACTCGAATTTTTAACGCAGTCTTATCTCAAATTCAATTCGAAAAGTCTCCATTAGTAGACTATTACGAAAGTAGAGGAGCAGAACCTGTCCGATGTAATAAAGAAAAATTATTATCAGAAGGTTATTACGTTTTGCAGGCACCATTGTATTCAAAAAGAATAACTCCAACCCTTAGACATGATCCAAAAAGACTAGGAAGAGCAGTTATGTTTATTTACCGCAAATTAAAGAAAATAAATTAATATGCGTCTTGGAGTTCATAGAAATCTGGTTGAATATAGTCTTTTCGTAATGGCCAACCTCTCCAATCTTCAGGCATTAAGAGCCTCTTGGGGTTTGGATGGTCTATAAAATTTATTCCATACATGTCATATGTTTCTCTCTCTTGCCAGTCACTGCCTTTGAAAATTTTATACAAACTAGGAATTGATAAATCTGAATCTCTTCTTAAGAAAACTTTTAATCTAACTTCTTTAATTTTTTCAATTTTTTGGAAGTCATCAACAGTTATAAAATGATAGAAACTAACAAGATTCTTGCCTGGGCCTTCATCATAGCCACCTTGACATTGGAGATAGTTAAAACCGTAATTTTTTAAAGCTGATACTGCTTCATACAATCTACTAGGTTCAATAGAAATATTTTCAATTCCAATATGATCGCTAGCTAATGATTCATTAGGAATTCCATCATTAGATAAGTTTTGACTTATAGGTCCTTTCTTCTCTAGTGAAGTATCTGATGATTTAGCTAAACTTTCATTTCCCATTAATCTGTTTCGCTATTTATGAATTCAGTTTTTTCGCTATTCTCAGGAAATTCACTTATTTTTTCTTTCTTGGATGAAGGAATAACATTAGTCGAAGTTTTATTTAAATATTCACCAGTATTTTCAGAGAAGACAAGATTCATTTCGTGATCATATGTTATGTATCTGTGGGTTTGCTCTGTTTTTGTACGCTCTAAAATTGATTCATTTCCAACTTTTTTTCGTAGTTTAATAACAGCATCAAAAATTGCTTCTGGCCTTGGTGGACATCCAGGAAGGTATAGATCGACAGGGATCAGTTTATCAACACCCCTAACAGCAGTAGTAGAGTCTGCACTAAACATTCCTCCTGTGATTGTGCATGCACCCATGGCAATCACGTATTTCGGCTCAGGCATCTGTTCATAAAGCCTAACTAAGGCAGGAGCCATCTTCATTGTGACTGTACCCGCAACTATTAATAGGTCTGCTTGCCGTGGCGAGCTTCTTGGTACTAATCCAAACCTATCAAAATCAAATCGAGATCCAATTAGAGCAGCAAATTCAATAAAACAGCAAGCTGTGCCGTACAAAAGAGGCCAAAGACTACTTAATCTAGCCCAATTATGTAGATCGTCTAAACTTGTAAGAATAATATTTTCGCTTAAATCTGTTGTAACTTGAGGAGCTCCTAAAGGGTTACAAGTTCCTTCTCTAATTTCTCTTATTGCTTTTGGCGATAATTGTGGGTTCAATTTTTTAACTCCATTCTAGGGCACCTTTTCTCCATGCGTAAGCCAAAGCGATCACGAGTATTGCAATGAAAATTAATGCCTCGATGAATGCCAATAAACCTAGTTTATTAAAGGCAACAGCCCAAGGATAGAGGAATACTGTCTCAACATCAAATATAACGAAAACCAAAGCGAACATGTAATAACGAATATTAAATTGAATCCAGGCTCCCCCAATAGGTTCCATTCCAGATTCATACGTTAGTTTTCTTTCACCATTTCTGCCTTTAGGAGCAACTATAATGTTAGTAACAAGAGCTAATATTGGAACAGCAGCGGCAATTATGAGAAAACCTAAAAAGTATTCATATCCTGGAAGTGAAAACATTTTGTAAAAAAAGAGGATAAAGTCGCTTAATTAAAGAAAATCTTCTAAAGTCTTAGAAGTTTGACTATAAATCGTGAATGATAGCATTCAACCATCTTCTGAAGAAAACAGTCCAATCAACGAATCTGTTGAAAAAACATCTTCTGGATTAGACACTAACATACAGTTTAAAGAATCTGTAGATAATCTAGAACAAAATAGATTCGAATGTAGGAGTTGTGGATACATTTATGACCCCATAGAAGGAAACAAAAAACTGAATATACCTAAAAATACCCCTTTCTCAGAACTAGACGGAAACACCTTTGCTTGCCCCGTTTGTAGAGCTGGTAAAAACTTTTA
Source organism: uncultured Prochlorococcus sp. (assembly GCF_902626525.1). Classification (GTDB taxonomy): domain Bacteria; phylum Cyanobacteriota; class Cyanobacteriia; order PCC-6307; family Cyanobiaceae; genus Prochlorococcus_A. Next base: position 126,023 of record NZ_CACOFR010000002.1, read on the forward strand.
TATGGATATAGGATCCCGTGCAAAGCCTAGTGGATTTGAAGAGAATTTAGTTTACGGTTTTGGTTTTAATAGTTTACCTCCTGGCCAAAAAAATATATTGATTTTTGGAGGGCTGGCATTTGCTGCTGCTATGTTCCTTTCTTTGTACTCTTTGCATTAATATAAATAAATGAAAAAAATTTTTACCAGTATTCCTAACCTCCTTTTTGCTTTAGTGCTTTGTTTTGTCTTAAGCAGTTGTTCATCTACAGGAGTGAAGATGAATGAAAACAGCCCTTGGAAAACAATTCAGTTTGAAGATCAGGCTAATGCTTTAGATGTCGATTTTATAGATGATAATCATGGCTTTCTAGTAGGTTCAAACAGGTTGATTATGGAATCAACTGATGGTGGCGAAACATGGGGAAAAAGATCACTAGATATACCTGCTGAAGAGAACTTTCGCCTTCTTGATATTGATTTCAAGGGCTCTGAAGGTTGGTTAATAGGTCAGCCCTCACTTGTTATGCATACAATAGATTCAGGAAAAAACTGGACTCGTTTATCTTTAGGTAAGTTACCAGGACAACCATTTCTTATTACAACTGTTGATAATGGGATAGCAGAACTTGCTACTACAGCGGGAGCTATCTATGAGACATCTGATAGTGGTGAGTCATGGAATGCAAAGGTGGTTGATGCATCAGGTTCAGGAGGTGTAAGGGATTTAAGGAGAACTAATAATGGAGATTATGTGAGCGTAAGTAGCTTGGGTAATTTCTTTTCTACTTTGGAAAATAATAGTGATACATGGATAGCTCATCAAAGAGCAAGTAGCAAAAGAGTTCAAAGTATAGGTTTCAATCCAGAAGGAAGTTTATGGATGCTTTCTAGGGGTGCAGAAATTAGATTTAATGAAGATAGTAATGACTTAGAAAGTTGGACAAAGCCCATTGTTCCTATACTAAATGGATATAATTATCTTGATATGGGATGGGATCCAAATGGTAACATTTGGGCTGGCGGTGGAAATGGAACTCTAATAGTAAGTAAAGACCAAGGGAAAACTTGGAATTCAGATCCTCTTGCTTCTGTATTGCCTACAAACTATATTAAAATTGTTTTCCTTGATAAGGAATCTTTAAATAATCAAAAAGGTTTCATACTAGGAGAACGTGGTTACATTCTTAAATGGAATGGATAAGTTTTTAATAGTTCTAGAAAATAATAAAAAAAAGCTTAATTTTGGATGAATTTAGCAACTGTCTGTAACCAACCTGTTAATTTCTTCACGAACTTATGATTTTACACTGTAAGATCATATGGTAAACATTTGTGATTATGGCCGCAGGTTCAACGGGTGAACGCCCTTTCTTTGAAATAATTACCAGTATTAGATACTGGATTATTCATGCAGTAACATTACCAGCTATTTTTATAGCAGGCTTCCTATTCGTATATACAGGTTTAGCCTATGATGCTTTCGGCACTCCTCGTCCGGATAGTTATTTCCAAGCATCTGAAGCAAAAGCGCCTGTTGTAACACAAAGATATGAAGCTAAGTCTCAACTAGATTTAAGAACAAAATAACAATGACCAACTCCCAAGCTCCAATGCAGGCTGCAGAAGTCCGCGTTTATCCAATCTTTACTGTTCGTTGGCTAGCGGTTCACGCTCTAGCTATACCATCAGTGTTCTTTTTAGGCTCTATTGCAGCTATGCAATTTGTAGCTCGATAAATTTAACTATTATGCAAGTAAACGAAAATCCTAACAAAGTTCCAGTGGAACTTAATCGTACAAGTCTTTATTTAGGCTTATTATCAGTATTTGTTTTGGGAATTTTATTTTCCAGTTACTTTTTCAACTAAATTAAAATTATGAGTAAAAAATTAAAAGGACCTGATGGAAGAATTCCAGATAGATTACCAGATGGTAGACCCGCAGTTGCATGGGAAAGAAGATGGACTGAAGGAACTCTTCCTCTTTGGCTTGTTGCTACAGCCGGTGGGATAGCAGTAATCTTCGTTTTAGGCATATTTTTCTATGGCTCATACCAAGGAGTTGGGGCTGGAGGTTAACAAAGCTTTTACTCTACTAGCGTTTTTATTTATTAAGTCCAATAAGATTCGGCAATTATCCTTAGTTTCTCCATTGTAGAGCTAGGGATATTTTCTTGTTGGGTTATCAAGCCATCTTTTAAAGAAAAATGAGACTTACTTTTTGGTCTTTCTTTTTCAATTACTTTGGCTAATTCAAAGATTATTTTATTAGCTACTTCAGTATTCGACCTAAGATTATTCAAAACCATCTCTACAGATACTTCTTGATTGGTTTGATGCCAACAATCATAATCAGTAACCATAGATAATGAGGAATAAGCTATTTCAGCCTCTTTAGCTAATCTTGCTTCTGTATGGTTCGTCATTCCTATTATTGAACATCCCCAACTTCTATATAAATTAGATTCTGCTCTAGTTGAGAAAGCAGGGCCTTCCATTGCTAGATAGGTACCCCCCCTATGTAATTGCCTACCTCCTGGAATATTTTTTTCTCCGATTTCGCTTAATATACGGGATAAATTTGTGCAGAAAGGATCTCCCATGGTTACGTGTGCTACAGCCCCTTCATTAAAGAATGTTGCGGGTCTATTTTTTGTCCGGTCTATAAATTGATCTGGCACCACTATATCAAGTGGCCTTATCTGTTCTTGTAATGAACCAACTGCTGATGGAGCAATAATCCATCTTACTCCTATTGACCTTAGAGCCCAAATATTTGCTTTGTAAGGGATTTCAGTAGGATTTAATCTATGTGTTCTTCCATGTCTTGGAATGAATGCTATCTCTAGATTTCCAAGGTTATATACTCTTATTGAATCAGAGGGTTTACCATAGGGAGTATTGATTTCTATTTCTCTTAGGTACTCTATTTGATCCATTGAATAAAATCCACTCCCACCAATTACTCCTAATCTTGATTTTTCAATTGGCAATAAATGTTCTTTATTCATTGTGATGTAAATGACTTTTAATCATCTAGTACTAATTGGAGGGGGACACACAAATGTTCTTTTAATGAAGAAATGGTTAATGTGTAAGAAATTAATGCCAGAGATTCCTGTTTCAATTATATCTAGAGATTCTCATTTGGTTTATTCGGCAATGTTCCCATCGGTGCTCTCAGATTCAATTTCTTTAGAAGAGAGTTTAATTGATATAAAATCTTTAGCAAAAAATGCAAAAGTATCTTTTATAGAGGAAGAAGTAAAGGATATTGATTTCAATTTAAAGAAAATTATTTTAAGTAATAGACCCTCAATTAATTATTCGAAGTTGATGCTTAATTATGGTAGCCAAACGATAATTCCAAAAGAATTTGAGTCACTTGTTAAAAATCAAAATGCTTTTACAATTAAACCTTTTTTGAGGGCTTATGAGTTAATACAAAAAGAGGATTGTTTTGATTCAGTTAATGAACTTCCATTTGTAATAGTTGGGAGCGGCCTTGCTGCAATTGAAGTATCATATGCTTTGAGAAAAAGATGGAGATGTAGATCTTTAAAATTATTATGTGATCCAAGAAAAATTAATAATAGAATTTTAAAAAGTTTACGGAATTTCAATATCGATTTAGTTGAAAACCTTAATTTTGATTATGGCAAGATTCTTTTATGTACTGGAAATACAGCTCCTTTATGGGCACAAAAAAAATTATTAGATTCGGATTCTAATGGCAGAATAATCACAAATCAGACTTTATTGTTGAAAAGGTTTTCCGGGATCTTTGCTGCGGGTGATTGTGCATTTGTAGATTCAGCAAAAAGACCGGCATCAGGAGTTTTTGCAGTAAAAGTTGTAAATACATTAGTCCAAAATCTAAAAAAGGATATAGAAGGGGGACCTTTAAAAAAGTGGTTTCCACAAAGGATCGGATTACAAATAGTAAATATATTTCCAAGTCAACATCAAAAGGCTTTTGCTATTTATCGCAATTTTGTTTTTGGCCCTTCTTTTCTTTTTTGGATTTTAAAGCATAAAATTGATCTGAACTTTATTAATAAGTTCAAATCAAAAAGGCTAATTATGAAAAGTAGTGGAAAAACTATTTCTTTAAATGATTGCAGGGGATGTGCAGCTAAAATTCCTCAGATTGTTTTGAATAAATCATTAATAAATGCTAATTTAGATTCTTTTGCTTTATCCCCTGAAGACTCAGTTGAGATCTATCAAAATGGTCAAGATATTATCTTGCAAAGCGTAGATGGATTTCCTGCTTTGGTAAGCGATCCTTGGCTTAATGCAAAAATTACTACTTTGCATGCTTGCTCAGATTTGTGGGCATGCGGAGCAAAACTCTCATCCGCGCAAGCTTTAATATCATTACCAAAAGTTGAAAGTGAATATCAAAGTTACCTCTTTTCTCAATGCCTTAAAGGGATTAAATCAACAGTTGAGGAGCATGGAGGTGAATTACTTGGAGGCCATACTTTCGAAACAAGAAGTATGTTAAATAAACCTTATGCATTAGGAATAGATATTTCTTTAACTGTCCAAGGCATCCTAGAAAATGAAGCAAAACCATGGCTTAAATCTGGAATGAATGATGGAGATATTCTTATGATGTCAAGACCTCTAGGAGTTGGAATTCACTTTGCTGGTCAAATGCAAAATATTAATATGCTAAATAGTTCCTCTGAAATAATTAATAATTTAGTTAAAAGTCAGCAATATTTGATTGATGAAATTTATTTTTTTCAAGATCAATTTAGAGAATCATTAGTAAATGCTGCTACTGACATTACTGGATATGGATTTATTGGACATCTTAAAGAGATGGTTGAATCATCTAATTTATATAGGGAAAGAAATAATCTAGAGCCTGTAAAAGTTTTATTAGATTTACTTGCATTTAAAGCTTATCCGGGAGTATTTGACTTAATAAGAAAAGGTATAAGAAGTTCTTTTTTTGAATCTAATAAAGAAATTTTTGATAATATTTATAAAGGAAAGCAGCAAAAAAGAATAATTAATTTTTTAAATGAAAATTCATTAGATAATAAGACTTTTGACGAGATAATATCATTGCTAATAGATCCCCAAACGTGTGGTCCCTTACTAATAAGTTGCAATCCTAAATATGAAAAAAATTTAAAAGAGAATTGGTATAAGGTTGGGAAAGTTGTGAAAATGTAATCAATTTCAATTAAATTTATCAATTTCTAAATATCTTAATCTTTTGATTTCCTCTCCCATTTCCTTCCCTGGTTCCCATCCTTCTTTTTTTAATGCTTCGCCATCTTTTCTTGATTTAATGTATTTGTATTTAAATAGCCACCTTAACAAGTTTCGCCAGAATACACCCCCATCACAAATTAATAATTTGACTGTTTCGTTATGTAGATTTTTCTTCTCAATAAATTCAGTCCAACTTGATGGAGAATAATGCATAAATTTTTTTTTGTAGGTTTTTAATATCTTTTTTATAGTTAAATAGTCTTCAATTATTTTCTTTTCACTATTATTGATCAAAAATCTTTGACATGTTTTTTCTAAATCCTCTACATCTTTTAACAAGAATAAAATGTAATTACCATTTAACTTCTTGATCCAATGAAATCCCCTTGAAAACCTTTTATCAACTTGAATATTTTTATTTAAAATTGAGATAATTCCCCATTTATGAATAATTGAAACTACATTTATTAAATTATCGTATCTGTATATTTCAGCTAGTTCCATCCTTATTCTTATCCCGAGTGCTGGTGGAAAAATCATTTTCTCATTAGTTACTGCACATTCCCATGGCCATTGTTTAATTGATTCTTGCGATTGTTTGAGAGAATTATTTGAAATATTGAAACCTAACCTTGAAGCGTACTTTGCACATCTTATTATTCTACTGGGATCATCTGAAATACTATTGTTATGAAGTAAGTTCAATTTTTTGCTTTTTATATCAGAAATTCCTCCAAAAAGATCATAAATTTTCTTTGTTGAAACATCGAAGGCTATTGCATTTACAGTGAAATCTCTTCTCTTAAGATCCTCTTCAATAGTAGTACTTGTTACAATAGGGTTTAATCCTGGAGCAGGGTACATTTCTTTCCTCGCAGATGCAATATCAATTTTATAGTCGTTAATATTCATTTCTACGGTGTTATATAAATTGAATTCTTTGATTAGACACAACTCAACGTTTACAATATTTTTTTTTATGAATTTTGCCAGAGAGATGGAGGAACCTTCAATAATTATGTCTAAATCTATTGACTTAGAAAAAGATCTTTTGTGAAACTTATTAATTAATAAATCCCTTAAATAACCTCCAACAAAAGCAACTTTAGTATTATTTTCAGATTCTATGTATTTAGTAATAAGTTCAAATAAATTAAAAGGAATTTTGACTAATTCCTCATGGATATATTCAGAAATATCATTCATGCGTTTTAGTTAATATATCGAATTGGAGCTAATCTAGGATCTAGAATTTTACTTCCTTTATCACCAAATTTTACTGCTAAAGATATTTTTTCACCGGTTCCAAAAATATGAATAATTTCCCCCTTCCCAAATTTTGAGTGGATGAGCTTATCTCCAACTATCCAGCTTTTACCTTTACTAGGTCCTGAATATAACTTTCTTACCGCATTTATTGGTCTATTAACAAGTTCATTTGGATTGTCTCGATCAACCCTTGTTAAACGATCAAGATGCCAATCTCTTCTTAATGAAGCACCTCCAGTCTTAGGTAATTCACCTTCCATCAAATCCTCGGGTATCTCTGATAGAAATATTGAAGGGATTGTTGCCTCGCGCATTCCTCCCCATAATCTTCTTTCTCTAGCATGACTTAAGAATACTCTTTCCTTAGCTCTAGTTATGCCTACGTAGCATAATCTTCTTTCCTCTTCGAGAAGTGAGGGAGTATCTATGGATCTATGACTCGGGAAGAGGCCTTGTTCCATTCCAGTTATAAATACATTTTGAAATTCTAAGCCTTTACTATTGTGCAGAGTCATAAGGGTTACAGAATTGGGATTATTTTTCTTGGAATCATTATCAGTTGTTAAGGCGGCCGTAGAGAGAAATCCTTCGACATCTCCATTCTCTGTCTCTTCTTCATATTGGGTAGCTGCATTAATAAGTTCTTGTAAATTATTTCGTCTATCTTCAGATTCTTCTGTCCCACTCGCTAACAAATCACTTAGATATCCACTTTTTTCTAAAATTAATTGTAAGAGATGAGCAGGACCTGAATTTTCTAGATAACAAAGTAGATCATTCATAACTTCAGTAAATTTATTAATTCCTTTTGATGATCTGCCTATAGTTTCTTCAAGGCTTTGCTTATCGTTTATTACCTCCCATAATGGCATATCTAACCTGTTAGATATTTCACTTAACTTTTGAATAGTAGCCTTGCCAATTCCTCTTCTCGGAACATTTATTATACGTAAGAGACTGACGTTATCTGAAGAATTAACCAGTACTTTCAAATATGCTATTGCATCTTTAATTTCTCTTCTGTCATAAAAACGTAATCCTCCGAAAATTGTATAAGGAATCCGCCACCTTACTAGAGATTCTTCTATTACTCTTGACTGAGCTCTCGTTCGATATAAGATTGCAAAATTTTTCCAAATTGGTTGTTGATTATAATTATTGAGTGATTTAATTTTATTGGTAATTGCCTCTGCTTCAGAAATTTCATCATCACAGCTGAGTAACTTTAAAAGCTCTCCTTTTTCTTTTGTAGCTTTTAATACTTTTTCAATTCTCTCAGAGTTGTTTTCAATTAGTGAGTTAGCAGCATCAAGGATATTAGAAGATGATCTATAATTTTCTTCTAATTTAATTAAAGATGATCTTTTCTCGTCAGTAAACGAATTTTTAAAATCTTCTTGAAAACCAATTAAGATTCTGAAGTCAGCTGCCCTAAAACTATAAATACTTTGATCAGCATCCCCAACTACAAAAATTGATCTATCTTCCCATTTAAAGAATTTTTTTGGTTCAGTATTTCCAGCAGTAATTAATTTTATAAGTTCATATTGTGTTCTGTTCGTATCTTGATATTCATCAACTAATATATGCTGAAATCTTTTGTGCCAGTAATCCCTAACAATATCATTTTGCCTTAATAAAAAAACAGGTAAAAGTAGAAGATCATCAAAATCTAAAGAATTATTTTTTGAGAGCGCAATCCTATATCTCTTATAGGCATCCGCAACTATTTTATCAAAATTACCATCTGCTTTTTCTAAAAGATCATTTGAAGTTAAGCATTGATTTTTAGCATTACTTATTAATCTTTTTATTTTTTTGGGATCATATCTTTTTGGATCGAGATTCATATCTTGACTGATAATTTCTTTAACTAATGTTTGAGAATCGGTTTCATCGTAAATGGAAAATTGCCTTGTCCATTTTAATCCTTCTGGATCACTATATTTTTCAATATCGTATCTAAGAAGTCTTGAAAATAACGAATGAAAAGTACCGATCCAAAGGTTCTGAAGCCTCTCTTGGTGAACATTTGCTCTTAATTGATTTTGATCAATTTCTTTTAGAGTTGACCATGGCTGACCAAATTGATTAAAAGCTAATTCTTGGGCTAGAAGAACTTCTAACCTTGCTTTCATTTCTTTGGCAGCTTTATTAGTAAAAGTTACGGCAAGAATGTTATAAGGATCTATAGAGTTATTTTCAATGAGATTTGCAATTCTATGAGTTAATGCTTTAGTTTTTCCGCTGCCTGCACCTGCTACAACTAATAGCGGCCCATAAACATGTTTTACTGCTTGAAGTTGATTATTGTTTAAAGACTTAAAAAGAAAATTGTTGTTTTGAGGCACTTTTTGGAGGGTTGTTTCAAAAATCAGACTTTAGTTTGGGATTCAGATTCTTTTTCTAGTTGATCTAACGCTTTTTTTAAATTAAGAAGTTCATTGTTGTTATTGATTATTTCTTCAAATTTATTTTGAGGCATTCTTAATTTCTTACTTTTATCAAGAATTTCTTTTTCTAATCTCTTTTTGTAAGAAGAAATAAGTTTTTTTGATAACTTTAAATCCTGTTGATCCAAAACTTTATAATAATGTAGCTTTAGTTTAGCGAAAAAATATTTTTTATTTAAATTATTTTAACTATCACTTTGGAATGAAGTTATTAATTAAGAAGCGTTGCGTTAAATTTTAAATTGTCTTGTTTTGGCAGGCTTTGTACTATTGTAATATGCGAACTTTAATTTTTAATTTAGGAATGACAGTTTTAAACAATAATCAACTATTGTCAGCTGATAAGAAATTAAATGATTTAAGCAATATAAAAGAATTTATAAATAGTGCCAACTCAAGATTAGATTCAATAAATTCAATAACAAAAAACTCACATGCAATTGCTGCAGATGCTGTAACAGCAATGATTTGCGAAAATCAAGATTCAGTTAATTCAAAAATATCTTTAAATACTACTAACAAGATGTCTGTATGTTTAAGAGATGGAGAAATAATTTTGAGGATTGTTGCTTATCTTTTGATTACTAATGATGAATCCGTTTTAGAAAAAAGTTGTTTAAAGGATCTTAAAAATACTTATCTTGCTCTTGGTGTACCTTTAACAAATGCAAGAAGAGTTATTGAATTAATGCGAGATGCAACCATCTCTGATTTAAGATTTACAGTTAATAATATGGATGTAGATAACAGCTTTCTTACTGATTTAATTTGTGAAACAGAGCTTCAATTTGAAAGGATAATTAATCTTTTAAATTAGCTATATTTCTTATTTCTGAAGTATGGGAAGTTTGTATTACTGAATTATTTTCCTGATTTCTAATAGTTGAAAATCTGGATCTTATGTGAGTGGATAAAAAGCAAATTCTCTCTTCTGATAATGTAGATTTGTAAAAAGTTTTTATGAGTAAATTATTGTTTTCATCAACAAAATAATTTGAAGATGAGATAACTGGTTCGGTATAACCTTTGTTCCGTAAAACAATTCCTGAATTTTTATTTTTGGGTAAAAATATCAAAATAGTCTCATCTTCCTCTTTTATATTATTTTCTTCCCAATCACTAGTAGCATGCCATTTTATAGAGATTGAGATAGCATCTAAATTGCAATTTAAATTATATTTTTTAAAAACTTCAGCGACTTTTTTATTTTTTGGGTTGATATGTTTAATATATATTTTACTTGTTGAGTTTTCAAATTCCTGAAAAGCTAAAGTATGAGTACTTCTTATTGATTTCCACTCGCCAATACTTTTATCAATAAATTGATTAATTGTTATGAGATTCTTCGTCAAGTTTATCTTCTACTGAATGATTTTCTGCTTTTTGAATCATTCTTACCATTGAATCTACCATCAATCTTTTTGCAGAAGTTACTTTTAATCCAGAGGGAGTAGTTGATATTTGTTCTCCAGGGCGATTATATGAAGTTGGTCTAAGTGTAGTCATCTAATAACTTTAAAAATCAATCGCCTTATATTCTTGCATGAATTCTTATTTTTATAGTTATTGTTTGCAAAAATGTCATATCTTTCTTTTTTGATTAAAGAATTATTAACTATTTTCTAATTTTAGACATTTTATTTTTTGCTAAGCCTGAAATTGTAGCTAATGCAAACATTCCCAAAAGAGCTATCCCTAGAAATAAACCTGCTCCTTGACTAACCCCAGCTCCCACAGCTACTAATATAGAATCACTGATTAGAAGACTTATTAATAATGCGGGCGTAAATATTTTCCAGCGTGTTCCTCCAATACCAATTGCGTAGCTTAGAAAATCAAAAAGGCCAGTCATTAGCAAACCTGTCATAAGAAAGAAATTTTCTTCTAGTTGGTTTTGATTAAAACTTTCAATCTTTTTCATTGCTTTAGGGCCTACTAATTTACTTACAGGAACTCGACCATAATTTCTTGCAATAAAGAAAGCAGCTTGGCAAAAAACAATATCAGAAAAGATGATTGTTATATAACCTTTTTGAAATCCTAATAATGAACCTGCTAGCAGTGAATAAGCTGAACTCGGAAGGGCTGGTAAAATAATACTTACCCCTCTAAGTATGAATATTCCTAAAGGAGCCCAAATTCCCATACTTTCTATTTTGTTTCTAAGAGGGTCGATTCCATAATTTTGGATTAAATAAATCAAAACAACAAATATTGCTATAAAAAAAACTACTGTGAGAAATTTCTGTATTTTATTCATTATCTTTCAAAAAAAAATATTGGAAATAAATCCTTAATTTAAAATTTGATTCTATCTATAATAGAAATACTAATCAATAAAAATTTTTACAAATTTTTAATCTTATATTTAATTCCGATAAGAGAATTTTGCTTTTCCAAAGTAGTTATGGTTAATTTTAAGAAAATAATTAATGCAATAAACTCTAGTAACACCATTGGTATAGTACTTTTGATAATAGTTTCTTTTTGTATTTCAATAAAACAATCAGATGCTTTGCCTCATGAATGGGTTGAGGTTCCTAAAAGTGAATATGGAGAACAGTTATGGGATAGAAAAAGTATAAAAAGGAATGAGGATGGTTCTGTGAGAGTATTGAGTAAATTTATTCCCAAAACAAAAAGTGAAATTACAAAGGATATTCTTTATACAATGGATATAAATTGTTTTGAAAAATCTTTTAGAGACGTTGATGTCTCCACAGATGAAGCGAATAGTAATTTCAATGATTTCGCGGATTGGCAAGATCCAAATGGAGATGAACTAATTTTGGGCGTTATTGGTCAAGTGTGCAGAGTTGAAAACTAAAAAATTTGAATTAATAAATAAAATTAAAAAAATTAAGAGTATTCTATATATATAAAATCCTTAGTTGCCTAATCACATTGCTTGTCTTTCAATCTGTTGAACATACATTTACTATTGATGACCATTCCTCTGTAGTCAGTAAGATTTAGTGCTTTTACCCAAACAGAAATTTCTTGTGCAGCACCAGACTTCTTGGGCATATAAAAAATTACCTCTTTTGTGGAATCTATTATGTGATAAGGTGGAATCTTTACTGATGTTTTCATAATTTAAATATTATCTAATTATTTTTTTGCGTAAGAAAAATGTTATGGACGTATAACCGAAAATGGAGGATAGTTCTGGGTACCTACTTATTTCAAATTATGACCTGCAACTGTACTGCACTCTAAAAATAAAAACCCTGTCTTTGAAACAGGGTGAAGGTGCCAGGACCCAGATTTGAACTGGGGACACGGCGATTTTCAGTCGCCTGCTCTACCAACTGAGCTATCCCGGCTCTAACCTATATACTCTAAATTAAGATGTGTAGTTTGTGAAACCCTTTTCATTAAAAATTTTATATCAAGATCAAATATCCTAAAAAAATTATTGTTTTGCATTGATCGCTAATAAGGCAGTTCCATATGAAGTTGTCTTTTTACATGAAACTATTGGTATATTAATAATTTTTTCTCTTATTTTTCTCCACTGAGGGTTTTTTGAACCTCCACCAACAGTAATAATTTTATTTGGCATTGAACCTGTTAGCTCTTGTAGTTTTTCCCATCCTTTCAATTCAATGGTAGCCAGACCCTCGAATAATGCATGTAAATAAAGTGAGTCGCTTACTGGCCTAGGACCAAGAATCGGTTCTAAATTAGAATTATTAATTGGAAATCTTTCTCCTCTGCTATTTAGAGGTAAAAGATTTAAAGAAGTTTTTTTCGATGTATTTATTTGTCTACTTAGTTCTTTGATTTCATAATCTGAAAAGAATTTAGATAAAATACCGCATCCAGCGTTTGATGCCCCTCCACAGATCCAAGCACCATTTACTCTATGGGTTGTAATTCCTTTTTCTTTTATTGGGTTATCAATAATCTTTTTAACCACAATTGTTGTTCCTAAAACTGTGAGACCATCTTCTTTCCCTAATCCTGTAGCTATTAAATTTGCATTAGAATCAGTAGTGCCCGAGATTAAAATTAATTTCTTATTCAAATTAAAACTTTCTGCTAAACCAGAATGTACTTGACCAATAATTTTTCCGCTTTTTAATATTTTAGGTAAGCATTTTTGCCATGCAGTATTGAGATAGCCTTTTGGCCATGATTCATTTATTAGATCCCAACCTAGTTTGAGATTATTGCCTTCCTCTCCATGAGTCCAATCTTTTAAAAACCAGCCAGTTATCCAATCAGATTGATGCCTTAAGAGTATATTTGTCCCGTATTTATCAATTAGTTTTAATGCTTTAGCAAGACTACTGTATGGCGTTCGCAAATGATCTTCCCCAGAAGTTAACGATTCAATGAGGAACTTATTTTCATTACAAGCTTGATCATAAGGAATTGCTTCTCCTATGGGCTCACCTTTTGAGTTGGATGCAGTCAAAGTTCCTGAGGTGCCAGAAATTGCTAATTTATCAAGGTTATTTTTTACGTCAATAGGTAAGCTATTTAAGAGTTTTTCACAAGAATTGATCCAAGAATTTGGATTCTTAAAGCTGTATTGATAGGGAACTGCATTCGAATATACTAATTTCTTATGAATATTAATTATAGATATTCTTGCACCACTGGTTCCAAAATCTAACCCCCCAAATAAATTATCAGGCATAAAATAGATATTTTAAATAAATACTTTAGATGCCTCTGCCAATTGAGATGCCTTATCGTCTACATTTTCCCAAGGGAGATCAAGATCTCTTCTACCAAAATGTCCGTAGGATGCAGTCTTTCTGAAAAATTCCCCGCCCATTTTTTTTGGTAGATTTATTAAGTTAAATTCTTTTATTATTGCTGCAGGTCTAAGATCAAAGTGTTTTTTTATGAGGTCAGTCAAATTAGCTTGAGAAATAACACCAGTATCAAAAGTGTCAACGAGAATAGATATGGGTTTTGCAACTCCAATTGCATAACTTAATTGTACTTCAGCCTTTTTTGCCAATTTTGCCTTAACGATACTTTTGGCTACATAACGTGCTGCATAAGCAGCTGATCTATCAACTTTTGTAGGATCTTTACCTGAGAACGCACCACCTCCATGCCTTGCATATCCTCCATAAGTATCCACAATGATTTTTCTGCCAGTTAGACCAGCATCTCCCTGAGGCCCTCCTACGACAAATTTACCTGTAGGATTTACTAAGAATCTTGTTTCGTGAATGTTTGGTTTGATTTCTAAATCTTCAGTGGCAGGAATTACTACATTGATCCATAAATCTTCTTTTATTCTTTGACGAAGTTCTTCTTCATTTTTAATTCCATCAATCTCAGGCTTATGTTGAGTTGAAATTAATATGGTGTTAATTGAAACTGGCGCCCCCTTTTTGTAGTCAATGCTTACTTGAGTTTTACCATCGGGAAGAAGATAATTAAGAACCTTTTCATGTCTTACTTTGGCAAGTTGAATTGCTAATCTATGCGCTAGGCTTATAGGTAAGGGCATCAATTCAGGGGTTTCGTCGCATGCATAGCCAAACATTATTCCTTGATCACCAGCTCCAGTATTATTTTCTATATCATCATTAACATCTTTTGCTTTGTTGACCCCTTGAGAAATATCGGGAGATTGCTCGTCAAGTGCTACTAAAACAGCACAACTATTAGCGTCAAACCCTCCTGCATTGTAGCCGTCATATCCAATTTCTTTAATTACATGCCTAACTAGTTTTATATAGTCAACTTTTGCTTTTGAAGTTATCTCCCCAGTAAGTAAGCAAAGACCAGTATTAACTACAGTCTCGCATGCCACTCTGCTTTCTGGATCTTCTGTTAATAAGGCATCTAAAACAGCGTCACTTATTTGATCACATATCTTATCAGGATGACCTTCAGTTACAGATTCAGAAGTGAAGATAAAATCACTCATTTAAATATAATTTTTAGTACAAACTTTATCCTAAATGAGACTGTCGTTACTAATCAATGATTGTAAATTAAAAAATACTTATCCAAAAATAAAAAACTTATTGTTTTCTAAATCGCTTCTCAACAAAGATAATTACAATTAAACTGTTTCAGATGAAGCTGCGGGAATCTCTTCATTTTCATCAGTTTGTTCAAATAACATTTGCTTATATTTCGCAGCCATTTCCTCAGCTTTACTAAAAACTTTCTGAGGGTCAGTAAGCATGTCGCCTGGTTCAGGTTCAAGTGCTTTTGTTGATAATGAAATCCTTCCTCTTTCAGAATCAAGGTCGATAATCATAACTTTCATTTGGTCATTAACATTTAAAACATTATGAGGTGTCTCGATATGTTCATGACTTATTTCAGAAATGTGCAATAGACCACTAACACCTCCAATATCAATAAAAGCTCCATAAGGTTTGATACCTTTAACTGACCCTACAACAACCTCACCCACCTCAAGTCTATTCATTTTTTTCTCAACCAAAGCTCTTCTATGGCTTAATACTAATCTGTTTCTCTCCTCATCAACTTCAAGAAATTTTAAAGGTAGGTACTCACCTTCTAAGTCATCTTTAATTTTTCTAGCACTTATATGAGACCCAGGGATAAATCCCCTTAAGCCCTCTACCCTCACGAGAGCTCCACCTCTGTTTGTAGCAAAAACTTCAGAATAAATCGTGGCGTCTTCTTTTTGTAGTTGTCTAACTCTTTCCCATGCCCTTTGATATTCAATTCTTCTAATTGAAAGTGCTAATTGACCATCTTCATTCTCTTCACTCATTATGAAAAATTCTCTACTTTCTGAAGGTTGTAAAACATCATTTAGTCCTTCAACTCTATTTATTGAAACCTCTTGAACGGGCATAAAAGCAGCTGTTTTTGCACCTATGTCAATCATGGCACCTTTGGGTTCAAGTGCAAAAACGGTTCCTTTTACTAGGTCACCAGGTTTAAAGTTATAATCATATTTTCCTAAGAGTGAAGCAAATTCTTCTTGTGTGAAGCCTGCATTATCAAAATCTACATTTGTTCTGCTAGAGGAAGAATCAGCTGAAGGAATCTCGCTCTTATCGAATGATGAATCTTCCTCACTTTTGGATACTGAATCGTTATCAAATCCAGTTGAATTTTTAATTTCTTTATCTTCAGACAGTTCTTGTATGGTTTGGGAAGAATTTTCGTTCATTTGTTGTAATGCAGACTACCTAAGGTAGTTAGAAAGGAATGCTATTAGCCTGCAAACCAATAGCAAAAATATTTGTGCTATTTATTCTACACTTTAAGATGCTGAATTTTATAAAATTGAAGCTAATTGGTTTTTTGTACTTCCTTTTAGAGATTCAAGAGTAGAGATAAAATCTTTTACGCCATTAAATTTTCTGTAAACTGAAGCATATCTTATATAGGCGACTTCGTTCTCCTTTCTTAGGCTTTTAAGTATATACTCTCCGATTTGGGAAGATTTAATATCTTTATTAGAATCTTGTATAATTTGAGATTCAATTCCATCTACAAAATTAATAATTGCTTCACTCGTGAATGTAGTCTTTTCGCAAGCTCGTGATATGCCAGTAAATAATTTTTGTTTATCAAATAATTCCCTGCTCCCATCTTTTTTAATAACTGAAATTGGCATTGTTTCTACTCTTTCATAAGTGGTAAATCTAAAGCTGCAATTTAAGCACTCTCTTCTTCTACGAACACTTTTACCACTATCAGCAGATCTTGATTCCAAAACTCTGCTATCTGTATTTTGACAGGTTGGACACTGCATTTAGTGAAATAAAACTGACTACAACTCCAATAGTAGAGTAATATATCAATTATGAAAAGTAAAAAACCTCTTGTTAAAGAGGTTTTTTAAAAAAATTCATTTTCTATCAAATTTAGGGGGATCTCTAAAAGCGACAGCAAAGAATAATGTTACAACTGCGAGAGTTAAAATAAGAACGTAAGCAAAAGCTTCCATAAGTTTAAAAAATAAAGTTTAGTTTAAACCCTTCCAGGGATTCTTCTAGTGGTTTCGTCACCAAGCTTTTTGAATAAACCAAATTCAACTTGATCACCAATATCAGCATTAATTCCAGCAAATCTACCCTTATAAAGAGTTCTGGCAGCATGCCACCAGTGGCCAAACAAGAATAGTAATCCGAAACATAGATGAGCATATGTAAACCATGCTCTTGGAGAGCTTCGGAATACACCGTCAGATTTATAAGTTTCTCTGTCGAACTTGAATGCTTCTCCAAGTTGTGCTTTTCTAGCTAATCTTTTAACTACAGCAGGATCAGTAAATGTTTGACCATTTAAATCTCCTCCATAAATAGTTGCAGTGATACCAGTTTGCTCGAAAGAATACTTTGCTTCTGCCCTTCTAAATGGAATATCGGCTCTTACGTTACCTTCTTTATCTTCCAGAATAACAGGGAAGTTCTCAAAGAAGTTTGGTATTCTTCTTACTTCTAAGTCATTTCCATCTTTGTCTTGGAACGCAATGTGACCCTGCCAGCCAGTAGGCAAACCATCTCCATTTACGAGAGCGCCAACCCTAAATAATCCTCCTTTGGCAGGACTATTACCGACATAATCATAAAAGGCTAATTTCTCAGGGATAGATGCATATGCCTCTTCTTTAGTGGCACCATTATCTATAGCAGTTTGAACCCTTCTATTAATTTCGGTTTTAAAATATCCTGAGTCCCATTGATACCTTGTAGGCCCAAATAACTCAATAGGTGTTGTTGCTGAACCGTACCACATTGTTCCTGCTACAACAAAAGATACGAAAAGAACAGCTGCCAGAGCACTTGCTAAAACACCCTCTAAGCTTCCAAGCCTTAGTGCTTTATAAAGCCTTTCTCCAGGTCTATTAGTTATATGGAAAATTCCTCCAATAATGCCTAAAAGACCGGCAGCAATATGGTTGGCGACTATTCCACCAGGGTTGAATGGATTAAATCCATCAGCTCCCCAAGAAGGAGAAACTGGTTCGACATGACCACTTAAACCATAAGGATCAGAAACCCAAATTCCAACGTTTGCACAATGGAATGCTCCAAAGCCAAAACATGTTATTCCAGCTAGAAGAAGATGAATTCCAAAAATTCTTGGAAGATCAAGAGCAGGCTCTCCAGTTCTTGGATCTTCCCATAAATCTAGATCCCAATATGTCCAATGCCAGATTGAAGCCAAAATTAAAAGTCCACTAAATACAATGTGGGCTGCAGCAACACCCTCAAAACTCCAAAATCCAGGATCAACTCCTGTGGCTCCAGTAATATCCCACCCGTTCCAACTACTTGTAATTCCTAATCTTGCCATAAATGGCATGACATACATTCCCTGCCTCCACATAGGATTGAGAACAGCGTCTGAAGGGTCAAAAATGGCTAATTCATATAAAGCCATAGAGCCGGCCCAGCCGGCTAATAATGCAGTATGCATGAGATGCACAGCGAGCAGTCGACCGGGGTCATTAATGACTACTGTGTGAACTCGATACCAAGGCAATCCCATCGGTTAAAAATCTTGTAACGATGCTGAGTAAACAGCTAAACATCACGATAGTAAGGGTTTTTTATGCTTTAAGGGATTTTTGTAAATAAATTAATTTTATTGATAGAATCGACTAAATCGGTTTGTATAACTATATTTTTAGCGAATTTTTGACTAAAAATTGTTAATATTTTGGTCACAATTCTCAAAGAAAAGCGCCAAAATGTATATAAATAACAAAAAAATGACAACTATCAGATTTATCCGAGAAGGGATAGATATTCAATGCAAACCAGGAGAAAATTTAAGAGATCTAGTTATTAGAGAAAAATTACAGCTTTACGGTTTGAAGGGTTTACTAGGAAATTGTAGCGGTGTCGGACAATGCAGTACCTGTTTTATATCAGTTGAAGGAGGAAACAAAAAATCTTTAAGTCCTCTTACTTCTATTGAAGAAGAAAAACTTAAAAATAGACCAGAAAATTGGCGACTTGCATGCCAAACATTAATAAATTCTTCTTCGATAATCCTAACCAAACCTCAATCGCCTCCTCAAGACTTAGAAGTACTTAAAAAAAATAGTGAAAATAAAAAATTACCTCGCTAAATTGTTTAAGACTGTTAATCAGTTAATAATATTTATTGATTTTTCCACTTTATTTCAAAATATATGTCTATAGTCTTAATTACTTAATAAAAATTGTTTACTAAATGGAAACAACCAATTTTGGATTCGTAGCTAGCCTTTTATTCGTTGGGGTGCCAACAATTTTCCTTATAGGTTTATTTCTTTCTACTCAAGATGGTGAAAAATCAAGCTTCTATTCAGATTCTAGTAAAGGAAAGCTTGGTCCGAAAGGCTAAATTTTTTCATAAATGCGGCGCATTACTGTAAAGGAATTAATATCTTGGAAACAACAACAACTTTCTAAAGGAGGAGATGATCAATCTTTTTCCTTTTTACTTGATTCTGTAGGCGGTGTATCAAGTAGTGAAATTAACTTACTCAAAACGAATTCTAGAGATAATCTGTATTTAAAAAGAAACTTAAGTTTTTTAGAGTCTATATGGGAGGATCATTTGTTAAGTGCCTCACCAATTCAACACCTATGTGGGATAACTTTTTGGAGGGATTTAAAATTAGAAGTTTCTAATAAAGTGCTTATTCCAAGGCCCGAGACAGAGCTTATAGTTGATATTGTCTTTGAGATATTTGGAAGAGAATCACAAAAATTACTTTTCGCCGAATTAGGAACTGGATCTGGTGCTATCAGCATTGCTTTGGCATTAGCGTATCCACTATGGGAGGGTATAGCTACTGATATTGATCAAGAAGCATTAAGAATAGCTAGCAAAAATTTTATAAATACTTCTAATCAATCAAATTTGAATTTTTATTTTGGACATTGGTGGAACCCTCTTGAAAATTTTAAAGGTAAATTAGATCTTGCCATTTCTAACCCGCCTTATATTCCAGGAGATATTTACGAAAAATTACCCAAAGAAGTTAAAAATTTCGAACCAAAGATCGCTTTATTCGGTGGTGAGGACGGTTTAAAACATATTAGAGAAATAATTCAAGGGGCACCTTTATTCTTAAAAGAGAAGGGTTGGCTAATATTAGAAAATCACTATGATCAAGGTGAAAAAGTAAAACAACTACTTATTAAAAATAGATTTACATTAGTAGAAATTTTGAATGACTTTTCAGGGATTGGTAGGTTTACTATTGGTAGATATAAATAAATTATCGGTTGAAAATTGAAATGAATTTAATCAATTATAAATCCGCTTTAGAAACTCTTAATAGAGGGTTACCTGTGATTTTTCAAACCGATACCTTGCCTGCAATTGGATGTCTACCAAAATTTAAAAATATTATTTTTGAGTTAAAAAAAAGAGATAGAAATAAACCTTTAATACTTATGGGATCAGAACCCGAGCAATTAATCGATTACGTACATGATTCAGCTAAAGAAGATTATGAAAATATAGCTTCAAGATATTGGCCAGGAGCTTTGACGATCGTCATACCTGCTTCAGAAAAGAAGAATGATATTTTAACAAGCAGCGATTCTACTCTTGGTTTAAGAATCCCGAATTCGTATATGGCTCAATCCCTAATAAGAGAGACAGGCCCATTGTTAACTTCAAGTGCAAATATCTCAGGATTTACTGGGTCAATTACAGCTGACGGGATTGCTTTAGACTTTCCCTCTGTTGATATCCTAGGACCTATCCCTTGGGGAAAAGGTAGTGGGAAAGCAAGCACTATAATATCTTGGAAGAAAAATAGAGAATGGATGCTCATTAGAGAA
>NZ_CACOFR010000003.1 GCF_902626525.1 uncultured Prochlorococcus sp.
ATACAAATTTATTTGATTATTGTTATTCTTTTGAAAAAATAATTTCTAGAAACTCTCTAGAAAAAAGAAAAAATTTATCAAAAAGAGTCAAGATTTTTGCAGAAAATATTAGTATGTTTGGTACAAGCAAAACTAAAGGAACTTTGGCAAATAAGATTATTGAGGATTATAAAAATTCAAAAAAATCATTAATTATTAAATTTGTTCCTACTAAATTTTATTGTTTTGCAGGATATTGGATCGAGCAGATAAGTCCAGGAACATTTGCGTCAATTTTCTATGAGAAAAGTAAAAAAACAATAAATCAATATAATGATATCAAAAAAGAAGTAGATGAATTTTTTAGAGACATTAATTCAGAATATAAGTCAATAAAAAAAGAAATTGACGATCTCTTTTAGAAATTAAAAATTTTTCATAAAAAATTTAAGTCATCTTTTTTATATTCTTTAGAAAAATCTAAATTGAATATTTAATAAGGAATTGATAAAAAAATAGTTTAATTTAACAAAATTCTAGAATCCTTTTTATTTATGCCATCATAATTTAGTACTAGTTATTAACTTAAGCAAAGAATTGGTCATTGTGAGTTCAAATATTTTTTTATATAAAAATAAAAAATTTATATTAAAGAAAATCAATAAATAAGATTTTTATTTTTAAGAAAAACAGTTTATTATTTATTGGCACTCATAATAAATTTCAAAAGAAAGCCACAGATCAATATAAAACTCTTTTAAGATAATTAAAAATTAACTTAAAGATGAACATTTACTTATTTTGGATACTATTTTTAGCATTATGGGCAATAGTTCCATTAATGATTATAAAAGGTAAGACAGATGAAACACCAAAATTAAATACATCCCCAGAAGTTAAGGAGAAGAAGAAAGGTTGGTTTAATTAATAAAAATACTAATCTTATTTTTTAACTGAAAAAATAAATATCTTTTTCAGATTTTTGTGTAAGTATTTAAATTAAAATATTGAATTACTTTTTTATCTCAGTTATGGAGCCTATGATTTTTTGATTTTTTAAGAAAGAATTTTCTAGCATCATTTAGTAACTATATATTTAAAGTTTTTTAAAATATGTACTCGATCGATGATTAAAAAATAGATTTAAAAATTTAAAATAAAAAATAAAATCAAAATAGTTGTTTTCAACAATGCACCAAAAATAAATGAAAATTTGGGTTGTTAATTTCTAACTCTATAAAAGAGAGTCTATTTTGAAAAAATTGAAGTTGATCTTTTTGTATCTCAAATTTTCACTAGAGGCAAAGAAAATACCAAAACCTAAATGGTCATTTAGTTTTAGAAAAACTCATAAAGATAATCTTTTATCTTTAGAAATGATTAGAGATATAAATGATTATGAATTTATAAAAAATATAGATAAAGGGTTTTTAAAATAGAATTAAAAAATGATTTTAGTAAACAGAAAATTATCCCTATTTTTTAGATATAAGAAACTATTTAAGACACTTTTAATTAAATATTATCTTATATCTTTTTTTTCAATTATTTTTTGCTTAAAAGTATCATTTAAACTTTCTTTAGAGAAAAATCTTAGAATAAATAATGAGATAATTGCTGCTAAATAACCAGAGATATTTAGGAAAGGAGGCAATATTAATGGAAGAGCAATTATAATTTTTAGAGAAGGTTTTATTTTTTCATAACTATAGATAAACAAGGGAACATACCAAAATAAACCCATAATCCATGATATTGGGTTTATTATATTAATCCAATTCATTATCGCGAAAAAACTTAAGGGTATTGAATATTTTGAGTATTTGAAGAGGCAACTGAAAGCTCCAATAGTTCCAATAATTCCGCTTAAAAATAGATTGCTAGAAAGGAGTGGATTAGCAAATCCAAAAACAAAAAAATGGGAATGAAATAAATTTCTAGAATCGGATGTTCTTACCATCATTGAATCTTTAATAACCCCTAAATTGTTTGGAAGCTCTTTTAAGTCTCCTAGTGGCATTTTGTTCCATGGAATTGTTATTCTTTCAATAAATAATTCTCTCCATTCCAAAGGACATAAAATTAAATTCAAAAAGTAAAGAATAAGTAATGAAATTATTAGGTATATAAAAAATTTATTTTTTTTATAACTTTTAATAAAGGCGACTGCTAATAATAAAGGAAATACTTTGATAAATCCTAAAATTGCAATTAAACTGGCGCTTAAAAAAATTTTATCTTTTTTATAAAAGTATAAGGATAGCAATGCTATGCAAACTATTAAAATCTCTACTTGTCCTCTTGATATTATAGATAAAACAGGAAAACTAATCCCAACAATAATTAAAGAATAAGGATTAATATAAAAAATTCTTTTTTTTATAATAAAGAATGTTAGTAATAAAATACTTAAAAGAGAAATAAGATTAAAAATATTTTTCGAGAGTTCATATGGTAAAGAAGCAAGAGGTGTAAAAATATAGGATGCTAATGGTGGATATTTCCAACCAGAATATTTAGATAGTTCAGAATTTATTGGCCCATAGAAATCACTACTTAATGAAATATGATTTAAGTAGGGATTTAAATTATTAAGAACAGATTTCCCTGCCAAATAGAAGGCTCTATAGTCAATAGCGTAGGTCTCATTACTTATATAAAAAATAAGAAAAATTGGAGTTAAAGCAATAATATATTTATCCCATTCGATTTTCTTTTTAATACTATTCATCTCAATTTTATTTGATTAAATAATGAACTAAGCTACTATAGAATGATTAGGTTCAATAGTCCAAAGTAATGATATCCATAGTTATACCTACATTTAATGAAGCAGAAAATATAATACCTCTTTTAAAAAATTTAGTTGAATTAGTAAATGATTTTGAATACGAAATTATAGTTATTGATGATGATTCTCCTGATGGGACTTCCGATGAGGTAAATAAATATATGAAGTTTAATAAAAGAATTAAATTAATAACAAGAATCGGGAGATCTGGTTTATCTAGTGCTATTAAAGAAGGTTTAATTTTCGCTCAAGGCAAATATTTATTAGTTCTTGACGGTGATGGTCAACATCATCCTTCCTTTGTTTTAGAAATGTTAGAAGAAATAAAACAAACTAAATCTGATATTGTTATTGGGAGTAGGTTTCTTAACAGCTCTAAACTAGAAGGATTATCAAATAAAAGAAGTTTAGGATCAAAAATTGCTAATAAGCTGGCACGTATATCTTTGAGTAAAAATTATATGAAATTAACAGATTATTTAAGTGGATGTTTTTGCTTAGATAAAGAAACGACAAAGAAATTTATAAGAAAAATTGAAATTAATGGATTTAAATTTTTATATGAATTACTCTCTTTAAGTAGAGGCAAGTTGTCTGTGATTGAAGTACCATTGCTTTTTAAGGAGCGAAAGTTTGGTAATTCAAAATTAGATATAGCTATAGTTTGGGATTTTCTAATATCAATTATTCATAACCTAACTTTAAGATTATTGCCAAGAAGGGCGATTAGTTTTGGACTCGTTGGTATTTCTGGAGTATTTGTTCAACTTTTTATGACTTCATTTTTAGTAGAAATATTTTCAATTGATTTCTATAATGCATTACCTTTCGCAGTAATATCTGCAGCGACATCTAATTTTCTAATTAATAATCAATTAACTTTTCGTTCAGATAGATTAAAGAATTTAGCTTTATTGATTGGTCTTTTAAAATTTCTTATAGTTGCTTCATTGCCTGTTATTGCGAATGTGGGCATAACTACAGCTTTTTATAAATATATATCTGCCGACACATTTATCGCGCAGATTGCAGGTATTGCAATTGTGTATGCATGGAATTATTTAGCTAGTAGCTCATTTGTATGGAAAAAATCAATTTAGTTTTTTAAAATGAAAGATGAATTCATGGCCGTAAAAATAATAAAGAGAAACTTTAGGAAATTAATCATAAAAATCCCACTTGTTGATCGTTGGTTAATTGGTCAATTGCTACCCCCTATGTTTTTTGCAATAGGCGCATTTACTGCAGTGAGTTTAAGTGTGGGAATTATGTTTGATTTAGTAAGGAAAATTGTTGAATTTGGCTTGCCATTACAAATTGCATTGAAAGTACTGATTCTAAAGCTTCCCGGTTTCCTTGTTTTGTCATTTCCTATGTCAATGCTTTTGGCTACTTTGCTTGCATATGGAAAACTATCTTCTAATTCGGAATTATTAGCTTTAAAGAGTTTAGGATATACAAATAAAAGAATTATAGTCCCAGTAATTTTTCTTTCATTATTAATGACATGTATAACTTTTAATTTTAATGATAGTCTTGTACCTATTTCAAATAGAGTTGCAGAAAATATTATGAGATCTTCTTTAGGAAAAGCTATTAGTAGTGAAGAAGGAAAACATATAATGTTTTCTAGATATGGATCGCAAATTGACTCTTCTAATCAGATTTCTAAATCTAACGAAAATTTAACTCATATTTTTTATGCAAAGTTCTTTCGTAATAATTTTATGGAAGAAGTAACTCTTATTGATTATTCAAGAATTGGTATTGAACAAACTCTAAAAGCAAAAAAAGGAGAATTTGATCAAAATAATAATCTGTGGATATTTTATGATGGCAGATTAACTATTACTCAAGATGATGGGACAGTAAGTTTTATGAACTTTAATAAGTATCAATACCCTTTAGGAGAGGGTCCAAGAGAGTTAGCGGAAGTTCCCTCAGATGCTAATGATATGACATTAAAACAAGCAAAAAAGGCAGAAAGTTTGTATCAAAAATCTGGAAATACAAAAGAAGCGAGAAGAATGAGAGTAAGAATACAAGAAAAATTTACTCTTCCAGCCGCTTGCTTAGTTTTTGGTCTAATAGGAAGTGCTTTTGGTGTTAGAACATTTTCAAGGTCTTCAAAAAGTCAAGGATTTGGCCTAAGTGTGTTATTAATATTCAGTTATTATATTTTATCTTTTTTCTCAAGTTCACTTGGTGTTAAGGGAATTTTAAACCCATTTATAGCTGCATGGACGCCTGTTTTTATATCTATTACAGTGGCATTACTTCTAATTAAAAGGGCAAGTAAAATATAAATTTTGAGATTTAAGTATTATCAATTAAATAAAATTAATTTAAAAATTCACATTGAAAGATTATCTATTGAAATTAAGCTAACTTTTTGTTTAATTAGAGTAAATTTTAATATTTATGAAATCTAAAACATCTATAAAAAAATGTAATTGCATTCATTGTCAAGAAAAACAAGAACAAATAAACCGTTCAAGAGTATATTGGTCAAAAATTATTGAAATTCAATTAAAAAATTGATTTTGAAGAATG
Source organism: uncultured Prochlorococcus sp. (assembly GCF_902626525.1). Lineage (GTDB taxonomy): Bacteria > Cyanobacteriota > Cyanobacteriia > PCC-6307 > Cyanobiaceae > Prochlorococcus_A. The sequence continues at coordinate 5,324 of NZ_CACOFR010000003.1, forward strand.
ATTGATTTTGAGAGTTTTTTCAAATATTTATAAATTCAATATTCTTTACGTTCAATAGAAATAAATTTGCCGAATGTATGTAATATTAATTTGTTTTTTTATTTTGCGTTAAGTCTTATTTTCTGGATTTGATAATTATAAAATTGCACTAATTATAAAATGATTAAGAATAAAATTTAAAAGATGTTTTAATTGTGACGAGATTTATTTTATGAAATTTATTCTATTTTAAATAGAAACAAATTTTATTAATAAATTATAATTAAGAATTAAAAGCTTAATTTTGTATTCTTTGAAATAAAATTAAGTTCAGTATATTATTTGGTTATTTTTTAAAGTATTAAATGATTTTATTGAAATTCAAAAGAGCTTGATAGTATCCCTATATGCAAGCTCTCATGACGAATTAGTTAATTTCAGATTATCTGACCTTAACCAGCTAAGCACTTCCTAAATGCTATAACTATATATTATTAAGTAAATTTACTCAGTGTGAGTATAAATGCTTATATTGACGATGTTTAATAAAAATCTTCATATTTTCAAAAGACTTAAGCAATATCGTTGCATTTTCTTCACAGTTAAATTGAGCTTATACCTTTATTGATTGCAAAGGTTTACATAAGTTAATATTTGTGTTACTTTAGTTAACAATTATCTCTTTATTAATGTCAAATTCAGAAGTTACAACAGAATCAGGCGGAAGACAAAATATGTTCCCATCTGAAACTAGGCCATATATTGATGAATCAGTTTCTTATGAAGGGTATCCTCAGAATGCAGAAAAAGTAAATGGTAGATGGGCAATGATTGGATTCGTTGCATTAGTTGGTGCCTACATAACAACTGGACAGATCATCCCTGGAATTTTCTAATAAATTCTTCATTTTTATTAAATTTTCTCCTTTTAAAAGTTCATTTTTAATAAACTAATAACAAATTTATTTAAGAAAATACATTTAACTAAATTATTTTCTTATTTATATTAAATGGTTAATTTAATTTCGAGAAAAAGAAAAACCAAATAAAAGTTAATGCATTAAGAGAAAATATTATTGCAATAAAGATATATGCAAATTTTTTACCAATAAACGCTGTTTCAGGTTCAAGCTTTACTCTCCTAAAGATCATTTAATTATTTTGATTAAGATAGCATTTATTAAAAATTTTACTTTGTAGTAATTAATTTCTGTTTTTTATTTTTTTATTGTATATTTATCAATTTTAAATAAAAAAAACCTAATTTAGAAATTAAATTAGGTTTTTAAATTTTTTTAAAAGTATGTTAGATAAAACCGGGGATGATTTGACCAGTTGTTAGGTATGCACCAATAAGTGCTATAAAACCCAACATAGCAAATCTCCCATTAAGCTTTTCAGCTACAATTTTTTCTTTTTCTACAATTTTAGGTCCGCTACTTTTCATTAGAACCATCCTGGAATAATTTGGCCAGTTGTTACATATGCGCCAACCGCTGCAACGAAACCTAGCATTGCGGCCCAACCATTAAAACGTTCTGCTTCTGGAGTCATTTTTTTAAAACAATTTGTAAATAAATATAACATATTTATTTATTAATGTAAAGAGAATTATAGAAAATTATCGATTTTTTTTAAAAAATACCAGAAACGTTACAAATATGTATCGGAATATACCTTACTCGTGTATGGATCTCTACCTTAATATTTATAAATTCAAAATAGAAAATATAAGTTAGAGGCTTTTCTTTTTAGGAGTAAATCCTCAATTAGAGGTAATTTAAATTATTATATGAATAAGGGTTAGCTAGTAGGGATACAGGCTGACCCCTTATAAGAATTAAATTTGTGTTTAAAAAAAATATAGTTTCTAGAAGCCAAATAATTGCTATTAATTAAATAGATATATATAAATTAATGTCATTTTCGACTTATTACATGCATTTAATTTTTGCGAGGATTCCTTCTTTATTGAATTCTGATTTAATACTTTATATTGTCCCTGCCCTTACGATTTTAATATTATTTTTAAGCTTAAAAATAATGTTTTTTAATACGCCGAAATTGAGAAAAGCGAAATAAAAAAGAACTTAGAATAATTTTTCATATTACACTTCTTAATTCTAATAAATTGGGATATTAGACTTTTTCCAGTAACTCAATGAAATAAAAACAGGATGAAAAATGTACTATATAAGATCATAAAAAATGGTTCAATTTTAGAAATTGGCTCTGGTATTTGCGAGCATAGTGTGGTCTTTCAAAAACTCTTTTCTTAAATAATATGGCAAACAAGTTATCAAAAGTTAGTTTATAAAAAGGTATAAATTATTCTAAAGTTTATGAAAAATTAAATAAAAAAAATGCCTTAGCCTTTTGATCTTGCTTGTACAAATAATTCCTTGAAAATTCCATTCAAATTATCATACTCCTGGCAAGAGATAGTTTGGCATAAATATGATTCATGAGGGTACAGTCGACTTATAATAAAGGGCTTTTGGGATAGTCGGGGAAAATACTCAAAAAGGGAAAAAGTTTAATATTAATCTAGTCTTTAAAATTTGGTAGTAATCCTTTAAGTCATAGTAATTATATTTTTGATAATTCATTGAAAATGAAAAATGATCTTTGGGGCATAAGAAATATAGAGGAAGTTAGTCAAGAAGAAAAAAAATTGTTTTTTAAAAGGATATTATTAATCTGCAGATAAAAATTTTATTAATGATTTATAGAAAAGTATTTTATGAAATGCAAAAAAATTATTAAATACTTATAGTTGTTTATTAAATTTACTTATCAAATTGAGAGCTTTCTGCTCCATTCTTTATGCTTCTCATCTAAATCTGAAACTTTTTCTCCTAAACTTAATTGCCTTTCTAATAATTCTATCTTCGTGAGAGTAATTATCTCAGAATAAAATTTGATAGGCTGCTTCCCATGTAAATTGTCTCCACTCATAGAACATAACTAAATTACCTAGATAATTTTTAATATGAAAAGTTAAATATTACTAAATCTTTTATATTATTTTCAGATTTGAGTAAATTAATGTGATGAAGTATTCATATTTATTGTGTTTTTATTTTTTTGTATTGTACGCAGATTGCCAGATATAACCTCCCTTGTTATTTGACTTTACAGCAACACAATTGCAGGCAATATTCCAGAGGGCTTTGGGTATAGGATCAGGATTAAAAAGATACACTTTTTTGAAGGCTTTTTTAATTAAGAAAGTAGCTTTTTTTGCATGATAATGAGGAATAGTAGGGCAAACATGATGAACTACATGGCTAGAACCTATATTATGGTGAAGAAAATTAAGAATCTTACCGTAAGGCCTGTCAATAGATAGAAATGCTCCTCTCATAAAGGAAAATTCCGCATTTGAAAGATGAGGCACATCTGAATCTGTATGATGAAGCCATGTATAAATAACTAACCAACAATTAACTACAAGTAAAGGACCAAGATACATAGCAATTACTTGAAATAATCCATACTTAAGAACTAAGAAAAAAATACCAAATAATGTTAATGCCACGCCTACATCTGATATCCACACTTTTTTAGTCCATATTGAGGGCCATAATGCTTTCGAAAATGGTTTAATTGGCCAAAAATGATTCGAAGTTCCATATTTAACACCTCCTGTACTACCTGTAAGTAAATAAGCAGGCCAGCCAAATATTAGATGCAAAAGAAGTTGAAGAATTCCGTAATTTTTCTTACCTATGGAATTTGAAAAATATAATTCTTTTTCTCCGCCAACCTTCTCTGTAAATCCATTTCCTTTAATTACTAAAGGTACGTGAGTTTCACCATTGGTTATATTATTTGTGAATCGATGATGTATTGCATGTGAACGCTGCCAAGAAAAATAAGGAACTAGTAGTAATGAATGTAGTAAATATCCAGTAATAGTTTCCAAAGCCTTGTTTTGAGAGAATGCTCCATGTCCACATTCATGGGCAATTACCCAGAATCCCATCGCAGTTGTACCGGAAAGTAATGAGTAAATGATCCAAATTGGGATCATTTTTTGAGTCAATGGAATAGATAATCCTATTACAATTACAAATAATTGAATTAAAGCTGATTGAAAAAGATATCTCAAGGAAGTTTTAGTATTGCACTTGAAATAGTGATCTGGGATCACATCCTTAAATTCTTTTATGCTTGGAATATCCTTTTGTTCTATTACAAGCGCTTGGCCTTTTAGACCTGAAAATTTTATATTACTCAAATTTTTTTTTAGGTAAGAATTTAGATAAATCAAAATGAATTTATATAATCTATTATCCAATACAGGATCAACTTATGAAAATAATTTATTGTTTTTTTTTTAATAAAATTCTCATCAAATAATTTAATTTGAATAAAACATTTTTATTCTATTCTTTCATAAAAAAATTTCTTAATTTATCTATGCAGTTATTTTTACACCTTAATGTATTAGTTCTTCTTTAAAGCTAATTTCATTTTTAAAGACCTCTTATGTACCTCTTTGGGAGACGTTGCTGTTTTCGTGGTTTTACTAAAATGGGTAGAATAATTACTCCAACGGTAAAAAGACAGATAGGAGCAACTACCATCAATATAGATTCTAGAGACATAAAATAATTTTTAAATTTATTTATAAATAGCAGGATTTTTTTTTTAAGTCATGCGTATTTATATCTATTTAGTTAAAGTTAAATCGAAATTTATAAAAATATTAAGCAAAAAAGAAAAAAATATTAAAAAACATCTATTTTTTCAAAATTTATCCTAAGTAATTAACCAGTATTTCAAAAAAAAGTTATTTTTCTCATGGATCAAGAAAAAAAATGGATGTTAATGACTTATTATTGCCCAACTCATGGCGATTTAGGTTTAGTCAAACCGATTGAAATAACAAAAAAAGAAATTAGTAATACTTTCTTGAAAAAAGTTAGTAAGCCTAAAAATTGACTATTCAGAATTATGTGTAAATCCTTGAGAAAAGGTTCTAATCCTGATTAAAATTTCATCAATAAAGATTTAATAACGATTAAAAACCTTTTACCTGCTTTTAAATAGCAGCAGGAATATGTAAGTGCACATAATGCAAATTTGGAATCTAGTATTATTATATTTTTGAAAAAACTAAATAAAGAGAAATTGTCTTATTGTAAAAAGAATAACTATAAATTAAATTTTTTTAGAATGTAATAATGAATTTATCTTGTAATTAATAATTTATCAATTTAGAAAAGTTCAAGTATTTTTAATGTTTAAAAATCTTCAGCATCGCAGGTCAATTCACATTGATTGAGATCATTTGACGAAATCTTCTCTAAAATTCTTAACATATCAATTGAGGAAAGCTCTCCATTGGATTTCCATTTTAAAGTTGTTTTTCTTTGTTGTGAATATTTTTTATTCATCTTGAATACCTCCCTTTAAATGAATTTCTACACAACGGGTAATACATTCTTGATGGCCATCCACCATACTACATTCAGTAATACATTCAAAATATGAATTAATAGAATCTATTTCTGTATTCTGGACATTAGAAATAACTGAATCATTCATGAATTTGGGTTGTTTATTTGGGAAAGAGATATAGCACAAAATTATTGTTAATAATTTACTTTATTAAGTGAATTAAAAAAAATGAGTATTATTTACTAAATTAATATTCCTAATTTAGAAGTTAAGAAAAGTTAGTAATTTTATATTGTAAAAGATGAAAAAAATTATAAATTTTACTTTTAAAGTAAGTTTATGACTTTTATCGGTTCAAATATTTGATTAATTCATACTAAATTTTTTATAAAACGACTTTTTAAAAAATCAGCATAAAGACTGATTTACTTTTTAATAATTTTGTTAGATCATAGAAAAGTACACTTTTAAATTTTCACATGAAATCAGTAATTAATTGGCTTTCGAAAATGTTAGAGAGTATGGCAAATGCTTTTATGCATCCTCTTAAGAATGACATGCCACCATCTATTGGAACGCATGCGTATAGCAGTATTCCTATTAAAAGAAAATTAAGAAAAAGTTTTAATTAGGTAATTAAATACTTTTTGGAATTAATTTTTTATTCTTGATTATCATAAATAAACTATATTTGAGGCATTTTGGAAAAATTTCTTAATTTAAGAACTTAGATTGATACAGCAAATGACTTTTTGTATCATGACATATTCTTAAATAATAAATTAGTATTTTTTTTAAATAAATTTTATAAATTTATAAAATATTAAAATTATAAAAAAATATATCTATACTTATATCTTTTACTAAAGAATAAATTCTTTAGACATAGTCCTCAATTGATCTAGATTTAATCTATTTAAGTAATTTTTGAAATCACTAAGATTCTTATTTGATTCAGAATCTTTACCCTCATAAACAAGGCTATTAGAAATTAAGTCGATAAGATGATCTTTATCCATATTCCCTTATAGTCCATAATTCATGTTTAAGAAATTAAGGTCTTGAATTCGAGATTATTAAGTCATTTTTAAAAAATTATTTTTAAGAATTTTTATTAGAATTTAATTTCAACCATCCCTTACAATAAAATAATAGTAATAAAAACTTTTCCATAGGTAACTTTATAGGTAATAATTTTATTTTTTATTTAAACCTAATAATTAAGGTTTATTTTTAGTTCTTTTTTATAAAAATGAGTAATTGTACAGCTGCCAAAGATTGAATTACTAATAATGATTAAATTAGTAAAAATTACTTTATGAAAGAAATCCTGAATAAAAAATATAATAAAAACGAGCCATGGTTTAAATGGTTAACGAGAGAATTGAATTCTTATGATGCTTTTAATGATTTCGACTCAGGTAAAAATCCAGAGGATGTTGCAGAGGATTTTATTTCTAATAATGAATTTGCTATTTCGGAAGTTTTTGAAAATTTTGACGAAGAAGATAAAGATACACTTGATCAATTTCTTAAATTAACAGAATGCGAATGGCATGTTTTTAAAATTCTTGAAAAACAAATAGCCTTAAGAAAAAAAATAAGATTTGTAGATTTCAAAAAAAGAAAATAAAAAGTTTTTATATAAATGCAACTTTTTAATATTTCTTTAGGTTGTTAAATATACTATATTCTTTGATTCTTAAGATCGATAAAGAATTTAATTTAAATTTTCAATATTATATAGTTTTAAATTTTAACTAAAAGTTAAAAATAAATTAATTTCTTTCTTTTTTGGATAAAAAAGTTAATCAAAAAATTCCAAAAAATTAAAATTTTTCTCTTATATAACTCTTTTTATCTAATAAAAGATAGAGATTTTTCAGGAGATTTGATCAATTTTTTAAATAAATTTCTGTTTAGCAATGCCTTGCTTACCAAAGCCTAACCAGATAAACCATAAGATCCATCCGAAAATCGGTATAAAATTTATAAATATCCATTTCCAATCCTTCCCAAAATCTCTTATTCTTCTGATATCTATGGCTAATTGGGGAATAATGCAAATCACCCCATATGCATTAAAACCGAATGTTTTTAAAAATATTGGCAATGTTAAGAAGGAAATTATTAGATTCGCTAGTTGAACCTGCCACCAGTCTGATCGCGATGTTAGTCCACTGAAGTCAATAGCTCTAACCCAAAAATCTTGATATGCATTTAAAAAGGTTTTAAGCATAAAATAAAAGCCAAAGCATTAAATTGAATAATACCAATTTAATCTTTATTTCATAAAATGTTTTTTATTTATTAAATAGGATCAAACAAATTCATATCATTTTTATCTTGCTTTGATATATCTTTTTGATTTGGTATTGAGCAAAATCCGTCTTTACAAATAATATTTTCTTTCGCAATATTTCTAGTTTCTGAATACCTGTTTTTATTATGGGTGTTTGAAGATTCTTTTAGCATAGGTACAAAAATTAGAGCCAATATTAAATTAATAACTTAATTTATTTTGATAGGCAACAAAATTTATATTAATTATTTATTTATTTTTTTGATTTGGTAAGTCTCTCCAAAAAATGGCCATAATATATATAAATAAAAAAATAGAACAAATATAAATTAAAGAATTAAGGTGCATATTTATTTACGATGGTAATTATGAGGGTAAGCTGCTAGCAAAGAAATAACAAATTTGAGGTTTCATTTTGAAGGCTTGTTTATCTCTTTAAGAGCTTTCCTACCTTCTTTAAGTGTTTTCAAGGTGAGCCATGATAAAGATGTGATAATTAAAAAGGTAAGAATTGCTAGTGAAATAAAAGTATAATCAGTATGATTAGACATTTAATATTCTAAATTTAAATCAAAATTTTAAAAATGAATTTTAAGAATTTGATCTTGAGTAGGCTGGAATTAGCATTCCACCGTCTTGGTCATCATTGTTATCATCATCAAATCCACCACCAAGTAATAATTCAAATAATACCAGTAAAGCCATTGGATATAAACACCAAAGTATTGCTGTGAAAGGGCTTATGGAGGAGGAGGAGGTATATAGTTCAGACATAAATAAATAATAAACAAATGTAAAGGAAATTGTGGATTCTTTAGAGAAGTTAAGTGTTTTAATTTTTATAAATATTTAAAAATTGTTTTTCAGTCATAATAATTTCTTTTTAAAGTATCTGATATTTATAAGAGTTATTTACTTAAAAGAAAATTTAATTTATCTAATAATGATCAATAGAAAAATAACTATGACATAATGAATCATTAAAATGTTATTTTTTATACTTAACAATAATTGTACAATTTTGATCCAAAAACTATTATTTATCTTGATTTTATAAATTCTATGTTTTCTTTCACTTTTGATCCTTTAGCTGCGATATTTGGTATATCAGGAATTGTAGGCTTCTTTTTCTTCGTTTCAGCTGCTAAGGGAAGTTCTAGTATAAATACTAAACCAAATAAGGAATTGGAATAGAACCTTTTCATTTAGAAAAATAAATTGAGAGTTTAATTCAAGTATTTTTAAAAGGTTTGTTATTACTTATTCCATTGTCTAGAAATAAATTCAAGAAAATTTTCTAGGTCCTCTTCTGGACAATCTGTTTTTTTTTGTAAATTAATACAAATCTGCTTAATATTTTCATAAGCTTCTTTTACAGTTTCATTTTTCTCGATAACCTCAAAATATTCTTGATCAGTGAAAGGCATAAAATTAGTTTTGCTTTTAAAGATTATTAATCTATTATAATTAATTTCCCTAAAGGTAATAATAAGAGAAATAAAAATTTTGTTCCTTTAATTTTTTTTCCCAATTTATAATTTTTTTAAACTCTTATTTAACTCATAATGGCAGTCAATCCATCATGAGGATTTAACTAAATCTCCAAATTAAATAAGATAATTTTCACTTTTATTTTACTCATAATTGCTTGGCCTCATAGAACTAAACAAATTTTTTTTAAAGTAAAGTACCATTTAAATATGCTTGCTCGCATTTCCAAATCGGCCAATTTGCTATTCCATAATTGATAATTATACTTGCAATGCAGTGGTAGTTATTAGAACCATCATGAAGAGATCGAATATTTCTTTTACTAATGATAGAAATTTTTATCTTCGAGACTGTAAAAATGTTTACTTTCTTCTAATGTTTTTCGTTTATTATAAAAAAAAATTTTTATTTATGGATGAGCTTTCTGTATTGTCAATTTCTTTATCTATAGCTTCACTAGGGATATTTTTTCTATTTTTTATGTCAAATGATGACGATGACCAAGATGGAGGTAAGTTGATAAAATCAATTCAAAAAATTAATTAATTTCAAATAAATAAAACATTCAATAAAGATTTATAACCTAAAAAACCTACATACAGGCAAACTAAAAAAATAAAATATACTTCAAGTACACCAAGATTTTTTTTCTTTAAAGTTTTCATTAAAAAACTATCTTTTAAATAATTTTAATCGATGTTTTTTCTATTAACATGAGTATTTATTACACTAACTTTGAAATTAAAAAATTATTAATGTTAAGCCCAAAAATAAAAAACATGTGAAAAATATTGTTTCTTTTGTAATTTGTCTTTCCTCATTTTTAGTAAAAAATAAAGAAATTACTGGAGATGTACTTAGTAAAGCCCAACCTAATCCAAGAGGAAGATTTTTAAATACAATTTGTTGTAGCAATATACCTATATTAGTACCTAGAAATATTGAAAACAAAAATCTTTTTTTTTGACTCTTTTCTAAGTTGTTTAAGAAGAAATTAATCTTAAATCCTTTTAAAGTAAATAAAAAAATTATTGCGCCTAATAATCGAATCTCAGTAGTAAGTAGTGGTGATAAGTTACTTTTTAGGAAAACTATACGAGAAAAAAGACCGCCTACAACAGCACATAAAACTGATAAAAAAGGAAATATGTAAATCTTAAAGTTATTTTTTCTTGAAAAAGCAGAGTTTTCTTTTTTAAATTCAGTCCCTTTTTTGAGAATTATAAAAAGTGAAATAGATACTATTATTATTCCAATCCATGATTTGGAGGTTAAGTTTTCATTAATAAAAATTTCCCCCGACAAAGCAGCCATTAAAGGAGAAAGAGTTTCTATAGATAGAGTTTTTCTTGTCCCTATTATTTGTAATGACTTTAGATAAAAAGTATCGCCCAGACCAATACCTATGATCCCACTAAATAGTAGGGTGAATATGTTTTTCAATTCATTCGCAGAATTTAAATTTATAAAAGCTGGTATGAAGACTAAAAAAGCTATTATATTTTTTATTAAATTTATATCTATTGATCTATATTTTAGGGTTTGCGATCGCCAAATAAAACATGCATATGTCCATGAAAAAGCAGCTCCAAAAGCAGAAAGGATTCCAATCAAAACGAATAGTTTTTTATTTTATAAATTGAGTTAAAGCTAAAAAGAATACGTAAATGAGAATTAAAATACCTGGTAAGTATTGGAATAAAGACTTTAAATTATTTATTTTCATGATTAATTAATAATGATTTGAGATTTTAGACTGTTTTTTTTCTACTTGGGTATAAACTTTCTAACTTTTTTCTTCTTTTAACTTTTGCATTAATTCTATCCTCCTTTTCTTTTTTCTTTATTTCATCATTTATTTTGTTTTGCCTGTAACCAAACCAAAGTAGAACCCAAATAACGGAAGTTAGTAAAAGAAGCGCAGTGTATTGGCCTGTCATAGGAAAACTGGCCTCTGAATATTTAACGTAAGAAAATAAGAAATTCATGTAATTAAAATAAACCATAAAAATAATGAGTGCGTTGATTTTTTCAAAAACAAAAAAATAAAAAATAAAGACAAATTTTTTTTTGATATTTCATTTTGGATATATTTTGTAAGTTTTAAGGAATGATTTTTATTTATATCTCCTTGCTATTATTAGGTTATTGAATAATGAAGAATAATTTTTTGGAACCTTTTGATTTGGCTATTATTGGTGGAGGCGCTGCGGGCTTTATGACAGCTATAACTGCTGCTGAAAATGGAGTTAAAAGAATAATAATTCTTGAAGGTTCTGCAAAACTTATGGAGAAAGTAAGGATTAGTGGAGGCGGAAGATGTAATATTACGAATGCAACATGGATACCAAATGAACTAGTTGAGAATTATCCAAGAGGGGGTGTTCGGCTTTTGGAGTCTTTTAATCGTTTTGCTGCTGGAGATGTCTTTGAATGGTTTGAGAAAAGAGGGCTAAATTTAAAAATTGAAGAAGATCAAAGAGTATTTCCAGTGTCTAATTCCTCTTTAGATGTTATTGATTGCTTAAGAAAAAGTGCTTTATCAAAAAACGTAGAGATATTGACAAAATTTTTTGTAAAGGAAATTATCAAAACTCCAAATAATTTATTTAATATTTTTAGTCTTAAAAGGAAAAAAGTAATTTCACAAAATATTATTATTTCTACTGGTGGTAATCCAAGCGGATATAAATTGGCTCAAAATCTTGGACACAGCATTGTTAAACCTGTGCCCTCACTTTTTACTTTTTCTACAAAAGAACCAAATTTGTCTGAATGTAGTGGGGTATCCATAAAGGATATAGATATAGAAATAAGATTAAATACTAAGACCTTTAAAAATCGAGGAGATTTGCTGATAACTCATTTGGGTTTTAGTGGCCCAGCTATTTTAAAACTTTCATCAGTAGCCGCTAGGGAAATTTTTAACCAAAATTACAAATTTAATCTAATAATCAAATGGTCAGTTTTAGGTTATGAGGAGTTGAAAGAAAAAATTAATTATTTAAGATTAAATAAAGGTAAGGTTAATTTAATTAATAGTAGACCTGTTCCATTATTAACAAAAAGATTATGGATTTTTTTATTAAATAAAATAGGTATTAGTAAAGAAAAAAAGTGGGCTAATTTAATTGCTGATGAAAGAGACAAAATCATAAATATACTTATTAGGGATAAATATATAATTTCTGGGAAAGGACCATTTGGAGAGGAATTTGTTACTTCGGGTGGAGTAAAAATTAACGAGGTTAATTTTAAAAGTATGGAGAGTTTAATTTGCCCAGGATTATTTTTTTCTGGAGAAGTTTTAGATATTGATGGGATCACTGGTGGGTTTAATTTTCAACATTGTTGGACAAGTGGATGGATAGCCGGTAGAGCAGTTTCAAAATTAAATAATAAAGTAACAAATCAATAAGTTTATCTTTATTTTTATTAAGTATTCGAAGGAAAAAGTTTTTTAAAGAAACTTTAATTTTAAAGTTTTAATATTGGTTAAGGTTTATGCAAAATCTTGTATCAAAAAAAGAAGATGAGAAAAGAAGGTTAAAAGCTTTAGCAGAATATAGGATATTGGGAACAAAGCCAGAATCATGTTATGACGATATTACAAAGATTGCAGCTGAGACCTGTAATGTACCTATTTCCTTAATGACTTTAGTAGACAAAGATAAACAATGGTTTAAATCCAAAGTTGGACTTCAAATATCAGAGACTAGAAGAGATTGGTCTTTCTGTACACATGCAATAAAAGAAAATAGTCCATTAATTATTCGTGATGCTTACCAAGATGAAAGATTCATAAATAATCCATTGGTAACAGGAGACCCAAAAATTCGCTTTTATGCAGGTTTTCCTCTTAAAAATAGCGAGGGTAATAAGCTTGGAACTCTTTGTGTAATTGATAGAAAACCTGGAAATCTAACTACACAACAATTTAATATTATGGAATTATTATCTAAGCAAATAGTTTCTTTTTTAGAGCTTAGAAAAAAGTCATTAAACTTGTTAGATGCGTTGTCTAATTTGCATAAACAAGAAGGAATTTTGTCTGTTTGTTCATATTGCAGAGAAGTAAAAAATAAAGATGGGGATTGGATGCATTTGGAAAAATATCTTTCCAAAATTAGTGATATTAGATTTAGTCATGGAGTTTGCGATAACTGCATGGAAAAACACTTCCCAGATGTTATCGAAGTATGGAATAAAAAAGATTTTTTTTAAGATATTCAAAAAAGGTATTTTGATTCTTAGAAGTATTAATTGCTTCTAAGTCGATACTAAATTTCTAGACAAATTCTTAATTTGGTGGTTAGTATTGTATAAATTTTGACTAGAAAATGTTAATTGGAACTTTATTTACAGGGGAAATTGCTAAAAGTGCTCTAGTAGCTTATATCCATTATTTAGGTATTATATTGTGTTTCGGATCTCTATTGTATGAAAGATTGATGTTAAAGGTAGATCTTAGTAGAAATGAGACAATTTCAATGATTATTGCCGATGTGGTTTATGGCTTGGCAGGAGTTGCGATATTGGTTACTGGAATATTGCGTGTAAAGTACTTTGGCCAAGGAGGCGATTTTTACACAGGTAACCCTTTGTTTTGGATAAAAGTATCTCTTTATATTGTGGTTGGATTGCTTTCTTTGTACCCAACAACAACCTATATATTATGGGCTATTCCATTAAGTAAGAATAAATTACCTGAAATCCCAGAGAACCTTGTTAAGAGGTTTAGATTTATCATTACTACTGAATTAGTAGGCTTTGCAACAATACCATTATTTGCAACTCTTATGGCTAGAGGTGTAGGTTTAGGGTGAAAAATTTATTTCTAGAAAGAAATTGTTTAATAAGTGAGAACAAACTATATAGATGGAGTTTAAGTTATGAGATTTCTAAATCTACAAAACAAATTATTTTTATTGGCTTAAATCCTTCGTTATCAGATTTAGTTTTTTTGGATAATACAACAAAAAAGATAATCAAAATTTCAAAAAAGCATAATTATGGGAAAGTAAGATTAATCAATCTATTCGCCCTTATATCAAGTAATCCAAAAAAACTTGTTAATCACCAAAACCCTGTTGGGTATCTAAACGATGCTTATATTTATAAAAATTTAAAATACTGGTCTGAAAATAAAAATTGTGACTTATGGTTGGGTTGGGGTAATAATGGGAAGTTTCTAAATAGAAATAAAAAAATATCAAAAAGAATAATGCGATTTAATTCAATTAGGAAAAATAACTTTGATAATTCTCTTGGACCGCTTTTAATTAAGAAAACAATAAAAGATAATCCAATACATCCTCTATACTGCTCAGATAATTCTATTCTCAAAGCTGTGAAAACTATTTGATGTAAAGGTTTATGAGGCAATAAATTTGATTTTTGTTAAAGTAAGTTTAAGAATGAGTAAAATTATGAGTAACACAAAGCAACTGCAAAAACTTAAAAATTTAAATGTAAAAGCAGAAAAATGCCTTACAAGAGATGAAGCAAAAAAAATATTGAAAAAGGCTACTAAAGCTCAGAATAAGATAAATTTTTAAATTCGATTTTTAATTTTTTAGGAATGATCTATAAAATTTTTACAAATATTTTTTTGATTATTTAGAGTTTTGTATCCTATTTAAATTTTGATGGTTTTTAATGTTATTAAACTAAGAAAATCCGATGATAGATTTTTAACAAGAAGGTATTGGCTGCATTCAATGCATTCATTTTCTTTTGCAGACCACAGAGATTCAAAATGGGATAATTTTGGGAATATTAGAGTCATAAATGAAGACACTATTTCTCCAAATTCTGGTTTTAATATGCATTCACATTCCGAAATGGAGATAATTACTGTTGTAACAAAAGGTGCAATTACTCATCGGGACTCATTAAATAATTCAGGAAAAATTTATGAAAATGAAGTTCAAGTTATGTCTGCTGGCACTGGGATTACACATAGTGAGAGAAATGAAGAGAATAAACCCTGTAAGTTATTTCAGATTTGGATTTATCCCAAAAAAATTAATCTTAAACCTGACTACAAGCAAAAATCATTTAAAAATATTATGGGAGAGAATCTCATTATTGATTACTTAGATGGAAAAAATAAACTTTTAATAAATCAAGATATCTCTTTATGGCGTTGTAAATATAAACCTACTAAAGAAAAAAAATTGCCATCAAAAATTGATAAATATAATTGGATACAAATAATAGAAGGTAATCTTTTATTAAAAAGTAAAGAGCCTAATTCAAATATATATCTATCATCTGGAGATGGCTTGGGGTTTGAAGTTATTAATGCTAGAGATATTTCTATTGATTCGGAAAAAGAACTAGATTTTCTTTTATTTTCAATGCCTTCCTTGTAGTTTATCTATTACTCATCAACTTCTTTATTGAATACATTAAATGCTTGCAAAGCCATGTTAAGGTGAACTTCCATAGCACCAAGAGCAATTAAAGAATTTGGGGATCTATCTTTTAGTAAATTATCTTTTCTTTTTGATAACTCGTTAATTACTTTCTTAGTTGAAGCTTCCCAATTGTTTATTAAATCGTCAAATTCTTTTTTTTCTAGGCTTTCTATTTCGGCTAATTCATCAGAAAAATGAGAATCCTTTTGTGCCTTTAGCATTAAGTAACTTAATTTTTTATGACTTATTGCTTGAGGTAAATTGTTAGATTCACTCATTGTTAATAGTAAATTTATAATTAAAATCTAACTAATTAAGTGGATATTTGCTAGATGGGAGACGGTTGTGATGACCGACCTGAAAATTACTTAATAATTTTAAGAAAAAAATAGTATTAATTAACCTTTAATTTTTCACTTATTAGTTTTTTGAAATAATCTCCTCGCTCTTCATAATTTTTAAATTGATCAAAACTTGAACAGGAAGGTGAGAATAATAATGTTCCACCCTTATTATTTTGCAAATATTGAAAAACAAAATTTATAAGATCTTTGAGTTCTGAAAATTCAAAAATATCTTTTTTAAATCCTTCATTAATAAGCGCCATTTTTAGGACTTTAGAGCTTTCTCCAAAAAGACAAACATATTTAACTTTTTTCTTTAAAACTTTTACCCATTCAGTGTATTTATTGCCTTTTAATCTTCCTCCAGCAATTAGTATTATTTGACCCTCAATCGAATCTATTCCTGCAATAGATGAATCAAAATTCGTAGCTTTACTATCATTAATTATTTCCAAATCATTATTTTTATAAATTGTTTCCATTCTATGCGGTAATTGTTTGTAATTAGATAAAGAATATTTAATCTTCTCTCCAGATAATCCAACTTTTCTTGCTGCTGCAATAACTAATAGAAGATTTTGAAGATTATGCATTCCTTTTAAAGGAAAATGATCAAGTTTGAATAGTCTTTTTCCTTTTTCAACTATGAATGCTTGATCATCTATCCAATAATCGCATTTAATAAAATTTGATTGATCTAAACTAGTTGTTATCCAAACCCCTTTTGATAGTTCACTATAGTTATTTCTTAGATTTTCATCGTCATAATTATAAATTCTAAAATCTGATTTTTCTAGTAAGCTTTTTTTTATTTTGAAATAGTTTTCAAGCGTTTTATGTCTTTCAAGATGATCTTCTGTAAAGGTTGTCCAGATTCCAATATTAGGTTTTACTTCTGGGGATATTTCTATTTGATAACTGCTTAGTTCAGCAACAACCCAGTCAATTTTTTCGTGTTTTTTAGAGTAAGCATATCTACATAAAGGTGTACCAATATTTCCAGCAAATGGAGCATATAATTTATTCTCACATAGTATATGGCTTAGTAAATGAGTAACAGTAGTCTTACCATTAGTGCCAGTAATACCTATCCAATTTGTGTCTTTTAAAATTTCCCATGCAATATTAATTTCTCCAATTACTTTAATTCCATTTTTTTTTAATTTAATAATAGTTTCATGGTCATAAGGTATTGATGGACTAACAACAACAGATTCGATCTCTTTTACAAAGGGGTGAATTTCTTCAAATAAAAATTCTTTATTTAGAGAAACTAGTATATTAAGTTCTTCCAATTCTGTTTTTGTATTAAAGAATTCTTTCCCATCTTTACTTTCCCAAACAATTACTTTCTTATCCATGCTTCTTAAATACTTAGCAGCCCAAAATCCAGATTTACCTAATCCAATTACAAGATTAATATTTTTTCTTATACTTAGATGATTATTATCTATCATTAAATTTATAATTGAATCTATATTAAATGTGTTTGAGGCTTAATTCAATCATGAGATCTAACTTCAATATTTATAAAATTCGCCAAATAAAAATTAATTAATGGAAGATAATACTGCAAAATATTGGTTCTCTTGGTTTTATGAAAAGTGGGAGAAAAATGCTCCTGGTGAATTAATAGAAAAAGGTTTAACTCCATCTCAGATAGCTGAGCGCTTTGTTAATGAAAACAATGATAATCTTATTAAATTATCAAAAAAAATTGATGAAAAAAATTATTATGCCTTAAAGGAGTTTATGAAACTCTCAGAGAGTGAGTTACATATATTGAAGTATTTTTTAAAGTTAGTAAAATTGAAAAATTTATAAAAAATTTTTTAATATTTCAAGGCTTTTTTCCCATAAAGCTTTTCTTTCCTTGTTATTAGTGGCAAAAGGAGAGGTAGGGGATAATTTTGGATGACCTCTGAAATTAAATTTTGGACCATAATGATCACCCCCTCTTACATCTGGGGAAGTAGCGGCAAAAAGTTGAGGTAGAGCACCCATCTCAGCTGATTGAAAAATAGGGCTAAATAATTCCATAGAAATTGTTTCTATTAGACTAGGTTTAGGTTTTTGAGCAGTAAAAAGATTTGTTTTTGCTATTCCAGGGTGAGCAGCTAAAGAAAGTATATTTTTGTGTTTTAAGTTCTCATTTAATTCCAAAGCGAACATTACATTTGCCAATTTACTATTGGAATAAGATTCCCATTTGTTGTAGTAGTTCTCTGCTTTCAGATTTTCCCAACCAACTTTGCCAAAGAATTGTGCACCAGAAGTAACCGTCACTATTCTAGATTCCTCTTTTTTTTCAATAATTGGAAGAAGCTTAAGGGTCAAAAGCATATGAGCTAAATGATTAACTGCAAATTGTATTTCATAGCCTTGGGCACTTAGTGTTTTAGGCGGATGCATTATGCCTGCATTATTTATTAGTAAATCCAAATTTTCAAAATGATCAAAAATTTTGGACTGAACTTCAATAACATTTTTTAAATCTGATAAATCTAATTCTAAAGGTGTAAATAATCCTTCTGAATTAAAAGCTTTTAGCTTTTTGATAGTTTGATTAGCCTTTTCAATAGATCTACAGGCTATAATTACATGAGCATTTTTTTCGGCTAAGGCTTTTGCCGTGTAGTATCCAAGACCACTATTAGCACCAGTAATTAGTGCTGTTTTGCCCACAAGATTAGGGATATTAGATGTACCCCAGTTGGAAATTTTAGTTCTTGAAATAGTGGCATTCATTAAGTAAATCTACAAATTGCTTTGGTTTTAAACCAACCTTAAATACTGTCTTAGTGTAAATACTGGAAATAAGTATCGTGAGATCTTTTGAAAGGTACTA
This sequence comes from uncultured Prochlorococcus sp., assembly GCF_902626525.1. Taxonomy (GTDB): domain Bacteria; phylum Cyanobacteriota; class Cyanobacteriia; order PCC-6307; family Cyanobiaceae; genus Prochlorococcus_A. Next base: position 24,119 of record NZ_CACOFR010000003.1, read on the forward strand.
TTTAATATTATTTTTCAATTGCGTATTGCCATTCTTTATTTTGCGATAGACTCATCTCTCTAAGTAACTGCAGTTTCCTACTATTTATTTTAATAACTATCCCATCAGTTGGATATTTCGCAAATATTTTTCTTTCTAACCAATTTTTTTTATATATTTCGATTTCGCTTGTAAGATTTGTGAAGTAACTGTGAGGGGTGCAGAAGCCACATTTTTTAAGATAGTTAAGGGTTTCATATTGGTTAAGTCTTCCATTAAGTATTTGGAAACAGCAAAAGCTGAGACCTTCTCCAATCCCTTGCTTATCATTGAGGTATTTTCCTGCAATTTTTTTGGAAATTCCGGCAATATGGTTTGCCGCGTAAAGTTCACCTCTAATTTGAAAATCTCGTTTGATAGGAATACAATCGGGGACATTTTTAATTTGTTTAATCTTGCTTGAGACATCAAATCCTCTTTTTGTAATAGCCTTATTAAACTTGCCATTAATATATCTAATTGCAATAGCGCAACCGTCAATTTTTGGTTGAATACTTAATCTTGTTTTTGTTAATAAACTTCCCAAAAAATCTTTGTAATTTTTTTTTGCTAATTTCGGTAAGATTATTTTATTTCTTTGATTAAAATAGTCATATTTTGTATCAGCAGGTATAAATAGCTTTTCAAGTTGTTTAAAGGCTTTATCCGATATAACTCTTTCACCGATTCTATATTGCTCATCAAGATACTTAACATTCTTTTCTAATAAATTATTCATAATATTTTAGAAAATATTTAAAAATCTTCTAGAAAATTTTTTCTTATTTAAAAATCTTAAGAAAAAAATTAAAACTAGATCTTAAAAGTAATTGACAACTAAATATCCTCCTACGCAGAGAGTAAATTAAGTGTATAAAATGTACATAATAGGAGTCTTAAATTAAATACTTCAATCAAACATATTTACTTAAAAATGAAAAAGTAAAATTTTTAAATTTAATTTTAAAATAGTTTTCGAAGTTAATATTAATCCTAAAAACTTTAAAATTTATCAGAAAATGTCATTTTTATTAAAAGCTAAAAATATTTGGGAAGAATTTGCCAAATATAAAATCAATGATTATGCAAAATTAAGAAATTTTGATTTTGGGCCAAATACAGAAAGTTCAGTTTCAAAATTATCACCCTTTGTCACACATAGAATAATTTCAGAATATGAACTAGTTCATGATATTAAAAGTAAATACAAAATTAAAAATCCAACTAAATTTGTTGAAGAAATTTTTTGGAGAGTTTACTGGAAAGGGTGGATGGAAAATAGACCGAAAGTATGGCAAAATTTTATTTCAGAAAAAAATCTTAAATATGATCATGAGCTTTATGAACGTGCAATTAATGGAAATACAGAATTAGATTTTTTTAACTCTTGGGTACTTGAATTAAAAAAACATAACTATTTGCATAATCACACAAGAATGTGGTTTGCGAGTACTTGGATTTTTAATTTAGGCCTCCCATGGCAATTAGGAGCAAAGTTTTTCTTTAAGTATCTGTTTGACGGTGATGCCGCCTCAAATCTCCTCAGTTGGAGATGGGTCGGCGGATTGCAGACAAAAGGAAAGCAATATCTTTTTTCATCTTCAAACCTTAGGAAATTTTCTAATAATAGATTCACTGTAGAAAAAATAATTAACAAACAAATTTTTCTTGAGGAATCAGATCAAATTCCACTAGAAGATGAGATTTATAAAAATAATATGTATCCTAAATCAGATAATCTTATTATGTTTGAAAATGATCTACACCTTGCAACCCTTAAAAATTTACTTCCAAGCTACAAAAAAGTTTTTATCCTACTATTAAAAAATGAACAAAGACAAATTAAATTGTCTGAAGCTGTTTTAAAATTTAAACAAGATCTAGTCTCTGAATTTGTAGAGCAATTTGATAATGTTGAACAGATTGATCCTCATTCACTGGAAATTTCACTTAAAAATATTAATGAAATAGATATTATCTATCCTGGGGTTGGAGAAAATTATGACTTTATAACTGATTTTAAAAAATTACACAATAAAAATATTTTTAATCTTGTGAGAGATGAAGATTTATTTGCGTGGAAATTCGCCAAAAAAGGGTTTTTTAAGTTTAAAGAAAATATCCCGAAAATAAATCAGAGAATATTAGAAAATTATGCAAAAAATAATTTTTAACTTAGGTGAACTCATAACCAGAAAAGAACCCCTGAGCTGGCTAAGTATAAATACTTAATTAGCTATGACTTTTGCTGTTTAATCCACGATGGGGACTGTGACTAGTTATTTTTACTTAAGGATAAATTTTTTATAGTGCTTTCAACAATTCTTACCAAGTCGTTTAGCAAAGATACTGCTTTATTAATTCTTAGAGTCATAACAGGAACTGTCCTCATTCACCACGGTTATGAAAAATTAGCAAATATAGAAAATTTTGCAGATGCTTTTGTCAGACCTTTACATCTTCCATTTCCAATATTTTTATCATACATAGCAGCATTTTCAGAGATAGGAGGTAGTTGGTTACTTATTATCGGTTTAGCTACAAGATTTGGAGCTTTGGCTATTGTAGGAACAATTTCTGTCGCTATATACCACGCACTTGTTACTGCAGGTTTTAATATTTTTTTACTAGAGCTTTTACTCCTATATTTTGCTTCGGCCACTTCAATTGCTTTAACAGGACCTGGTAATTTCTCTTTGGATGAAGTTATTATTAGAATCTTGAGATCTGAAGATCAAGAAGAAATTATATCTTCAACAAAATCAAAATCCTCTAAGAAAGAAGAAATTAAAGAAGAGGTAAGTAAAGGAGGATTATTTCAATTTCTTCAAGCGAACATACTCTCAGACACTTCAAGCTAATTCTTTAGGATAAAGGTTATTAATTAGTTCTAACCTTTTGCGATAGCTATTCCTTTTCTCAAGTTTTATCTTAATTGTTGCTTCAGAAAGGCTTATGAAAAATCCTAAAGCCGTCACCCAAGATAAAAATATAAATGGGTTTTCTGGAATTTCTGAGAAACTCATATGAATAATATTCTTTTTTTAAACTGACCGATTACTATATTTTTTTCAACCTAAATATACAATTTAGAAATATTTAAGGATTGATTTCAATTTTTTCCCATTTCTTAATCTTTTCCCATAGATATCTTTTATGAATAGGTTGTTCTAATTTAAGAAGATCTACTGAATCAATTTCAAAATTTAGTACTATAAAATTTTCTGATTTGGGTGTATTGGATAATACTTCATAAGTAGATTGCACTTTTGGGTTTATTTTCTCTCCTGGAGATCCCCAAAACCAAGAAGATTTTGATTTTTCTGATAATTTATCCCAATAATTTTTGTTATCACTTAATTCACTTATTTTCCCTTTGAATCTAAATTGTGATTTGGTTTTCAAAAAAAACCATAATATTTCTGCATTAGGGTTATATTTTATATGCTCAATTTTCTCACTTCTTCTATCTGTAAAAATAATCATTGAACTATCTTTATGCCATCCCCTGAAAACAACTGTTCTTAATCTCGGCTCATTTTTTTCGCTAACTGTTGCAAGCTGAATCCATTTTGTAGAAGGTAATTTACCCTCTTTTTTTTGAGAAGATTTTAAATTTTGTCTCCAACTTGGTAAGTTGTTTTCAAGCATTTAATTTAGGAAGAATAAGACCAGTTTTTTTCTTATATTCTTCGAATGAATTATATTTTGTAAGCGATTTATCTTTTTTTATCATTCTTGGTAGAAAAACTATAAAGAAAAATATTGCAAGGATTACTAATGGAATGAGACTCATTGAGAGGATAGCAAATGATAGATAAATTAAGATTTCCCCTAGATAATTTGTGTTTCTTATATTTTTGAAAAATCCTTCTTTAATTAAATCTTTTTTTAATTTAAGAGAAAAATATTTTTGGGCATCACTAGCAAAGTGTAAAAACACACCAACTATATTTATAGATATAGATGCAGCTATTACCACATTTGGAACAGATTTTTGAGATGAAATAAGAATGAAGGGAGCTATCCAGTAACTTCCAAGGAAAATAAAACCAGTAACTGAAGTTAAAAAATTGATTTTTTCTTTAAAGTAAGGATCCGGAAATATCTTTTCTTTAAGTAGCCAAAGTAAACCATAAGTACCATGCAGAGCTAAATAAACGTAGGGCGCGATTGTAAAATTATCAAAAAATACCATAAGTCCTAAAACTACGAACGCAGTGAGACCTTTATGAAGATTAATTATTTGATTAAGTTTCATCTTTTTGAATAATCTAAAAAATGAAATTATTTTCTGTGGATATAACCTAGGTCGTCAAAAATTTTGATGGGCGATACTGGATTCGAACCAGTGGCCACTACCGTGTCGAGGTAGTGCTCTACCACTGAGCTAATCGCCCAAATTGAGGATTTTTTAATACCCCTTATAAGAAAATAGCAGGTTAAGTTTCATTTTCTAAGTAATTTAACTTTCCATCTTTCTCTTTTGGTGATTTCTAAATCTAGAATTTCGATAAATCCTTTATTTTCAAGTTGTAGTTTGTCGCCAATTTTTAAATTAATAGTTGGCTTATTAACTTTGTTCCCATTTAATCTGAGCATTCCATTTTCTATCCTTTCAATAATTTTGGTTCGGGATATCCGAAAGCCTGCTGAAGCTATAGCGTCTAATCTTGTTGAAGCTTCTACAGTGTTAACAAGTTTTTTTAATCTTCCAGTAGGTATTTGTAATTCATCTATACCTACTACATTAATTTTTACTTTTACGTCTCTCAAATAAAAAATCTTTTCACTTAGATGCTCAATATCTAAATTATCAATTATTCCTTGTGCTCCTCTATCGCCAATATTCCATACATCTCCAATTTTTTTTTCATTTACCCCATTTTCAATTAAGAGGGATCTAAAGTCATCTTGCGTAGCATTATCAAATAAAAAATTGCCGTTAATTTGTATTCCTTTTGCTGGAAAATTTCTTTTTAGTGTATCCTCTTCAGGAATATTATCTTCTCTAAAGCAAGCTATTCTTGATCTTTGAGAAGAGGGAAATCCTCCATAAACAAAAAATTTGAAATCATTTATATTTTCAAAATCTTTTAAAATCTCCTCGCAAACATAGGTCGAATTAAATCCAGTCCAATAAGTTTTCCAGTGTTTGTAAACTAAGTTGGCAATATTTATTAATTCCTTTGTTTCTTTTTTATAGTTTGAATTTCTTAAGATTTCTTTTAAGTCAATCATTTAACCTTCTAAAAAAATTATATCTTTTGCTTCTGTTTGTTTTATTAAAGCCCAAGGTAATTCAGTCCCAATTTGATTTTCAAGCAGAATAAGCCATTTACCCTCTTTATTAAATTTAATAATTGATCTCAACTCTTTATTTCTATTAATGTTGATACTTGCAGAAGAAACTATGCTTCCTAAATATCCTGAACTCATTCCTAAAAGACCTCCAATTAAGGATTCCCCGATGTTATTTAAACCAAGAAAGCTGAAAGTAGATAAATTTGTCATGTTAGAAAAAGCTATGCCAGCGATAAAACCAAATGGCATTAGCCATTTACTCATATCTTTTTGTCTGATCTTTCTATCAAGTTTAGGATTTAAGATTCTTATATCTTCAAATTTTTGAAACTTAAATGATATATTTGATTTCGAATTTAGCAAATCGGTGTAATCTGAAGATATTTTTTCACTTAATGGTGGGATCAAAATAGCTTCAGAAAGCATTACTGATTTTTCTTTAAAAACATTAAATAGCTTTATACATTCATCAATGTTTTCAAATATCACAATACTTTTAGTCAAATTTCATTCCTCAAATGTTTGTGTGTTATTCAAATTAATAAAATAAGATACATACACTATAGATTAAGTTAAAGTAAAAGATTAAAGAACCTATCTTAAATGACAAAAGTTCTAATTACAGATCCAATTGATCAAACAGGAATAGATATTCTCTCACAAGTTGCTCAGGTTGATCAGAAAATAGGAATTTCAACCTCTGAGTTAGTATCAATCATCGACGAATATGATGCCTTAATGATAAGGTCAGGTACTCAAGTGACAGAAGAAATTATTAACTCTTCAAATAAACTTAGAATTATTGGAAGAGCAGGAGTAGGAGTTGATAATGTAGATGTCAAAGCTGCTACGCAAAAAGGAGTTCTTGTTGTTAATTCACCAGGAGGAAATACTATAGCTGCTGCTGAACATACAATAGCTATGATGTTGTCCTTATCTAGGCATATTCCAATTGCTAATAACAGTACTTTGTTAGGTAAATGGGAAAGAAAAAAATTTGTTGGGAATGAACTTTTTAAGAAAAAATTAGGAGTTGTAGGTCTAGGAAAAATTGGCGCTCATGTAGCGAAAGTTGCTAATGCATTAGGAATGGAGGTTTACGGATATGATCCTTTTGTTTCAAATGAAAGAGCTCAACAAATACAAGTTAAACTTTCTGAACTAGATGTCTTATTCCAACAATCCGATTATGTGACTTTGCATTTGCCTCGCACGCCAGAGACAGAGAATTTAGTAAATATTAAGGTGCTTCAAAGTATGAAAAGTAGCGCAAAATTAATTAATTGTGCTCGAGGAGGTTTAATTGACGAAGAAGCATTAGCAGATGCTTTAAATAAATCCTTGATTGGAGGAGCAGCAATAGATGTTTTTTGTAAAGAACCCTTGGAGTCTAATTCACCACTTCTAAAAGTTAAAAAAAATCTTATTCTTACCCCTCATTTAGGAGCATCTACAAAAGAAGCTCAAGAAAATGTAGCTGTTGACGTTGCTGAACAAATAAGAGATGTTTTGCTTGGTTTGTCTGCTAGAACTGCTGTTAATATTCCTGGTTTAAGCCCTGACATTATGGATAGCCTTAAGCCTCATTTACAGTTGGCAGAGACAATGGGTCTACTTATGAGTCAGCTTTCAGGGGGACAGATTCAGAAATTAGAGGTAAAGCTTCAAGGTGAATTTGTTCAACTTCCTTCTCAGCCATTAATTATAGCTAGTCTAAAGGGTCTTCTAAGTAAAGCTTTGGGGGACAGGATTAACTATGTGAATGCTTCTCTAGAGGCAGATTCAAGGGGGATTTCGGTCGTCGAGAATAAAGATGAGGCAAGGCCTGAATTTGCTAGTGGATCGCTTCAATTAACAACCTATGGAGATAATGGTGACCATAGCGTAGCAGGCAGTATTTTTGCTGATGGAGAATTGAGAATTATTAGTATCGATCAATATCCAGTTAACGTATCGCCAAGCAGATATATGTTAGTTACGAGGCACAGAGATATGCCCGGTATTATTGGGAAACTGGGTTCTTTATTAGGGAGTAATAATGTTAATATTGCCTCCATGCAAGTTGGACGAAAAATTGTTAGGGGGGAAGCTGTTATGGTTTTAAGTATTGATGATCCAATACCTAACAAGTTGCTTGACGCCATTATTGAAGTAGAGGGAATTACTAGCGCTAATCCGGTTACTTTATGAATAATTCTTATTTAAATGTATGGCAACTAAAGATTGGTATAAACTAACCTTTCAAATAGAAAGCGATTCTGAAGAAATTGTTATTTGGAAATTAAATGAGTTAGGGATTTTTAGTTTCTCTTTTGAATATTTGATAAAAACTGAAAAAAAAAAAGAAGTAAATATATGGCTCCCAATTGATGAATGGGATGAGAGTTCTAGGCTTGATTTTGAAAAAATGATTAGCAAACTTCTTAATTTTAATGATACTAAGAGAGAACTATTTGACTGGATAATTATTAAAGAGGAGGATTGGTTAACAAGCTGGAAAAAATATTGGGCTCCTCAATTAGTAGGGAATAATTTTTTAATATTGCCTTGTTGGATAAATCTGAATGAAAAATTTGCGAAAAAAAAGATTATCAAGATTGACCCTGGAGCAGCCTTTGGTACTGGGAGTCATCCCTCGACGTTCCTATGTTTAGAAAAAATCGATAATATTTCACTTTCTAATAAAAAAATATTAGATATTGGCAGTGGAAGCGGGATTTTAAGCATTGCAGCAAGATTAAAAGGTGCTAAAGAGGTTTGTGCAGTTGATAATGATTATTTAGCTATTAATTCTACTAACTCTAATTATCAACTAAATTTCGGTAACTTAAATAAATTAAACACATATTTGGGATCTTTTAATGAGGTGATTTTACAATATCAACTCAAAAAATTTGATTTTGTTTTATGTAATATCCTTGCTGAAGTAATAAAAGAAATGATTCCAAATATTTATAAATGTTTAAAACAAAATGGGGAAGTAATTTTTAGTGGAATTCTTAATTCACAAAAAGATGAAATTATAAAAATATTAATTCAAAATAACTTGAAATTATTAGATGTATCATCTAGAAAAGATTGGGTGTGTATTTCTGCGCAAAAGGCTAAGAATTCAACCTAAATATAAGTTTTTCTTATTGATACTCCTTAATACATTTTATTGTGTCATTTTTTACTTCAAAATCTCACATATCGATCTAATCGGTGTTAAAAATGTAATTGATAGGTACTTTTTATCAACAATTTTTTAAAATGGCTTCTTACAAAGTTACACTCATCAGCGAAGGTGAAGGTCTAAATTCAACTATTGAAGTGCCCGATGACCAATACATTCTAGACGCAGCTGAGGAGCAGGGTATCGACCTTCCTTACTCATGTAGAGCTGGAGCTTGTTCTACATGTGCTGGGAAAGTTACATCAGGTAGTGTTGATCAATCAGACCAAAGTTTTTTAGATGATGATCAATTAGAAGCCGGTTTTGTGCTTACCTGTGTAGCATATCCAACTTCCGATTTGACAATTACAACTCACGCTGAGGAGGATTTGTATTAATTATAAAAAATTAACTTATTTGAGTTGATAATTTTTTATTTCTCTGCCACCCTCTAAAAAGGTGGTTTTTTTTTGTGACAATGAATAAGTTTGAATTTTTTAGGACTGGAAGTGTTCAATCAAGTCATGGCGGCCAGTACAGTTATAAGATTATTGGACCATGTTGTAGGTTATATGATAGGGAGGAGTTACCTTGGCCTTGTTCAAGGCTTGCTTGGAGAAGTAAGGAGCCGAGTTGGAGAAGAATAGGTTCTAGATTCGTAGCAGATATGGCTTCAAGAAAATGTCCCTCATATTCGGTTCAAATTTTGGAACCTGGTTCAAAGCCTGTTGAAACTGTAATTACTTTTTTTTCAAAGAATTTTTCCTCTGAGATACAAGAATGGTGGTACAGCAAAAAACCAGGCTCAAAAGAGCCTAGTAATGTCTACCCCTCTAAAGTTTAATAACTTGAATATTAGTATTAGGCTTTTGGTTTTGGAGGGGTATATCCTTTAAGGCCTGCGCATTCAAGGCTGTCTGCTGTATTTACACCTGTCTGAGAATTAGTACCAGTGGCTCTTTCACAGAGAGATTTTCTTGTTTTTAAATCAAGGTTAGCATCTGTAAAATCTGCCCCATCTATAATTGCTCCATCAAAAACACTTTTCATTAGCTCACCATTAGTGAGATTTGCATCAGTAAAATCAGCATTATCAAATCGTGTTGCATATGCAATAAGGTCCTTCATATTAGCTCCTTTAAAACTAGAATTTTTCGCAGTTGTTACGCTCATATAGGCACCTTGAAGATTAGCTTCACCTAAATCTTGATTAGATAAATCATATTTTACATATTCAGTATTTTGAAGATCAGCACCATGAAGATCATCTTTTAGTACGTCAACTGATGAAGGATCACTGGGATAAAGTGCTTTTGCAGATATTGGATTAAGAAGTAAACCAATAATTAAAGGAAGAAAAATAAATAGTCTTTTTAAAGACTTATGTAGTGATGAAAAAAAAGAAACCATTTCGATCAACATCTAATAGATAAACCTATGACTATTATTTCATGGGTTGGCCATTTACAACCCTTCTGCTCACGAACTGTTGCAGTTTATTTGATTTCTGCAGTTAGAAAATCTTTGGCAAGGTGAGTATTGGGAAAAACTTTTTGCGCTTCTTTAAGCAAATCGCTTGGGGTAATTGAATTTCTATTGGTATATCTTGGACTAAAATGAGTAATAATTAATTTTTTTGCATTTGATAATAATGCTGTTTTCGCCGCCATGATTGTAGTGGAATGTAATTTTTTAAAGGCCATGCTTTCATCCTCTTGGGAAAATGTAGATTCATGTACAAGTAAATCGGCATTTTTTGATAATGACACCGCTGATTCACTGAAGACAGTATCTGTGCAATAAACAAAACTTTCACCCTTTCTAGGTGGTCCGCAAAAGTCTTTCCCATCAAATATCCTGCCATCAGCTAATGAGATCTTTTTACCTTGTTGTAATTCTGAATAGATTGGTCCAGGAGCTATTTTTAAAGACTCTGCTTTTTTGATATCAAATATACCTGGCTTATCTTTTTCGCTCACTCGAAAACCATAGGCGGGTATTTTATGTTTAAGGCGGGCACAATTTACTTTTATTTTGTTGTTTTCAAATAAAGGTTTATTTTCAGATGCAAAATTTTCAACTTCTACGAAATATAATGGAAATGACAATTTGCAAAAACTACTACTAAGAGCAGAATTTATGAAACTTCGCAGTCCTGTTGGACCATAAATTTCAATACCCTTACTATTTCCAGATAAACCTAAGGTAGCCAAAAGGCCAGGTAAACCATAAATATGGTCTCCATGCATATGAGTAATAAATATTTTTTTAATTTGCGAAGATTTAATATTGCTTTTCATTATTTGGTGCTGTGTTCCCTCTCCACAGTCAAAAAGCCAAACTTCTGAAGATTGAGATAATTTGAGAGCTAAGGAAGAAACATTTCTCGTTAAGGAAGGGACTCCTGAACTCGTTCCTAAGAAGGTGATATTCACTTATAATGATATTTTTATTTTGAAATCTGGATTAAATCTAGACTTTTAGTCAAACTTAGGCAAATTAAGAGTTCGTTTTTAAACAAAGTGACATTTAAATTAATAAAAATTACTCATAATTTCTTTTTTATATTAATTATAAATTTTGGCGTTTTTCAGACAAGATCTTTATATGCCTCGAGGTTACCAACTATAAAGGTTTTAATTTCAAAAAATACAAAAATTAGGATTAGATCAGATAGATCAATCCCATTAACTTTTGAAGGTAAAGGATTTTCTAATAAAAAATTTAAAGGTTTAACTTTAAAACTAGAAAAAGATAGAAAATTTATGTTTTTTGATAAAAACAAACAAAAAGTTTATGATCTTAAGAATAAGGATAATTTTGTAGTGGAAACTTCAGATGTCAGAGGCATTTGGGTTGGTCAGAAAAGATACTCAGGTAAATTAAAGATTTTTGTACTTCATAATAAGATATTGGTAGTTAATATTCTTGGTGTTGAAAATTATCTGACTAGCGTAGTTGGTTCTGAGATGCCAACTAAATGGCCAATGGAAGCATTGAAAGCTCAAGCAATTGCTTCAAGAACTTATGCTTTAAAACAAAGAGGAAATGCTCTGTATGATATTGATTCTACAAATAACAATCAGGTCTATAGTGGACTTGAGGCAAGAACATACAGAACTACAAAAGCTGTAAATAGTACAAATTCATTAGTTTTGATCTATAAAAATAAACTAATTAATTCTTTATTTCATAGTAGTTCAGCTGGTATGACTGAAAATAGTGAAGATGTATGGGGAAATGAATATCCATATTTATCTAGCGTTAAAGACTTTGATAAAAACAATCCTAAACTTAGATGGCAGAAAACATTTGCAAATGAAGAATTGAAAAAATTATTTCCAAGTACTGGAGGAATAAAACAAATTGAGATTTTAAACATAACTAATACAGGAAGAGTAAAAAATGTAAAAATTCAAGGTGAGTTTGGATCGAATCAATTATCAGGAACAGATATTCGTAAAAGGCTGAATCTTAACAGTACTTTAGTCAGATTTAAATTAGTTGAAGATCATGAAACCCCATCGGATAATGAAAACCCCAAACTATTATCAGCTTCAACATTAGAAAATAACCCTACAACCCATGTTGTTAAACCGGGTGAGAGTTTATTTGATATTGCTGTTCGATACAATGTGAATTTAAATAATATTGTTACCCTTAATAAAATTAAAGATCCATCAATAATAAACATTAATCAAATATTAATAATTCCAAAAAAGCCTTTGAATAAAGTCCCTAAAATAGAAAAGATTTTAGTTGTTACAGGATATGGATATGGGCATGGTGTAGGAATGAGTCAATGGGGAGCAAGATACTTGGCTTCTAAGGGAGCCAAAGCTGAGGAAATACTAAAACATTTTTATAAAGGGGTTAAAATAAAATCTTTTAAAAGGTATTTTTTATAAAAATCATTTTGCATTAAGAACTAATTTTGGATTTATACATGTTAGTTCTTTATTTAAAAAACCTATACCAAGAAGATTTTTATTATCATCTATAACCTTTATAGGTTTTTTATCATCAAAAATATTGATTTTATTAAATTCATTAATATCAACTTTTATAGCTCTTCCAGTTTGCCAAAAATTGATTTCATCTTCACCGGTTAAAAAAAATGTGGGGATATGATTAAGGGCAGAAATTGTAGGAATAATAAAATCTCTGGGATTATTTTTATCTTTTTTTATATCAGATATTTTAATGGAATTTTGTTCATGAAATCCTGATGCTGAAATTCTTTTTAATAAGAAAAGACAACCCTCGGAATTCAGAACTTTTCCCAAATCTCTAGCAATTGATCTTATATATGTACCTGAGGAACATTGTATTTTTATTTCTACTATTCCATTTAGTTGGTCCCAATTCATTAATATTAGCTCATCTATTTTTACTTCTCTAGGTGCTAATTCAAAATTTTCATTATTAAAAAATTTTTTATAAGCTCTCTCACCATTAACGTGCACGCTAGATACTTTTGGTGGAATTTGTTTAATTATTCCTCTAAAATGATTTAAATATTGATCTAATTCTTCATTAGAAATTTTTGGCCAATCTTTTTGATTAATTATTTTGCCATCAATATCATCAGTGTTTGTTCTAATACCTAACTTAATTTGTCCTATGTAAATTTTACCTTGCGGAAGATATTGAATAAATCTAGTTGCACTTCCTATCGCAATTGGTAAGATACCTGTAACTTGAGGATCAAGAGTCCCTGTGTGACCAACTTTTTTTGTATTTAACAAATTTCTTATTTGTTTAACACAATCATGGGATGTACATCTTTTTTCTTTATTAATTATTAAGAATCCATTATTATTTTCCATTTCTAATATTAAGAATACTTTGATAAAGATTTCTAATTAATTTATCATTTTAGTATAGGGAATTAACATAAGAAATTGAAAAAAAATAATTTAATAATAAGCGAGTTCTTAGATGATGCTTTTAATTTGAAATCTCATTTAGTCGAATTCTTATCTATCAAAGAATGTGATCTAGAGGGTTTTCTTGAAAATGCAAAGATGAATTTGGCTAATTTACATCCTGGCGATGTTCTTGGTAATGTGTCAGATTTTTATACTGATATTGTTGGGGATAGACATCTAGCGGATTTAGCTGCTTGGCATATTACAAGTAAAGATTATATCGCTGATACTTTAAAACTTCAGCAGAGATTTTCAAGAGATTTGGTTTTAGATTTTGGGGGAGGGATTGGAACCCATGCATTGGCTAATGCTATGTCTTCAAATATAAAGCATGTATTCTTTGTAGACATCAATCAAACAAATAGGAAATTTGTTGAATTTAGGGCTAAGAAATTAGGAGTAGAAAATAAACTTACTTTTTGTAGGACAATCAAAGAAACCAATATAAAAATATTTGATACGATTGTTTGCCTTGATGTCTTAGAACATCTTGCTGATCCAGCTTCTCAGATTGAAATCTTTTATGAGATTATGCATTCTAATTCAATTGCTCTATTCAATTGGTATTTCTATAAAGGTGAAAAAAATGAATACCCATTCCATATTGACGACAGTCTTATTGTTGAAAACTTTTTTGAAAAACTTCAATCTAAATTTTTAGAAGTTTTTCATCCTATCCTTATAACTACAAGAGCTTATAAGAAATTTAAATGACGATGTTTACTCTTTTTCTATTTCTTAGATTTCTTTTTATACTTTCAAAACTCACAGTGCCTTCTTTCAGTGCATAAAGCGTATCATCTTTACCTTTGCCAACATTGATTCCTGGAAGAAAAGAGGTCCCTCTTTGACGAATCAAAATTGATCCAGCAGTTACTTTTTCTCCGCCATAAGCTTTTACACCTAATCTTTTAGAGTTTGAATCTCTTCCGTTTCTGGTAGAACCTGTTCCCTTTTTATGTGCCATTAGAAATGTTTAATTCTTTGTTTTTTAAGATTTTGTTTTAGTTTCCTTCTTAATAGCTTCCTTTTTAGAAGAAGATTTAGGTGAAGGTTTTCCTAATGATATAGATTTTACCATAACTCTTGTTAGTTCTTGTCTATGTCCCATCTTTCTTCTTGTCTTCTTTTTGGGGCGCATCTTATATACAAGAATTTTCTTATCTCTTTTGTGTGAGACGACCTCTAGTTCAATTTTTGCGTCTTTTACATAAGGTTTACCTATAGTAATTGAATCTTTATTTTTTAAAAGTAAAACTTTTTCTAGTATTATTTTATCTTTAACTTTTGCGTTTAACCTATCAATATCATAATATCTATCAACTTCGAACCAAAATTGCTGACCTGAAGTTTCTGCTATTGCATACAATTCATTATTTTTATAAGAATTGTTAGAGATGTTTTTAGAATTTGTCATGTTTTAAAGACGCTTTTAGGCTCAAATTTATAATTTGATTAAGCCTAATAAGCAATCGGAATGTTTGTTTATTTTCTTATTTTGTAGTGTAATAAGTCAAGGGTTTTTTTTAATCTTTTAAATCTATTTAGGGGACCATAACAATGGCAGCAAGAAAAACATATATTTTAAAACTCTATGTTGCTGGAAATACCCCTAATTCAATGAGAGCTTTAAACACTTTAAGAGAAATCTTAGAAAATGAATTTAAAGGAGTTTATGCCTTGAAGGTTATCGATGTACTTAAGCAACCACAACTTGCAGAGGAAGATAAAATTTTGGCTACTCCGACCTTAGCTAAAATTTTACCTCCCCCAGTTAGAAGAATAATTGGTGACCTCTCTGATAGAGAGAAAGTTTTAATTGGTTTAGATCTACTTTTTGATGAATTAACTGAAACTGAATATAGTGGAGATAAGTAAGATATAGAATGCTTTTTAAAATTAAGATTTTTTTAGTTTCCTTAGATCAAAACTATGAAAGATAAGAAATTTGGTAAATCAAATAAAATGCAAGTGCAAAAATTACCTACTGGTATAGAAGGCTTTGATGATGTATGTAGGGGTGGGTTGCCTGTATCTAGAAGCACACTAATTAGTGGCACCTCAGGAACTGGTAAAACTGTTTTTTCTCTGCAATACTTACACCATGGAATTTGTAATTTTGATGAGCCAGGGATCTTTGTTACCTTTGAGGAATCACCTCTAGACATCATTAGAAATGCCGCAAGTTTTGGTTGGGATTTACAAGAATTAATTGATCAAAATAAACTTTTTATTTTAGATGCTTCGCCTGACCCTGATGGTCAGGATGTTGCTGGTAACTTTGACTTATCTGGTCTTATCGAGAGAATTAGTTATGCAATTAGAAAATATAAAGCTAAAAGAGTTGCAATAGATTCAATAACTGCTGTTTTTCAACAATATGATGCTATTTACGTTGTGAGAAGAGAAATATTTAGACTGATTGCAAGATTAAAAGAAATAGGAGTAACAACAGTTATGACTACAGAAAGGGTTGATGATTACGGACCTATTGCTAGATATGGAGTAGAAGAATTTGTTTCTGATAATGTTGTCTTATTAAGAAATGTTCTAGAGTCGGAAAAGAGGAGAAGAACTTTAGAAGTTTTGAAGTTAAGAGGTACTGTGCATATGAAAGGGGAATATCCATTCACTATGGGTATAGATGGTATAAGTGTGTTTGCCCTTGGAGCAATGAGACTTACTCAAAGATCTTCGAATATTAGGATTAGTTCAGGAGTTAAAGATCTTGATGACATGTGTGGTGGTGGATATTTTCAAGATTCTATTATTCTTGCCACTGGAGCTACTGGTACAGGTAAGACAATGTTAGTATCAAAATTTGTAGAAGATGCTTATAACAACAGTGAAAGAGCAATACTTTTCGCGTATGAAGAATCCAGGGCCCAATTACTTAGAAATGCCACAAGTTGGGGAATAGATTTTGAAAAGATGGAGAGTGATGGGCTATTAAAAATTATATGTGCATATCCTGAATCAACTGGTTTGGAAGATCACTTACAAATAATAAAAACGCAAATTAATCAATTTAAACCAAAGAGAATGGCAATAGATTCTCTCTCAGCATTAGCCAGAGGTGTAAGTTTGAATGCATTCAGACAGTTTGTAATCGCAGTAACTGGTTATACAAAACAAGAGGAGATAGCTGGCTTCTTTACTAATACTGCAGAAGAATTCATGGGGAGCCACTCTATTACTGATTCTCACATATCAACAATTACGGATACGATTTTATTATTACAATATGTTGAGATAAAAGGTGAAATGGCTAGAGCTCTAAATGTTTTTAAAATGCGAGGATCTTGGCATGATAAACGAATAAGGGAATTTATTATCACTAATAGAGGCCCTGAAATAAAAGATTCTTTTTCTAACTTCGAACAGATATTTAGTGGTGCTCCTCATAGAGTCGTTCCTGATCAAAATGTTCAAAATATTTTTAAAGGTTTAGAAAATAATTAGTTGATTTCACTGATTTCAGTTCTTGAAAAATTATCTATATTATTAATGGTTTGAGTCAATAATTCATCTTTATCAGATTGTGCTAAGGCTAAATCAAACCAGAAGGTTGTCCCAACCCCTAATTCACTAGCCATACGGATTTCTCCACCATGTTTTTCAATTATTCCTCTGACGATAGATAAACCTAAACCTGTTCCTTGCTCAGTATGAACAGAATTCTCTACTCTATAAAAACGGTCAAATATCTTTTCTTGATCAGCTTGAGATATTCCTGAACCTGTATCAGCGATCTCTATTCTAACTTTTGGTAATGGTGAAACTAGTTCACATTGAGGCGCACCACCATCTTTATTGCTTGGGGGTAAGGCAGGACAGGAATCTGGCCAAGTATAAGCTCTTATCATTAGGTTGCTATTTTTTGGACTAAATTTCAATCCATTACCCAATAAATTATCAAAAACTTGCAAAAGTAAATCAAAATTCCCAAGAATTGAAGGAATAGTTTCTTCTATATCGTGTGCTAATGAGACATTTTTTTCTGTAGCATTAAGTCTATAATTTCGGAGAGTTTGCTCTATAGCTGGTTTTATATCCATTTCTTCTAGTTGTATTATTTTTCCTGATTCCAATCTTGATAAATCTAGTACATCATTAACAAGTCTTGTTAGCCTATCAGTCTCTGAATTTGCAATACCCAGAAATTCAATTTGCTCTTCATTAGAAAGTTGATCTTTTAAATCATGTAATGTCTCTACGTAACTTTTGATGTTGAAAAGTGGAGTCCTTAATTCATGAGAAACATTACTAATAAATCTATTTTGTGCAGCATTTAATTCTACCTCTCTTGTCAGATCTTGGATTGTGACAGCAATACCTTTTAATTCAACTTTGTTTGTATCTAATACTGATTGTAAGACAATTCTTAAAGTTCTAGCTGGTTCTCCTAAGCTAAACCTTAAATCATCTTTCTCCTTTTCTCTATTTAAAATAGATTCTATATTTGTATGTAAGTCATTAGATAAAATTTCTGGTATCTCATTTAAAAAATATTTTCCTTCTAGAAATCTTCCTTCCCATCTAAATAATCTTTTTGCTGTGGGATTAGTAAGAACAATCTTTCCTTCTGAATCCAATAATATTGCACCATCAGCCATAGTAGCTATTAGTGATTGTTGCTTTATTTGAGCAGCCTTTAGCTCTTCAATATTTGCTTCGTCATAGTTTTCTAACTGAGTAGCCATTCTGTTAAATCCATTTAAAAGTTCCCCTAGATCTCCTGTCATTGGTAAAGAAATTCTGGATTTAAAGTTTCCTTTAGAAATTTCCCTTACACCTCTTACTAACTCCCTGACAGGTCTTGTAATTGTTAATGCATTAAATACAGCTCCAAGTATTACTAAAACCCATATAGAAATAAAAACCGCTATTGTGACTTCCCTTGTTAGTGCGGCACTTGCTAAGGCTTTTTTATTAGGAGTAACTCCTAAAGCTAAAGTTCCAAGATATTTCCCTTTCCATAACATTGGGACAAATACATCTGTTACTTGACCTTGAGGTGTAACATGCTGCCTAATTAAAGGGAATTGTGGTCTTTTCTTTAATTCTGAAGGTAGTTTTAATCTTCTAGTGAGCTGAAATTGACTATCTGAACTTGTTGGAGTGGCACTAATAGGGATTCCAAGTTGAACTATGTCTTCAGCATCAGTAAAAAATATGTAACGTAGATTTCGACTTGATCTCCAAAACTTTTCAGCTACATTTGAAATTTCTTGTTTTTGGTTATTAGCGACTAATTCTGTGACGTTGCCAGATAACAATAATCCAAGATCTCGAGCATATCTAGTATCATTCATTCCTGCATCTCTTTGTATGCTATTTAATGCAAAAAAGGTTATTCCTGTCATTAGTAGACTTACAACGAGAGTAGCGATTGCTAACAATTTTGTTCTTAAACTAAACCCGCTCCACCAGGCAATCAGTCCATTTATCCAATAGTTATTTTTAATATCTTCATTATCAGTCATTTGATATTCTCTACTTTCTCGATTATTTGTATCAACCATAAACTTAATTCTCCTTAAAAAAGTTTTCTCTTACTTGATGACCTATATCTCTTCTAAAGTAAATACCCTCAAAGTCTATTTCATTTAAATTTTTGTATGCTTTTTCGAAAACTTTATCAAAATCTTTATCTTGACAAACGATGCTTAAGACTCTTCCACCATCAGTTAACAGTTCACCATTTTTATTTAAAGAAGTTCCTGAGTCGAAAATTTGACAATCAATTGAATCAATCTTTCCTATTGTTATTGGAAAGCCAGTTTTATATTCGTAAGGATAACCTGTTGAGGTCGCTATCACACAACCACTAACTTTATTGGAAGACTCTATTCTTTCGTCACCAGTGAGATTTCCCATAGAACATTTTTCTAAAAGATGTACAAAATTTTGATCCATCAAAGGCATTATTGTTTGACATTCTGGATCACCAAACCTGCAATTATATTCTATAACTTTCGGTCCGTATTTTGTGATCATTAATCCAAAATAAATTACCCCTTTATAGTCAATCTTTTTTTTGTTAAGTTCATCTATTGTCGGTTCAATTATCTCTTTGATAATTCTCTGAAGGTAATCATCTGTTAATAGCGGAGCAGGGGAATAAGCTCCCATCCCTCCTGTATTTGGACCTTTATCTTTCTCCTTGAGACGTTTGTGATCTTGAGCTGTTGGAAGTAATATAAATCTCTCTCCATCACATAGAGCAAAAACTGAAACTTCCGGACCATGAATTTTTTCTTCTAGAACTACAAAATTCCCAGATTCACCAAATTTACCATTTAGAATTAATTCAGCTGCTCTATAACATTCTTCTTTTGAATCGGGAATAAAAACACCTTTACCTGAAGCTAAACCATCCGCCTTTACTACCAATGGAATGGATGAAGAATAGATAATTTTTTTAGCTTCCTCTAAAGAATTAACTTTCCAAAAGTTAGCAGTTGGAATATTTGCATCTTGCATGAATTCCTTTGCCCATGATTTGCTATATTCCAATTTTGCTCCATCTTTACCAGGGCCAAATACTTTAAAATCTTTTTTGCGGAGAAAATCTGCTAACCCATTAGCTAAAGGAATTTCTGGCCCAATAACAATTAAATCTATTTTTAAAAAATCAAGCTTTTCAAGTAATTCATTCTTATTGTTGATATCAACTTCTATTCTTTGACATTTACTTATTCTTTCTGATCCAGCGTTACCTGGTATTAAATAAACTTTTTTGACGATTTCGTTTTTTTGAATAGCCCATGCCAAAGAATTTTCTCTTCCACCATTTCCAATTATTAAAATATTCTCTAGTCTATTGAAGTTTTTAAACCTAGTTGATTTAATACTCATAAATTTACTTTGTGATGGTTATGAGGTTTAGATGAATAATTAGTTAAATAGAATTAACTTTTTTGAAAAGTTGATTTCTAACAAATATATTAATTAGAAATGGTACTTTTAGTAATTATAATGAGGTCTTAAATTAATGAATAAGAAATATGAATTAATTTATGAAGGCAAAGCAAAAAAAATATTTTCTCATGATGATCCAGATAAAGTAATAATTGAATTTAAAGATGATGCTACAGCTTTTAATGCGTTAAAAAAAGCTAAATTTAAGGGAAAGGGCAAACTTAATTGCCTCATAAGTGCAAGAATTTTTGAACTTCTTATAAAGGAGAATATCCCAACTCATTTTATTGAAATTAAAAATGAAAATAAAATGATTGCACATAAAATAAAAGTCATTCCCTTAGAAATTGTCCTGAGGAATATTGCTTACGGTTCTTTGTGTAAACAAACAACTATTAATTCAGGCACTACTTTAGCAAAACCATTAATTGATATTTATCTCAAAAATGATGAACTTAATGATCCACTACTTACAAAAGATAGAATTGAATTAATGAACATAATAAGTTCTAAAGATTTAAATTTCATAACAGATTTAACTTTAAAAATTAATAACATACTAAAAATTTTTTTTAAAAACATTCAGCTTCAACTTGTAGATTTCAAGTTGGAGTTTGGTTATGATATTAAAAATAATATACTTCTCGGTGATGAAATAAGTCCCGATAATTGTAGATTTTGGGACCTCAATCAGAAAAATGATACAATTGTAAGTCTAGACAAAGACAGATTTAGAAATGATTTAGGTGGTTTAATTGAAGCTTACAGTGAAATTAACCGAAGAATTAATGATTTCATTTAATCCAACTCAATAAAAAAAGATTTATTTACATTAATCAAAATTACTATGCAAAAACATTTTTTAAAATTTAGAAAAGTTTTCACATATGTTGCCTGTTCTCCCTTGATTTTGATATCAAACAATTTAGAGTTAGCTGCTAGTTATTTACCAAATGATGTTGAGCATTCAAGAACAAATTTAGAAATAAATACCATTAAGAATCGTTTAATTCAAGACTTTGATATTCAAAAGGAGAATAATCTCTTAATTGCAGAAAATAAAAAAAATAATAATCAAGAAAGTGTTTTAATATCAGAAATAATTATTGAAGGTTGGGAAAATCACCCTGAGGGGAGAAAACTTGAATTAGCTGCCTATGATGCTATGAAAATAAGGCCGGGAAGTGTTGTGAATAGGGAAATGATAGAGAGAGATTCCAATCAAATTATTGCCTCTGGGTGGTTTTCTGATCGTAGTATTAAACCTGAAAATGGACCTTTAGGGGTCAGGCTGATAGTGACCGTCGTACCTAATCCAATATTAAAAAAGGTTGTCATTAACCCAGAAAATTCAATCTTTACTGAAAAAGATGTAAATGATCTGTTTAAAAATTCCTATGGAACTACTATTAATACAAACCAAGTTATCGATAAGATTGAATTAATTAAGAATTGGTATGTAGAGAAAGGTTATTCGCTAGCCAGGGTTTATCCGCCAAATAGAATTTCTAATGATGGAGTGATTAATTTAAGAGTTTTAGAGGGTACAGTATCTGATATTAAACTAAGATTCCTAGGGTCAGATGGTGAATCTACTATCGATGGGAAACCTAGAAAAGGAAAAACAAAAGAATGGGTTATAAAAAGAGAGTTAAAAACAAAACCTGGCACTGTATTTAATAGAAAAACATTAGAAGCTGATATCAGTCGACTTTACTCTACATCATTATTTGATGATGTTAAGGTGTCGCTTGGTCCTGATAATTCTAATCCTGGCAAAGTTGTAATTTTTTTAGATTTAAGCGAGGTGAGGACAGGATCATTAACAGGTGGACTTGGTTATAGCAATAGCTCAGGAATCTTTGCAACTGTTGGTTTGCAGGAAACTAATGCATTTGGTAGAGCATGGTCTACGAATCTAAACCTGAATTTTGGAGAATATTCAACTACTTACAATTTATCTTTATCTGATCCATGGATAAAAGGAGATAAATATAAAACTTCTTTTAGAACTAATATTTTTCTAGGTAGAGACTCTCCACAAGAATTTAAAAGTGAAAATAATGGGAGAATATATGCTGTAGATGATAAAAATACTTCATCATCTGATGCTTTTTCGTCAATAGTTTTAGAAAAAACTGGAGGGGGATTTTCTTTCTCAAGGCCTTTAAATGGTGGAGATCCATTTAAAGTCGCTAAATGGAAAGTTCTTGCAGGTATGAATTTTAAGAAAGTAAAGATGATAGATGGTAGTGGAAATAAAAAACCATATGGTGATATGACTCCAACAACAGGCAATATAAGCGAAATTATCTGTATTGGATTTACACCAAAAGATGGATCATGCCCTGAAGAAAATACATTAGTAAGTGTTATTGCAAGTACATCTAGAAATAATTTGAATAATGCTTCAAACCCAACATCAGGAAATAAATTAACCTTTGGTACTGAACAATTTTTTTCAATGGGACAAAACTCCCCAACTTTCAATAGGATGTTGGCCTCATATTCATTTTTTATACCAACAAAATTTATAAATTTAACCAAAGCTTGTAAGTCTACTAATTTTGTCAGCGAAGATTGTCCTCAAGCTATTGGATTTCAGTTTAAAGCTGGGACTATCTTTGGGGACTTGCCTCCTTATGAAGCATTTTGTATGGGAGGGACATCATCTGTTAGAGGTTGGGGATCTTGTGGTTTGGGTGTAAGTAAAAGTTTTGTAGAAGGCACAGTAGAATACAGATTTCCTGTTTGGAGAATGATATCAGGAGCTTTATTCGTTGATGCAGGAAGTGATTTAGGAACTCAAAAGGATGTCCCAGGTAAACCTGGTAAATTATTGAAGAAATCAGGATCTGGTTATTCTCTTGGAGGGGGAGTTGGAGTGAAAACGCCAATTGGTCCATTAAGGTTAGATGTTGCAAGTGAGGACTTAAGTGGAGATTGGAGATATACACTTGGAGTTGGATGGAAGTTTTAAGTGTTTTCTTGGCCTACTAATTATGATTCTTGCTATACCTTAGCTGGTGTTATTTCCAGAGAAGGTGTTGGTCTTCATAGTGGAGAAAAAACGAGAGTGAAAATTTCTTCTCACGAAAAAGAAGGATATCATGTCTCTTTTAGGGATAAGCCCAATGAGATTTACAAACTAACTCAAGATTTAATTGGAAGTACAATGCTTTGTACAGCGGTTAAATTAGGGGATAGAAATTTATATACTATTGAACATTTATTATCTTCAATGGCGGGGTGCGGGTTAAGTTATATTCATATTGAGGTTGATGGGAAAGAGATTCCGCTTTTAGATGGGTCGGCTATACAGTGGGTTAAAGCTTTTGAAGAAGTTGGGATAAAAAAGGCACCTAAACCAGATAATTATTTTTATGAGATTAATAAATCAATAATTTTAAATAAAGAAGGCTCCGTTATAGCGGCAACTCCTTCTAAAAAAACGACAATTATATCCACTATAAGTTTTTCCTACAAAGCGATTGGAAATCAAACTTTTGTGATTGATTTAAATCCAAAAAATTTCGTTGAAATGATTGCTCCTGCAAGGACATTTGGTTTTAAGGATCAATTTCAAGAATTAAGCGAACTTGGATTAATAAAAGGAGGAAGTTTGGAAAATGCCCTGGTTTGTGATGGTGATCAATGGGTTAATCCACCATTAAGATTTGATAATGAACCTATAAGACATAAGATTTTAGACTTAATTGGGGACCTGGCTTTGGTAGGGTTACCTAAGGCCCAAATTTTAGTTTATAAAGGATCGCATTCTTTGAATGCTTTATTGGCCTCATCGCTAAAAAATTAACTTCATCTTTAATTGTTTTGGAAAAGAAATTGTCAATTGAAAATAATCAACTCACCTCAGAGAATATACTAGGTTTATTACCTCATAGATATCCTTTCGCTCTTGTTGATAAAGTCATAGACTACATTCCTGGGGAGAGGGCTGTTGCAATAAAAAATGTAACTATAAATGAACCTCAATTTCAAGGACATTTTCCTGAAAGGCCCTTAATGCCTGGAGTTCTAATTGTTGAATCAATGGCTCAAGTTGGAGGAATAATAGTAACTCAAATGCCCGATCTTCCTAAAGGACTTTTTGTCTTTGCGGGAATAAATAATATAAAGTTTAGAAAACCTGTTTTACCTGGAGATCAATTGATTATCTCTTGTGAATTGCTAAGCATTAAAAGACAAAGATTTGGCAAGGTTAAAGGAGAGGCACATGTCGATGGGAAATTGGTTTGTGCCGGCGAATTAATGTTCTCATTAGTTGATTAGAGATATGGAGAATAAAAATATCGAATTAAATAAGAGTTCTAGTGGCGTGAAAGTGCATCCAAATGCTTTTGTTGATCCGGGTGCTGAAATACATAATGGGGTCATTATCTCTCAAGGCGCTATTATCGGTCCTAATGTGATTATCGGGGAAGGAACCGAAATAGGGCCAAATGCTGTTATCTCTGGAAGAACTCAAATTGGAATTAATAACAAAGTTTTCCCAAACGTTTTTATTGGTATGGACCCCCAAGATTTAAAGTATAAAGGTGCATCTACAGAAGTAATTATTGGAGATAATAATACTTTTAGAGAATGTGTAACTATTAATAAGGCAACTGATGAAGGAGAAAGAACTACTATAGGTAATAATAATTTGTTGATGGCCTATACTCACATAGGCCATAATTGTGAACTTGGGAATGGGATAGTTTTATCAAACGGTGTTCAAGTCGCAGGCCATGTAAAAGTTGAAGATAAAGCTGTTATTGGTGGCTGTTTAGGTGTTCATCAATTTGTGCATATTGGATATTTAGCAATGATTGGAGGAATGACAAGAGTAGATAGAGACGTACCTCCTTTTTGTTTAGCTGAAGGGCATCCAGGAAGATTGAGAGGTTTGAATAGGATTGGAATTAAGAGAAGTGGTTTGATGGAGAATAAAAATTTTGACTTAAAATTACTTCAAAGTACTTGGAATCTACTTTTTAAATCTAACGATGCGATTTCAAATTCATTAGAAAAAGTAATGACAGGAGAATTAGATATTTCATCTGCAAAATTATGTAATTTTTTAAAAGAGTCAATATCTAAAGAAAGACGAGGACCAATGCCTATAGTGAATTTATGAATAAAAAGATATTTATAAGTACTGGAGAAGTCTCTGGGGATTTGCACGGAAGTTTGTTATCAAAAGCATTATTAGAGGAAGCTAAAAAACAATCCATAGATTTAGAAATTTGTGGATTAGGGGGGGAAAGAATGAAGCAAGAAGGTGTAAAAATTCTTCAAGATACCACATCAATTAGTGCAATAGGGATTTGGGAGGCTTTACCTCTTATTCTTCCTACAATAAGAATTCAAAAAAAGTTCTATAAATTACTAAAAAAATATCCTCCAGATTGCTTAATTTTAATTGACTATATGGGTCCCAATATAAAAATTGGAACTAAATTAAAAAGATCGAAGACTAAAATTCCAATTTTTTACTACATTGCTCCTCAAGAGTGGGCTTGGAGGGTTGGCAATAATACTACAACGAATCTAATAAAATTTTCTGATAAAATTTTAGCGATTTTCAAGAGAGAAGCAGCTTTCTACAAAAAGAGGGGAGGAAATGTTTTGTGGGTTGGACATCCCATGATTGATTTGACAAAAAAACTTCCTCTAAAGAGAGATGCCAGAACTATTTTGAACCTTCGCGCTGATCAAAATATTTTACTTTTGATGCCCGCTTCAAGACCTCAAGAATTAAGATATATATTACCTACTTTTATGAAAGCGGCTAAAAAATTACAACAAAAATATCCAAATTTGGTTGTCTATATTCCTTCCTGTCGAAGCTCTTTTGATGAAATTTTCAAAAAAGCCTTTTGCAAATATCAAGTTAAAGGACTTGTTATTTCTCATAAAGATAGTACAAAATTAAAGCCTTATATTTATTCACTCACTAAAATTGCTTTTTGTAAATCTGGGACAGTTAATATGGAATTAGCTTTATATGGAATCCCGCAAATTGTTGGTTATAGAGTAAGTAGGGTAACAGCTTTTATAGCAAAAAAAATTCTCAATTTCAAAGTAAGATTTATTTCCCCTGTAAATTTATTAGTTAATAAATTGATAATCCCTGAGTTTGTACAGAGAGAGTTTGACGAAAAGAAAATCTTCTATAAATCTTGTAGGATTCTTGAGAGAAAGTCAGAAAAAATAAAAATAAAAAAAGGTTATGCTTTTCTAAAAAAAGAATTAGGTGAAGAGGGCGTAGTGCAGAGAGCGGCTAAAGAGATTATTAATTCTATAATTTAAACTTTATAATAAAAAAATGAAATATTTCTTACCTCTAATAATAGCTCTTTCAATATTTATAAACCCTATAAGTACTTTTGCAGAGGAATTGATTCTTGCAGGAGGTTGTTTTTGGTGTTTAGAACATGATTTAGAGTCATTAAAGGGGGTAAATTTTGTGCAAAGTGGCTATTCAGGTGGAGATTTGCAAAAGCCTACCTACGAAAATCATGAAGGACATCAGGAAGTGGTTTTAGTGGACTATGATGCCCAATTGGTAACTTTACCCGAGATACTTAGGCTTTATTTTAGAAATATTGATCCTTTGGACGCCAAGGGTCAATTTTGTGATCGTGGAGATTCTTATAGGCCAGTGATCTTTTTCAAAGATGAAACTGAGGAAAGTGATGCAAAAAATGCAATTGTTTCTGCCTCTAATGAGTTGCAAGTGCCATTAGAAAAAATAGCTGTAGAACTAAAATCAAAAGGTCAATTTTGGTTGGCTGAAGAATATCATCAGGATTTTGCTGAGAGAAATGAATTAAAATATAAGTTCTATAGATTCTCATGTGGGCGAGATCAGAGGTTGGATAAATTATGGAAGGATAATGCTAGATCAACAAATTTTTGGACTGACTGATTATAAATATAGTTATTTATTTTTGATCCATTGAACAAGAGTTTTAACTCCAAAACCAGTTGCTCCTGATGGATTAATCCCTTTATTCTTATCAGTCCAACAAGTCCCAGCAATATCAATATGGGCCCATTTAATGTCTTTATCAAAGAATTCTTCTAAAAACAGAGCAGCAGTTATTGACCCACCTGCTCTAGGCCCTGTATTTTTCATATCAGCTATATGAGACTTTAAACCTTCTTTATAAGATTTTTGTAAAGGCATTTGCCATAATTCTTCTCCAGCCTGGGCTGATGCAGCTTTTAGATCATTTGCTAGATCATTATTATTGCTCCAAAATCCGGCTATATCATTTCCTAATGCAACAACAATAGCTCCTGTTAAAGTGGCGAGATCAATTATTGAATCCGGTTTTAAATTGGATGCGTAAGTTAAAGCATCAGCTAATGTGAGTCTACCCTCTGCATCAGTGTTATTTATTTCAATTGTCTTTCCATTAGACGCCTTAATTACGTCTCCGGGATGCACTGCAGATCCATTTATCATATTTTCGCAAGCTGCCACAATAAAATGTATTTCTAATCCCTTTGGTTTGATAGCTCCAAGTGCTTTTGCTGCTCCTAATACTGCAGCGCTTCCGCCCATATCATATTTCATCATTTCAATTTGTGAGGCACCTACTTTGAGGTTGTATCCTCCAGAATCAAAGGTTAAACCCTTCCCAACAAGAGCAATCTTTTCTTTTATTGGATCCTCTGACTTCAAAGTAAGATGTATAAATTTAGGATCTAGATCAGAACCTTTCGCTACAGCTAAATATGCACCCATCCCTAAATCTTCACATTCTTTTGCTTCTAAAATTTTTACTTCCAAATCATGATCTTTAGCAATTTGAGAAGCTTGCATAGACATTTCTTGAGGTGTAAGACTATTTGGAGGAGCGGCTACAAGTCTTCTGGCTAGTTCTACACCTTCACATATTTTTTCTGTCTCTTCAAAGCTAATATTCTTAAATTTTTTTAAATTCAAAAACTCAATTTCCTTAAGAACCTTCTTTTCATCTTTTTTCTTATTAAATCGATTGTCCTTGTAAGCAGATAATCTGGCTAACTCTGCCAATTGATTTATTTCTAGTTGTGAATTTATTGATTCCCAAGGGAATAAGATGCTAACTTTTTCATTTTTATCAACAGTTTTTCTGATTAGATTTCCTATGGAGTTTTCTATATCACTTTTAGTTAGATCTTTTGATTTGCCAAGACCAACAATGATTAGAGTTTCTAATTTTTGATCTAAAAATTCAAAGCTTAAAGTTTTTCCTTTTTCTCCTTTGAATTTTTTTTGAGTAACTTTTTTTAGTAATAATTTTGGGTCAACAACAAATTGTATATTTTCAAGTTGGCTTGCAATTTCTTCCTCTAAAACCCCAAAAATTAATGAAGCACCTTGCCAGTTATCTAGATTTTTTTTGAATGTGGAAAATTGCATTTGTAAAATGGATTTAATTAACTTTTAGTTATTTGTGAAAGTAGTTGTCCACCTATCTCGAGTTTCTTTATTAAAAGGTGGTAACCATAAATATATCAGTTGCTGTTCTAATTTACGTCTTAATTTTACTTCTTTAGGTACATCTAAGAAGAAACGAATATCTTGGTGATTTGAGAGGTTGTTATGAGCTAGGGCTTCTTTATAGTTCATGAGGTAATTTTTACAGTCATGTTCTCCCTTCCATCTTTTATTTGCTAAATTTGTCTCTCCTATGTAAAGGATTATTTTTGAACCCTCCATCGAGTCAATTACAAAATATATTGCTGGACCATTGTGTATATATTGATTAGTTCTCCAAAAGTTCAATGATAATGGCTGCAGGGAAAAAGGATCAATTTTTATTTCACTAGAAATTGCATTTATTGGAAGACTTGTTTGGTGCAAAGTTTCATTATGAGAATCTTTTGAAATTTTGAATTGGTGATTATGAATTCTATTTCTCCATTCAGTTAGGATTTCGCCTTTGATTTTTAGATTATTTGAGTGTTGAAAGTTAATTGATGTATTTACATTTGAACCAAATAGTTCAAATTGTCTATTTGAGTTTGAAATATTATTTACGTTGAATTTTTTCAATATTTAAAAAAACATGTCTACTAAATTTAATTCTGAAATAATATAAATCAAAGAATTATTTATAAACTAAAATTTATTAATGTTCTAATCAATTTAAAAGATTCTTGTTATCGTGTAATTGAGCCTTAATCTTGCGAAGTAAAAAAATAGAAATGGGATTTTTTGAGTCAGACATCGTTCAAGAAGAAGCTAAAAAGCTTTTTTTAGATTACCAAGAACTTATGAAACTTGGTTCTGATTATGGGAAATTTGACAGAGAAGGGAAAAAAATGTTTATTAAAAAAATGGAATCTCTTATGGATCGTTATAAGGTTTTTATGAAGAGATTTGAATTGTCTGAAGATTTTCAAGCCAAAATGACAGTAGAACAACTAAAGACACAGTTAAGTCAATTTGGGATTACTCCTGATCAAATGTTTGATCAGATGAATAAAACCTTAATAAGAATGAAAGATGAACTTGATAAAACTTCTTAAATTTAATTGTTAAAGCTTAATGTCAAATAATTTAATATTGCCATCATGGCTGTCAAGAGGAATTGAAGAATATTTTCCAATAAAGGGAATAGATCAAACTTTTTCGGAGAAAATTGATCATGCGAAAAAAAATAATAAAAAATTAAGGGTTAAACTCGGAATCGATCCAACTGGAACAGATATTCATCTTGGGCACAGCATATTGTTTAAAAAACTTAGGGCATTTCAAGATAATGGACATATTGCAGTTTTAATTATTGGGGATTTTACTGCTCAAATTGGAGACCCAACTGGAAAAAATAAAACAAGAATACAGTTATCGGAAAAACAAGTAAAGGATAATGCAAAAACATACTTAACTCAACTAGGAATGGGTAAGCCAGCTAATGAATCTATTTTAGATTTTGATTCAAAAGATAGAATAGAAATTAGATATAACAGTGAATGGTTAAAAGGATTAAATCTTAATTCAATAATTGAATTAATGGGGAGTGCCACAGTAAGTCAAATGTTAGCTAAGGAGGAATTTAATAAAAGGTACACTTCACAAGTTCCAATTGCTTTGCATGAATTCTTATATCCAATATTACAAGGTTACGATTCGGTAGTTGTTCAATCAGATATTGAGCTTGGAGGTACAGATCAGAAATTTAATATTGCAATAGGAAGAGATCTTCAAAGGCATTTTAAACAAGAACCTCAATTTGGTGTTCTGTTGCCAATTTTGACAGGTTTAGATGGAATTAAGAAGATGAGTAAATCTGAATTTAATACCGTCGCCTTGACTGATGATCCTCTTTCAATGTACTCAAAATTAGAAAAAGTTCCCGATAATATAATACCTACCTATTTTGAATTACTTACTGAATTAGATTTAAGTTTTCTTGAAAACTCAAATCCTCGTGAATTACAGAGAAGAATGGCTTTAGAAGTTACTACTTTATTCCATGGGTATGAAGAAGCATTAAAGGCGCAATCAAACTGTGAAAAATTATTTCTTGGACACAAAGAAAAAGTTGGAGAAATTCCAGAGATTTCATTAAAAGAAATAGTTTTTCCAGTTAAGTTTTTTTACTTGCTAAGTGCTCTAAAACTTTTCAAATCTAGCAGCGAATCCAAAAGATCTATTAAAGGTGGTGGTGTAAAAATTGATAGTCAGAAAATAATAAATCCTGATTTAGTTTTTGATTCAAAAAGTGATTTGGAAGGAAAAATTCTGCAAATTGGGAAAAAAATAATTAAGAGGTTTGTAAACTGAAAATTGATTAATAATAGATCTAATTTAGAAGATAAAATAATATTGGCAATTGATGGACTAGATGTGAGTCAAGCAAAATTACTTCTAGAAAAATGTCCTAATATTAAGTGGGTGAAAGTTGGTTTAGAGCTTTTTGTTAGGGAAGGTCCAAGAGTTATTGAAATATTTAAAAGTTTAAATAAAAATATTTTTTTAGACTTAAAATTTCATGATATTCCAAATACCATGAGTGCAGCATGTTTCCAAGTTTCAAAATTAGGGGTTGATATAATTTCTATTCATGCTTCAGCAGGTCTAAAAGCTCTTAAAGATGCGAAAAAAGCATCTTTAGAAGGAGCCACCTCAGTCAGTGTAAAACCTCCATTTGTTGTGGGAATAACTGTTTTAACAAGCTTTTCTCTTAAAGATTTTCAAAATGATCTTGATAGAAATAATTCAATTGAGGAAAATGTATTGAGACTTGCAAAGTTGTCTTTTGATGCTGGATTAGATGGATGTGTTTGTTCCCCTTGGGAGGTGAAAAAGTTGAGATCTATTTATAAAGATAATTTTGAACTAATTACACCAGGTATCAGGTTAAAGATTGAAAATAAAGATGATCAAAATAGAATTATGACTCCCCATGAAGCGATAGATAATGGCGCCTCTAAATTAGTCATTGGTAGATCAATATCAAAAGCTATAGATCCTAATAAAGCTATATTAGAAATATTTAAATCTATTAATTCTGATTGATTTTGGATTCTTCTCCCTTGAGCAATCTTGTTACGTTTGTTCTATGTTTCCAGATTACTAATAATGACACAATTAAACTTATAAAAAAGTATGAATGCATAAAGTTACCGAGGTAAAAAAACATAAAAATAGGAAGTAAGATTGCAGCTGAAATACTTGATAAAGATACAAATTTAGTTTTTGCCAACACTATTAAAAAAATGCCAAGAGACGCTAGTCCAACCTTCCAGGAGAGAGCCAAAAACATACCTAATCCAGTTGCGACAGCTTTCCCTCCCTTACCTTTTAGCCATATTGGCCAAATATGTCCTGAAATAGCGGATATGCCTGCTATAACTTCTATTAATTCTTGATCTGTATAATATTGAGCAATTTTTACTGCAATAAGGCCTTTCCCAACGTCAATGATAAATACAAAAAGTGCTGGCCATTTTCCTACATTTCTTAAGACATTTGTCGCGCCTGTCGATCCAGAACCAATAGTTCTTAGATCTATATTTTTGAGAAATTTTCCAATTAAAAAACCTGTGGGAAGGGATCCTAATAAATAACTTACAAAGATTATTAAAATATTCATAAAGATTAGTTTAGGTCAAGATCATCGTAAATTTCATTATTTGAACCAGCGAATGCAAGCCATAATGGGAATTGAAGTATTGGAATTTCAACCGATTTTTCTGCTGCATCAATAATAATGAATGGTAATTCCTCATTAGCTTCTAACCTATCAGCTCTTTCGATAACACCTTCAGGTCTTTCAAAAAGAACAATCCCACTATTAGGTCCAAAATCATCTCTAGTGAGACCAAGTGAATCTTGAAGAATTCTTCTCCATTCTCCTAATCGTTCAGGCTGCGAAGCTAAGATAAGAGTCTGAAATTGATCTCCATATAATTCGCCAAGAATAGATATTAAACCAGCTGATAATAAGGCATTTTTTTGTCGAGATCCCCTACTTTCAAGAGAACCTCTGCCACCCATATTAAAGAACCAATCATCCATCATTTCTATATCTGAAGAATCAAGGCTGCGCCTTAATTTCCAAGG
Organism: uncultured Prochlorococcus sp.; assembly: GCF_902626525.1. Classification (GTDB taxonomy): domain Bacteria; phylum Cyanobacteriota; class Cyanobacteriia; order PCC-6307; family Cyanobiaceae; genus Prochlorococcus_A. The sequence continues at coordinate 57,021 of NZ_CACOFR010000003.1, forward strand.
TTCAGCATAAAAATCGGGTTGTTCGGTGAAAGTTGAAAAGCAGTTTTTTATAATCTGCTCATCAGGCTTAAATGTTTCAGAAAGAGCAGGAATATTAACTACATTATTTGTAATAAGCTCTTGTTTCTTTTCATCAAGTGGAGAAGGCTTTACTATTATTGGTTGAGATACTAATTCAAGTTTCTCAACATTTTGTGAGAGATTCTGTAAAGCTCCGGTTAAGTACTCTTGAAAGCCCTTAACTCTTTTAGCAATATTATCTGATTGCCCTTTAAAGTTTGAATCAATATCTTTTTCTAACTCATTTTTTTTTGTTTCTAACTCTTTTATTTCTCTAACTAAAGAATCTTTTTTTGAAACTAGATCTTTAAAAATCTCATTAGAAATTTCATCGAAAGATTTGTTTTTATTATCATTTTTTGAACCAGTTTTTTTATTTTGTGCTGTATCTTTTTTACTTATTTGTTTGGATTTATCACCTGAAATAGATTTATCTATTGTTAATTCCTTTTCAGAATTATTGTTTGAAATTTCTGTATTTTTCATTAAAATAATCTCGATAAATAAACAAACATAAATTTAGGAATTTTTAATCTCCAAGGATTCAACTTTTTTTATAAGTTCATCTTTTAATTGCTTTGGATTAAATAATATTGGTAATAAATGTGGACTAGACTTTTCTCTAAAATAAAAAATACCCGGGATTACAGGAAAGAATAATTTCCAAGATATCCAGTTTTTAAATGGAAAAGTCCTAATCTCTTTCCCTAATTGTAAAACGATTAAATCATCACTTGTAATTTTTATTCTTAAGGTAAATGATTGAAGCAATAAAAAAAAGCTAAAAGATGCAAAAAATATTGTAGGCAAAGAACCAATATTTAAAAATAAAAGCATAAAACTTAAAACTATTAAAATGATTGGTAATTGAAATGATGGTGAAATTATTACTGGTTCTTCTTTTTTTGTTTTAGTGTTAATCATTGAATCATCCAAATAAAATTTGTGTTAGGAATACATCCATTAAAGATACAGTAACGAGAGTCATTACGACCGCGCCTGTTGTGCTTGTTCCAACTTCTTTTGGACCACCTTTAGTGGTTAGTCCATATCCACAAGCAATAATTGAAATAAGTAATCCGAACACTACAGATTTTATTATCATCGAGGTTAAATCTGAACTAGTTAAACTTACATTACCTGATCTTACAGATGTCCAAAAAACTATCGGAGGAACTTTATAAAAAATTGTGCTCCAAATTTGTCCACTCCACAAAGCTACGGATAAAAACAAAAGACACTGTATCGGAGACATTATTATCATAGATAGTAATCTTGGAACTACTAAATATTGGACTGGTTCAGTCCTTAACATTGTTATAGCCTCAATTTGTTCTGTAACTTTCATAGTACCTAGTTGAGCAGCATAAGCTGTGGCAACCTTCCCAGTCATTAAAGTAGCAGTTAGAAGAGGAGCCATTTCTCTCGCCATTCCTACTGCCAATAGACCGCCTATTTCACTTGAAACCCCCATACTTGTAAGTTGTGATGCAACTTGAATATTAAAGACTGTACCCGCAGCAATTCCTGTAATTAATACAATCAATAAACTTCCGGGACCTGACTCCATTAGTTGGTCAAAGAGATCATTTTTGGAAATTTTACCCCTAAAGATAAAGTTGATTGCTTGCCCGCCAATGATAAAGCTGCTTAGAAGTCTTTTGAAAAAAATTGGGAAATACATATTTCTATATTAGTTTGAAATTGATTCTCGATCCCATTTTCGCATTACTAAAAGACCAATTATTACTAATACTGAGGGTATAAAACCAATACATAATCTAATAGTTAATTGTGCTGAAGTACATTGTTCAATAATATTAAAACTATTTTTATCTACAAAACATGACTGATAACCAGATAAATACAACAGTAATCCTAATAACTGGACACTCAAAGCGATTCCAATTTTCTGAATAAGTACCATCCAAGCAGTATATAATCCTGCTGGTTTCTCTGGATCTTCGTCTATTGCATCAGGAAGTAGTGACCAAGGGATAAGAAAAGCAGTTGAAGCTCCAATGCCAATAAGACAAATTATGAAAATTAAAACAATGAACAAAATTATGTTACCGGGATTAAAAAATAGACTATACCCAACTCCTGAAACTTTTGATAAAGAAGGCAAAAATAAAGCTGCCGTGCAAGAAATAATCCACAAAATCGCTCCATAGTTTAATGCTGAAATTCTATTTAATTTATTTGAAACTCTTGTCCATATTTGTAAACCTACTAAGGCGCTTATTTGGAAAGGTATCGGGATCCATTTTGCAATATCTGTTGGCACTCTTAGTACATCCTCTACATAGATTAATGCTACCGTTTGCATCAATTGTAAGGCGCACCAGAGAAGAATATAAAGCGTAATAACTTTAAGAAATTTTTTATTTCTGAAGATCCTTTTGAATTGAAGTGTTACAGCTTCAACTTTTCCTGAAGGCCTTCTTGCCTTTTTTGCATATGGAGCCAATCCCCAACAAGATATTAATGTTGATGTAACTGCAATACAGCCACTTATCTTACCCATTAAAAAATATTCATTATTTAATGATCCCTCAGAACCTAAAACAACTCCAGCAATTATCAAACCAGTTAATCCTGCTATTATTGATCCTGTAAATCTAGATGCGTTTAACCTTGTTCTTATTGATGTTTTTGCAGAAATTTCAGTTGAAAGAGCAGCAAAAGGTAGATTAATACTTGTATAGGCAGTCATTACGACTATAGAAATTATGGCATAGTAAATAGTCTTATTTAGTACGGAACCTGTAGGTGTCCACCATATTGCAGCTAAAGAAAAACCAAGAGGGACAGATGCTGCTAACATCCAAGGTATTCTAGGTCCCCATCTTGATTTGGTGCGATCACTTAACCATCCTATTAAAGGATCATTTATAGCGTCCCATATCTTTATTAACATCAATAATGAGCCTGCAACTATAACAGGTAATCCAGCCGAAATAAAAAATTTGAATAGAAAAAAACCAAATTGAGTCGCCACTAAACCAGTGCCTGCATCTCCTAGTCCATAGGAGATCATCAATCTTGTTGTTGATCCAGTAATATTTTTTTTCGAGTGTGAATTTTTCAACCTTTTTAGTTTGTTGATTGTTTGATAATGTATTATTGCAATGGTAATTCTATTACTTTTTGCGGGCGTGGTTTAGTGGTAAAACCTCAGCCTTCCAAGCTGAAGATGCGGGTTCGATTCCCGCCGCCCGCTTTTAGAATAAATTATTTTTTGTTCCAAATACTTCTTCTGAAATAATTAATAGAGAGCTTCTACTTTTTATTAAAACAGATTTTTCGTTTATAGTTAAGGGTTCAAAAAATTCGGACATACTAGTGTCAATAACTTTTAACCATTTAAATTTACTTTTTGGTAATTGAAAATCTATACTTTTTGAATACGCGTTCAAACCTATCCAGATTAAAGGATTATTTTTACCTTTATTAATGCTAAATGCAACTGTGTGTGACCAACTACTCCAATCAGGGTTATCTAACTTTGTTCCATGCCAATGATATGTAGGAATATTGTCATTGTTTTTATTGTTAGTTAATAATGCTGGATTAAAAATGTTTATAAGTTTTTTTCGAATTTTTATAACGTATTTGCAATAATTTAATAATTCTAAATCTTGTTGACAATGATCCCAATTCATCCAACCCAATAAATTATTTTGGCACCAAGAATTATTGTTACCTCCTTGAGACCTCCCTATTTCATCACCCATAAGTAACATAGGAACACCTCTAGAGATAAGTAAACTAAGCAGAAGATTTTTTTGTTGTCTTTTTCTTAAATCATTGATTAACAGATTTGTAGTTGGACCCTCTATTCCATGATTCCAAGAATTATTGTGATTATCTCCATCTCTATTTTGTTCTCTATTCGCAAAATTATGTTTTCCATTAAAAGTTACTAAATCTTTTAGGGTAAAACCATCATGTGAAGTGATAAAGTTTATGGAATTTGGGAAAATACTATCTTTATAAATAGATGGACTCCCTTTTATTTTATCGCTCATATTCCAAGCTGTTTCTTTATCTCCTTTCCAAAATCTTCGAAGGTCATCTCTAAAATGACCATTCCAAGTGAAGGTATTCTTAGATGGGAAATCACCTAGTTTATATAGACCACCACAATCCCATGGTTCACTTATAAACTTGATATCTATCAACTCTGGTTCACACTCAATATCTTCAAAAATTGGTGGATTATTTAGTGGTATGAGATTTTCTCCTCTTGATAGGGCAATTCCTAAATCAAATCTAAAGCCATCAACTCCAAATTCACTTGCCCAACATTTTAATGATTCAATTATTAGTTTTCTTACTAATCCTCTGTTAGCTGCAATAGTATTTCCACATCCAGAGACATCCTGGTAATTTTTGTCTTTTCCAATAAAGTAATAAAGATTTTCGTCGATACCTTTCCAAGATAAAGTAGGCCCTTGAGAATCTCCTTCAGATGTGTGGTTGAATACAACATCCAATATAACTTCTATGTTTGCTTTATGACATTCCTCTACAAACATTCTAAATTCCTCTCTATTTTTATCAGCGGATTCATTCGAAAGATATTCAAAATGCGGGGTGAACCAACTGATTGGACTATAACCCCAAAAATTCTCTAAACCTTTTGGAGCATCAGTTGGATCAAAACAAAAAATTGGAAGTAATTCTATTGTTGTTACGCCCAATTCTTTTAGATATGGAATTTTTTTTAAAACTTTCTTAAAACAACTTTCATCTTTATCAATTGATTCAGTAAAGGCTTTTATATGAAGTTCATAAATAATTGTTTCTTCCCAAGAATGTTTCGGTCTTGGATAATCTTTAAAATTAAATAAGTTCCTTTCGCAAACAACGCTTTTGAGACAAGAATTGACATTTTCATTCTTTTTTAAAGCATTTTCTCTTTTATAACTTCTCCATCCAGTAATACCTCTTGAACATGGATCAAGTAATACTTTTTTTTCGTAGTTATTGTTAATGCCATTATTTTTCTGTTTTATTCTAAAAGCATAAATACAACCTTCATATATATTCCTTATTTCAGCATGCCAATAGGGTCCTGTATTATGATTCTGATCAAGTTTTAATATTGTTTTTGGTAAAGTGGAATCCTCTTTCTCAAAAATTAAGATTTCTACGTATTCTGCATTTGTGGCTATTAGGGAAAAATTAACTCCTTGTGAAGTTAGAGAACTTCCTAAAGGAAATGGTTTGCCTTTATTGATATGATTCACTGTCTCCTTATCATTAGTTATTTATATAATGAGATAATTTATTGAATTATTTATATTTGAATAATAGATGCAAAATTAAAAAAGAAAATCAAATTTAAGGTTTCACTAATTAACTTTATTAAATTTTGGAGACTATTAATTTTTTAGTTAATTGCAATTTATCTATGTATCTGCTCTGTAAATAAAGTTATTGAAATAGAAAGATTAATCAAAAAAAAATCTAGATTTTTCTTGATTTCAAAATACAAATTAGGCTGTTTCATGTGATGAGAAGAAAATATATCTGAAAATTAATAAAATATAATAAAAAGTTCAAATTCTTTACTTCATTACCTTTGGAGATTTTTTTCACTGATATATGTAGTCAGATTTTTTAAGACATAATCCAGTCCTACCAATCGATTTAGCAGTTTTTTAGATAAAGAGATTATTTCTTATAAAAGAGCAATGTGCGGCCATTCGATTAAACATGATAGCTAAAAATGTCCCTATGATTTGTATAAAGCTATGCGCCGCCGGCATTTTCGGTTGCCGTATTCGTATTTGCTCCATATGATGTGCAAGTTCGAGGTTTTAAGACTTGATTAAAAATCCTGTCTTTTGAATCTCTGCTTTATAAACAATTCAATGAACAAAGCTGATTTAGTAAATCTTGTTGCTGCTCGTACAGAGCTCACAAAAACGGATGTTTCTTTAGTTGTTGATGCAGCTATTGAAACCATCGTTGATTCAGTAGTGGAAGGCAAAAAAGTCTCCATACTAGGATTTGGTTCTTTCGAACCAAGAGATCGTTCTGCAAGACAGGGCTTAAACCCTAAGACAGGCGAAAAAATAGCAATACCTGCGAAAAGGGTTCCTACATTTTCAGCAGGCAAACTTTTTAAGGATAGAGTTCAAGGGTAATTTTTTTAATCTTATTCTTCCTTTAATATTTAAGATGCTCTTGATGGGCATCTTTTTTTTTGAGTTGTAATAAATTATTATTGTCTATATTCCTGAAAATTTTAAAAAACTTACCCCAAAATTTAGCCTTAGCAAATAATGAAATTTTTCTCTATTGTATTTTTGAAATTTTTGTTTTTATCTAATTTTCTTATGGCAGAGACAATGCCAACAATGTCAAAGATTTTAAAGCAATCAAGTGAATGTATTAAAGATTCTCAAAATCAAGTATGTGGAGAATTAGTCTCTCAGATAGAAATACTGCAATTGGTAGCATTTGATCAAAATAAATTCAAATGTCAATCCAGTTTACTGGGGTTGCAGTCGGAACTTATTGAAACTTATTTTTTCAAAAATTCTTTTAATGAAAAAATTTCATTAATGGTTCCATATGTGATTAAAAATTGTTAATTATTAAAATAATTTCTTTTTTTGGCATATTATAAATTTGTTATTAAAGGTGTAATGGTAAAAGGTTTCTCAGATGATGAAGTTAAGACTGATACTCAAATAAAAGATTCTAAAAAAGAAAGAAAAGGTTTAGCTTCATTTCTTAAAGGCAAAAAGTTTACTTACACTTTACCAGGTAAAAAACAAATAAATATTTTTGGAACAATAGTTCTAGGACTGAATATAATTTTAGTACTTTTGGTCATCTTGTATTTAAACAATCAAGATTTCCATGAATTTGTTTTTAATGTAGGACGTTAACTTTTTTATCAGATTGAAAAATTATTTAAGATGATATATTTAAATTTTATAAATTCTTATGAAGATTGTTAATTTAGTTTCCCAAGTATTTTTTTTGTTAGTGCTTGTTCTATTCTTGATATATTTTCTAACCGGTTATGACTCTGCTTTTGAGGCAGATCAGTATTGTCACTCAGATTTATTGAGTTACAATAATCAATCTGGTAATTATGGTTGTGATCATGACACTGAAACACATCAATGGATACTTTATAAAGCAAATGAAAACAATGAACCAGCTACAATAATTAAGAAATTTAGGTATAAGTTTTTATAACTCAATTTTTTTATAAATAAATTTTGCACATATGATGGAAATTATCGCTGTACTTGCGAAAGTAAAAAATTGATATATGCTTCCTTCTAAATAAATATTATTTTTATATAGTGGATAGTCTATCAAAGAACCCAAAGTTCCCCAAATAATTACCCATACAGATATGTATAAGAAAACTTTTATTGGATTATTTTTTTTCTCTTCCATTTTTAATTTATACCAAAAATTGAAGAAGTCACAGGCCTGCCGTTAAAAACCAGCTCAGTTATTATGAGCATTAAAAATCCAATCATTGCTGCTCTACCATTTACAAGCTCAGCACTGCTATTAAATCCGAAAACATTTTTCACTTCATTTCCCTCATTATTTACCCACTTTGAGTATTCATTATTAATTGATGATGTATTAGTAAAATCATCATTTTGATTTTCATTTGGAGAGTTTTTTCCTTCCATAGAATTTTTTACCTATGATAATAATTTTAAACTAATTTATTATTAAATTAATCTGGATATTATAAAAAAGATTAAGATAAAAATTATTATCCATAATAATTGTAATCTTAAAATTAATTGACAAATTAAGTCAATTTTCTTTCCAGTGCATGAATCTCCATTTGGATTTATTATTGGCTTTTCAATAATTTCATCATTATATTTACTTTTTCCTCCTAACCTAATTCCAGAAATATATGCAAATATGGCTTCAGATATCCCTGAATTAGGCGAATCATATTTTTTGCCGTCAAGATAACTTTTTTTAATGATTAAAAAATAATCATTCGCTTTTGAACTAACTAAAGGTAATGTGATTAAAACCAATCTTGATGGGATAAAAGTGAAATTATCTTCAATTTTTGCACTAAAAAAACCTATATATCTAAAAAAATCATATTTGTAACCAATCATTGAATCTAAAGTGCTGATAGCTTTATAAGAAAAACCAAGTGACAATGGCCCTGGTAGGAAAATTGAAAACTGTATTAAAATAATTCCAACAAATATCCAAAATAATGGCCCAAATACTCCATCAACAGAATTTTCCGTAAGACTCTCGGTACTTGATCTCAAAAGGTGTTCTATGGAAGAGGAACTTACATCCCTACTAACTATTCTTTGCACTTTCTCTTTGATTGCTTTTTCATTTTTGTAATTAATTTCTTTACTTTCTATTAGCTTTGCAATTTCTTTCACACTTGAAATAAGCCCTTTAGAAGCTAAACAACTTGAAAGTCCAAAAAAAATTAAAAATCCACTAAAAAAATTATTTTTTGATTGCATATAAATGAGTTCTATCAATTTTCCAAAACTAAAGCTAATTAAAATAGTTGATATAGCGAGAATGAAACCGCTCCAAAATAAAATCTTCTTATTTTCTCTATAATGATTTATGAAGTGATCGGATATTTTTTTTATATAAAAGCCAATTATTTGTACTGGATGAATAAAGAAACTTGGGTCGCCTATCAATAAATCAAAACCAATCGATCCAAGAAATATTAAAAATAAATTTATTTTAGCCAACTGAACATAGAGCGCAGACCTTTACCCACTTTTTCAATTTCATGTTTTGAGTTTTCTTCTCTTAATTTTGTCATTAAGGGTTTATTTTTATCGCATTCCTCTACAAAATTTTTAGCAAAAGTTCCATCTTGAATATCTTTTAGAATTTTCCGCATTTCTTTCTTCGTATCACTATTGATAAGTCTTTTACCACTCACGTAATCTCCATATTCTGCAGTATTTGAAATGGAATCCCTCATTTGAGATAATCCCCCTTTAACCATTAGATCAACAATTAGCTTAACTTCATGTAGGCATTCGAAGTAAGCAAGTTCTGGTTGATATCCTGCCTCTACAAGAGTTTCAAAGCCTGATTTGACAAGTTCCGATAAGCCTCCGCATAAAACCGCTTGTTCTCCAAATAAGTCAGTTTCTGTTTCCTCTTTAAAATTAGTTTCAAGTATCCCAGCTCTTGTTCCTCCAATCCCTTTAGCGTAAGCCATCGCTAATGATCTCGCACTTCCAGAAGAATCCTGCTCAACTGCAAACAATGCAGGAACTCCTTGACCATTTTGGTATTCCCAGCGGACAGTGTGTCCAGGTCCTTTTGGAGCAATCATTACAACATCAACAAAACTTGGAGGTTTAATGAGTCCAAATCTTATGTTAAACCCATGAGCAAAACTTAATATTTTTCCTTCTTTTAAGTTTGGTTCTATTTCTTTAAGGTAAACATCTTTCTGAAACTCATCTGGAAGGAGCACCATAATCCAGTCTGCTTTTTCGCAAGCTTCAGAAACACTAAAAACTTTTAGACCATCACTAATAGCTTTACTTTCAGACATACTTCCTTTATATAATCCAACAATTACATCTATTCCGCTATCTTTAAGATTTAGAGCATGTGCGTGGCCTTGTGAACCATATCCTATTATCGCTATTGTTTTATTATTTAAAAGACTTAGATCGGCATCATTGTCGTAAAAGAGTTGGGTCATTAGTTGTAATTTCTTAGCATTTGACAATTAATATTCTAGACATTAATTGTGTAAATAAACCATTAAATTATCAATTTAAAAATTTAAATTAAAAAATAATTTAGGAAGTTTAAGACTAACTTGCCTCGCTTGGATGAGTTATTACCCTATCGATTAGACCATATTTTTTTGCTTCCTCTGCACTTAGAAAATAATCTCTATCGGTGTCCTTTTCGATTTTCTCAAATGATTGACCTGTCATATCTGCCATTGACATATTTAACATATCTTTGATTCTTAAAATTTCTTTAGCTTCGATTTCAATATCGCTCGCTTGGCGTTGAGATGTGCCTCCCAGAGGTTGATGAATCATTATTCTACTGTGAGGTAAAGCAACTCTTTTGCCTTTTGTTCCCGCAGCCAAAAGGAATGCACCCATTGAGGCTGCTAGGCCAACGCATATGGTTACTACATCACTTTTAACGTATTTTATTGTATCGTATATAGCTAAGCCTGCTGTGACCGATCCTCCAGGGCTATTTATATATAAATAGATAGGTTTGGTGTTGTCATCAGAATCAAGGTAAAGCATTTGTGCAACAAGGTTATTAGCAATACCATCGTTAACTTCTTGTCCAAGAAAAAGAATTCTTTCAACACCAAGTCTTGTGTATATGTCAACCCATCTTTCGTATTGACTTCCCGGAAGTCTGTAAGGCACGCTTGGAGTTCCTATTGGCATAATTTTAAAATAATTGTTTGTGAGAGTTAAATTTTATTTGGTAAATCTTTTTGACTTATGAGTATTCTATCGATAACTCCATAGTCTAAGGCTTCTTTAGGATTAAGATAACTCATCCTGTCTGAATCTTTAGAGAGTTCTTCAATGGTCTTCCCCGTATTACGAGATAAGATCTCCAGCATTGATTTTTTATTTTTTAAAACTTCCTCGGCTCTTATCTGGATATCAGTTGCTTGTCCTCTTGCTCCACTAATGGGTTGATGTAAAACAATGGAGGCGTGAGGGAGAGCAGCTCTTTGTCCTTTTGTCCCAGATGAAAGGATAACAGCTGCAGTTCCCATTGCTTGTCCAATACAAATTGTATGAACAGGAGGCTTAATGTAACTTATTGTATCGCAGATAGCGAAAGCCTCTGTTTCGAAACCAACAGCGTCACCAGTGTACCAACTTGTTCCTGTTGAATTAATATAAAAATAGATAGGTTTCTCAGGATCTTCAAACTCTAGATAAAGCAGTTGAGCAATGATAAGCTCAGTTACATCCATGCCTAGTTGTCTTTTAGCATCATCGTCTGAAAATAATGGCAAACCCAGATAAACAATCCTCTCTTTCAGCAAGAGAGAGGGTAGATCAGGGGGAGGAGTCCTCATGACGGTGTTTTCTCCGTAATAAGGAGCAGATACAGTCATATGTATCACAAAAATAAGATTGTTTTGATTCTAGCTAGAATTAGCCCTGTGTCGCTGGTGATTTAAAAGATTTGTTTGACTCAGGATTATTTATTAGTTTCCCAAAGACCATTCTTCCGGTAGGAGTTTGTAGTGCTCCTGTTATAACAATATCTAATCTGCTTCCTACAAAATTCTTTGCTTCATCAATAACAACCATTGTTCCATCATCTAAATATCCAATACCTTGCATTTTTTCTTTGCCCTCTCTTACAATTTTTATGTTAAGTGATTCTCCTGGCTGTACTTCTGGTCTTAAAGCAATCACTAAATCACTTAAATTCATAACTTTTAATTCTTTAACTTCCGCAATCTGAGAGAGATTATAATCTGCTGTAATTAAGGTCCCTGTCATATCCTCAGTAATTTTCAAGAGCTTTTCATCAACTCCATTACCTTCGTATTTTGTTGGGTTTATTACAAGTCTTCTTCCGTATAGATCCCTTAACTCTTTTAACAATTTTAGACCTCTTCTACCCTTTGACCTTTTTTCATTACTACTTGAGTCTGCTAAAGTTTGTAATTCGTCAATTACACTTTGAGCAACTATTAATTGCCCTTCCAACAAGCCGCAACTTAACAAGCCATTTATTCTTCCGTCAATAATTACGCTGGTGTCTAATATTTTTGGACTTGCAGCAGGAAGTATTCCTTCATTAACAAGGTATGCATCTGTATTATTAGGGTTAAATAATCTCAACAGTGTCCTTCCGTGAGTATCTGCCAACTTATAACCCAGTGCACCAAAGAATATATTGCTTAATATCGCTGCTAAGGGTTTTGCAAAAAAGACTTCTCTAGGGAAAGGAATTAAGAGTATTGGAGCAAGAAGGAGATTCGCGACTAGTAATCCTAATATTAACCCAACTGACCTACTGATCAATAGATCTGTAGGCATAGTTTTTATTTGATCAAGAAAAGTCTTTCTAAGTTGTAAGAATACAAAACCAGCGGCTAAACCTATAAAAAACCCTATTATTGCTAAAACGACTCTAAACCCTTCTACATTAGATACCTGTTTAAGTATGTCTACAGGTAATAAATCTACCCCAAGCCATCCTGAAGCAGCACCAGACAATACAAATAAAATTAATACTAAGATATCTGTCATATCTCTAATTTACTAGGATTTACTAATTGAGTAAATAAGGATTTTATTTTTTCCTCTCTTTAATATGTTTTTGGAGCTTAAAAATGTACTTAGATTATGAATGAGTATCCAAGAAGTGCTTATGTACACGTCCCTTTTTGCCATAGAAGGTGCTTTTATTGTGATTTTGTAGTTATTCCTTTAGGAAACAAAGTTGAAACTTTGCAAGGTTATGGAAGTAAAACTGTTAAGGAATATTTGCACTTACTATATAAAGAAATATTGTCAATTAAGCATAAATCGCCTCTTTCGACAATTTATATAGGCGGTGGTACACCCTCCCTACTAGATCCTAAACAAATTAAAGAGTTAATCGATCTTTTTAAAGAAAATTATGGAGTTGATTATGGTGCTGAAATCACTATGGAGGTTGACCCTGCAAGTTTTAATCAAGATGATCTTTTTGGATTCATAAATGCTGGTATAAATAGATTTAGTTTAGGAGTGCAAAGTTTTAATGATGAGATACTTCAAAAGTCGGGAAGGAGACACTTGAGAGAAGATGCAGAAAAATCTTGTTTATGGTTGAAGAAAGTTCATGATTGTGGATTAATAAAGAGCTGGAGCTTAGATTTAATTCAAAACTTGCCACTTAGTAAACTTCAAGAGTGGGAAGAGGATTTAAAAAAAGCAATAAAATTTTCGCCACCGCATATATCTATTTATGATTTAAACATAGAGGATGGGACTGTTTTTAAAAAATTAATTAATTTAGGAAAATTACAACTACCAAGTGATGAAGAAGCTTTTAGAAATAGCGAATCAACAAATTTAATTTTAAAGAGTTCAGGCTATTCAAGATATGAAATATCAAATTATTGCCTCCCTATGCATCAATCAAGACACAATAGAGTTTATTGGAGTGGTCTAGGTTGGTGGAGTTTTGGTCAAGGTTCAACTAGTTCACCTTGGGGGGAAAAACTAACTAGACCAAGAGGTAGTAAAGAATATAAAAAATGGGTAATTGAACAATACGAACATAATCTAGATTCATCACTAACTAATAAGGATTATGTTTATAAAGAACTTGATGAAAAAATAATGTTGGGATTAAGACTTAAAGAGGGTATAGACCTCTATGAGTTGTTTAAGGAACAAAATTGGGAAAACAAAAAGTTCGAGAGAAACTTAAGTAAATTAATTGAAGAATGGCAAAGATTTCTTGAAAGTGGCCTATTACTAAGAAAGGGCAATAGATTTTTTTTAAGTGATCCAAAAGGAATGGAGCTAAGTAATCAAATTCTTATTTCCATGTTTAAGTGGTGGGATGAGATTAATTAAGACTTATCATATTCATATTGTCAGAGCCAAACGCCTAGTATCGAATATCATTTGTTGATTTTGAACAATTTTATAGTCTGATTAAAAACTTTTTTAACAAAGATTAAAGAAAATTCTTAAGTCTATTAATTTTTTACAGTCGATCTAAATTAAAGGTTATAATCAAATTTTTTTAATGTCTATTAATACATTCCTTTTACTTTTATTAGTAATTGCAAACTACACAAATTTATTTTTAAATATCAAAAATAGGAAAAAATGAAAATCTAACAAGATACTTCAAATCTAAATAAAAATTGGTAGACACTAATTTATTAGAGATTAAACTTTATGAGAAAATGTATTTTGCTACTTAAGTCTTTCATATTCTACCCATTCTTTTAATTTATCCTTAAATAAATTCTTCCCTTGAATAATCGGTTGGCAAAATGGTGGTTGATGATCATTAAGGCCTAATAAATCTGCAGTAACTCTTACTTGCCCATCGCAATAATTACCGGCACCAATGCCAATTGTGGGAATTTTTAAGTTATTTTGGATTTCTTTAGCAAGCGACTCAGGTATATGTTCAAGAACTATTGAAAAACATCCTAATTGTTCAAGTATAGATGCCTCTTTCTTGATTTTTTGTTGGCTTTCTATGCAATCTCCTTGTTTCTTCAATCCTAGATTTAAATAGCTTTGTGGTGTAAGTCCAATATGACCCATAACAGGAATTCCCATTCTAATTAATCTAGAAATAACTTTTTGTATTTCTGGTTCAGCTCCTTCTAATTTTACAGCTTTTGCATAAGTGCTTTGAATGATTTTCCCTGCATACTCCACAGCTTTATCCTCTCCACATTGGTAAGTAAGAAAAGGCATGTCGGAAACAATAAAAGGTTGTTCTTCAATTCTCTTTTTAAACCCTCTCGAAACAGCATTAGTATGATAAATTATATTTTCTAAAGTTAATGGAAGCGTGGATTTGTATCCTAAACATACCATTGCTAAGGAATCTCCAACTAAGACAAGATCAACATTAGCTTGTTCTGCAATAGATCCTGATATGGAGTCCCATGCCGTTAGTGCAATAATTTTTTGAGATTTTTCTTTATAATGAATTAGATCTGCAGGTATCATAATTATTTATGTATCTTTTTTAATCAAGAATTGCTAATATAACGTTGACTCGGCCTTTCGCGGTTTTAACGCCTAAATCTGGTCAGGACCGGAAGGTAGCAGCCACAAGGGATGCTTGAGGCAGGCGAGATAACCGAGTCACTTTATTTTACCAATTAATCTATATTTTTTTTATTTTGCCTTAATCTTAAAAACTCTGGAATACTTGCTCCAGTTTCTTTGTTATCAGAACCATTATAAAAAGATTGATTAGATAATCTGTTTTTAATTCTTTGTTGTTTCAATGGTTGATCTGTATCAAAACCTGTTGCAATGACAGTAACTTGTATCTCTCCTTCCATATCTTCATTAACCGCTTGACCAAGGATTATATTTGCATCATCATCTACGACATCACTAATAACATCTCCAACTAAGTTCACATCGTCAAGAGTTAAATCACTCCCTCCAGTGATATTTACTAGGCAACCTTTAGCTCCATCAATTCTTCCTGCTTCCAATAGTGGGCTATTGATTGCTGCTTGAGCAGCTTCTATGGCTCTGGATCGACCAGATCCAGTTCCTACACCAAGAAGCGCCGTGCCAGCTTCAGTCATAACTGACCTCACATCAGCAAAGTCAAGATTAACTTCACCAGGGCGGGTAATTACTTCACTTATACCTTGAACTCCCATCCTTAAAACATCATCCGCATTCTTGAACGCTTCTTGAATAGAGGCACCCGCAGAAACTTCTTTTAATCGGTCATTTGGTATGACAATAAGAGTATCAACATTTTCTGCCAATCTTGCGATTCCTTCTTCTGCTTGACGCATTCTTCTTTTGCCTTCGAAAGAAAAGGGTTTAGTTACTATGCCTATTGTTAATGCGCCGCTTTGCTTTGCCACTTCAGCAACAACTGGTGCTGCACCCGTGCCAGTACCTCCTCCCATTCCTGCTGCTATAAAAACCAAGTCGGAACCCTCTAATGATTGTTGAAGTTCATCTCTAGATTCTTCTGCAGCCTTTTGTCCAATACTTGGATTACCTCCCGCGCCAAGGCCTCTCGTTAAGTTCTGGCCTAATTGAATTCTTCTCTCGGCTGATGACTGAAGTAAAGCTTGTGCATCAGTATTAAGAACTCTGAATGAGACGCCTTCAAGATCACTATTAATCATCCTGTTTACAGCATTACTTCCACCACCACCAACGCCGATTACTTCAATTTTGGCATTCTGACTTGGGAGGATGTCTTTTGATTGATCAAAGTTTGGATTGTTACCGAAGCTCATCTCTTAATAGGGATCTATTACTAGTATTGGGTGCATTATGAACTTACTAAGCTCATATGTATGAAATTGTTGAGTAAAATCCGTAAATATTCATTTAATAAATATTTTGATTTAAATGCTAAACCCTAACCAACACTACAATAATTAAAAAAAATTATTTAAAACATGATATCAAATATTAGGGTTTGAACACTTTTATTTTTGGTTTGTTTGGATCAGTAAGATCAATAGTATTAATTTTTTCCGAAAAATCATTTTTTTTAAAATCATTTTTTAATTTATTGATTATTTGTAATTGGTAGTTAATTAAATTAGGATTGAATCCTAAAAATATTGTTTTTAGATTTCTTTCCTCAAGAGTGAGAAAACCATTTGGTGAAAAAGTTATTTTTACTATTTCAAATTCATAAGTCTCCTGGGCAAGAAATATTTCAGATAATATTTTTTTAAATTTTTCTTTCCAACCAAAAACTTTTATTGTTAAATTGCTAGGATCAATTTTTTCTACATTTTGTTTATTGATAAAAAATCCTTCTTTATCAATAAAGCCTAATATTTTTTTATCATTATATATTCTTTCACCGTAAGCTATTGGAATTCTTGTATTAACTTCAACTTTCAAACCAAAAGGAAAAATTTGTCTACTAACTGAAATATTCTTAAGCGATAAATTTTGTTTCAATTCTCTTTCCAAAAAATTTGTTTTAATAAAAATTAAACGGATTGGAAACTTTAAAGATGAATTATTTACCACGTCATTCTGCGAGAATAAATCACTTCCTGAAATAATAATATCTTGGATATTTACCTTTTTTAGAGTTTTTAGGCTTAAAAAACTTGTTGAAAATAAAATTAGTAATAAAAAGCTTGTATATTTTATTTTGGTCTGGTTTTCACAAATCACATCTAGCTTTTTCCATTAATTGGTCCATCCATTTTCTCGCTTGGTCTGCATCTGAAAATGGTACATCCATTTCTTTCCCATTACCTACTAATCTCAACCTACACTTTCCTTGAGATTCATTAGTTAGAGGAGCTTCTCCTGAAGTTAATGCCATCAATTCAACTAATTCTAGTTTCTTGATTGTAAAACTATCTTTTTCTTCAAAAGTTCCTGCTTCAAATGCGCTCCACCTTAATTTCCCATCTTTTAAGGAAGCAGCACCTGAACTATCTAATTTACAAAGCTCAGAACCATTAGCCCAGCTCCTAAAAAGATTTTGCCTTCTTCTTTCTAACCATCCTAGAGCAGTTAATAAAATGAAAATTAAAAGCAGAGGTAACCAAAGTAGTCCATGCAACATTTTATTTGAATTATAAATCCAGGGTTATATCTACTAGTTTAGCCACAAGTTGTTCAATATTTAAACCTGAAGCTCTCCAGAGCATAGGGAACATACTATTTTTTGTAAATCCTGGGATTGTATTTATTTCATTTAGCAAGATTTTATTTGAAGATTTTTCTAAAAAGAAATCGACTCTTGCAAAACCGTAAATATTTAATGCTTTACAACTTTGAATGGCAATTTTTTTGATTTGTTTGGTGGTTCTAGAATCTATTTTAGCTGGGATAGTTATCTGATTATTTAGGTTGTATTTTGTTTCGTAATCATACCAATCATTTTCGTGACTTACCTCGCCAATCTCAGAGGTTAAGAGTTCTAAATTTCCAATTATTCCGCATTCAATCTCTCTTACCTCTAAACCTTCCTCCACTACAATTCTTGAATCTATTTCCCATGCTTTTTCTAGGGCTTGTAATAATTCTGACTGATTTCTTACTTTTGAGATACCAAGGGAAGAACCAGAGTTGGAGGGTTTAACAAAAACGGGAAAATTTAATTTTTTTATTATTTCACTAGTTAACTTATTTTTTACTTCTTTTTCATGATGGTCTTGATTTTGAAAAAATAGATAATTAACCTGTGGAATTTTAAGGTTTGAGAAAATTGTTTTCATCAAAATTTTATCCATGCCAAGAGCAGAACCTAGAATTCCACATCCGACTAAAGGTTTCTTTGTGAATTTCAGTAATCCATGAATTGAGCCATCTTCACCATTGAATCCATGCAGTAGAGGAAACCAAATATCAACATCTTGAAATTCAACTCCCTCTAGAAAGTTAATTTTTTGATTTAAAGTTCCGTATTTTTTTGTTTTGTTGTTTTCAGATTCGCCAATTAGGATTTTTTCCGAGAGATCACTATCAAGCCAATCCCCGCTTTTATTGATATAAAAGGCTTTAACCCAATAGCGTAGGTTATTTATTTCTGAATTAAAGGCTTTAAAAACTGTCTTTGCAGAAGATATTGATACATCATGTTCATTGGAATTTCCACCAAAAATTAGTCCAATACATTTTTTCTCCCCTCTAATCATTTTAAAATCTATTTATAAAGTTCACCTGTTAAAGAAAAAGATCTTATTTCCTTTATTTTGACGTTTATTTCGTCTCCTAACTGAAACTTAAATTCACTATTATTTGGGATTTCTACAAAGGTCAATCTATTAGTTCTTGTTCTTCCCATAATTTGCGATGCATTTTTGGGATTCAATCCCTCAATTAAAATACTTTCTATATTATCTAGGTATCTTTTATTTCTTTTTTTAGAAGTAGTTTCCACCAATTCATTTATTTCTTTTAATCTTTCTTTTTTAACTTTCTCAGATAATTGATTTTGCCAAATCGCTGCAGGAGTATTTGGTCTTGGAGAATAGGCAGCTGTCATAACTTGATCAAAGCCAATATCAGATATTAATTTCAATGTATCCCTAAATTGTTTTTCTGATTCTCCGGGAAAAGCAACAATTGCATCTGCAGTTATAGAGGCATTTGGCATTAATAATCTTATATTTTCAATGATTCTTTTGTATTTTTCAATAGTGTATCCTCTGGCCATTAACTTGAGAATTTCATTATTCCCACTTTGAAATGGAATATGAAAATGCTCACAGACTTTGTCTAATTCATAACAAGCTTGTATCAATCTTTTAGAAAAATATCTTGGATGGCTAGTAGCAAATCGTATTCTACGAATTCCCTCCACATCATGAATGTAGTAAAGGAGATCAGTTAATGTATTCTCTTTTCTACCCTCTTTTGTCGTACCAGGGAGATCTCTTCCGTAAGCATCAATATTCTGACCCAAAAGAGTAATTTCCTTAAAATTATCATGTGCTAATTTTTGGATCTCACTTTTGATAGCATTAGGATATCTTGATTGCTCTTTACCTCTAACAGAGGGGACTACACAATAAGAGCATCTTTCATTACATCCGTAAATGATATTGATCCACCCACAAATAGAGCTTTCTCTTCTTGCACTTGTTATGTCTTCTGAAATGAAAGTTTCCTCAGTGGCAGCGACTTGATTGCCTAAATCAACTTTCCCTAGTAGGTTCTCAAGGTTATTTACGTGTTGTGGCCCCATTACTAGATCAAGTTCAGGAACTCTTCTGAGTAAAGACTCTCCTTCTTGCTGAGCAAGGCAACCTGCGACAATAAGTTTTAAGTTTGGTGTCTTATGCTTTCTTTTTGCTTGCCTTCCTAAAAAGCTATAAACTTTTTGTTCAGCGTTATCTCTGATCGTGCATGTATTGTATAAGACTAAATCGGCATTTAATTCATCATTTGCTCTGATATATCCCATTTTCTCTAAAGTTCCAGCCATTCTCTCAGAATCAGCTTTGTTCATTTGGCATCCAAATGTGGTTATCCAATAACGACCAGTAGTTGAATCCTCTTGAAAAGTTTTTTCGTCTTTTTTTGTTTTTGTTAGCACTTCGTTAGGGATTTTTATGATTCTTTAATTCAAAATTACAAGTTAAATAATTTTGCTGCAATTTTTTGAGGGCGAGCGAGGGGATTCGAACCCCCGAATAGCGGCGCCACAAGCCGCTGCCTTAACCACTTGGCGACGCCCGCCTTACATTTATAAATTTAACAACTCAAGGGTAATTTTCATAGTAATTTTATCTTTTTGCGAAATTTGAATTATTTTTTTATTCTTTAAAGTTTTCTAATGTTTTAAAATAAAAGAAAATTTTAAAAATTTGAGTAATTCCGGCACAGCTGAGGTTCTTATTCCCAGAAGCCTTTTTTTAATAGAAGATTTTAACAATCTCAATATTGACATAGAGGATTTATGTTCAGTTTCAGTTACTTGGGAGGATGGAATTGTTTCTGAGTTGCAACCTTTAACAAGTAGAGATACAAAACCAAAAAATATTTTATTCCCAAGATTTGTTGAAGCTCACTCTCATATTGATAAATCTTTTACTTGGGAGGAATTTCCAAATTTAAGATCAAACTATGATGGAGCATTATCAGTAAATCTCAAGGAACATAAGACTAGAACTACCAAAAAAGTGCTTCAAAGAGCAGAGAAGTCATTAAACTTGGCTATTAAAAATGGGTATAGAGCTATTAGAAGTCATATTGATACCTATCAAGATCAAGGAGATGATGTTTGGAAAGAACTCTTTACGTTACAAAAAAAATATTCTTCTAAGTTGCAACTTCAATTTGTTGCTCTTTCACCTTTAGAATTTTGGCAAACTGAAAATGGAATAAATTTAGCAAAAAACTTTTCTATTAATAAAGGCATTCTTGGAGGGGTTGTAGTTCCTCCTTTTGAAAAAAAGAAGGTAAGTAAATTACTCTCAACAATGCTTTTGCTTGCTGAAAAATATAAATTAGAAATTGATCTACATATAGATGAATCGATTACTGCTCCAGGAGCAGGAGTAAAAGTTCTTTTAGAAGTTATTGATAAATTAAAGAGTCAAGTTCCAATAACATGTAGTCATTTGAGTAGTATTTTATATCTCGAAGAAAATAAAATATTAGACTTAGGAAAAAAGATAGCAGATAAAAATATTAAAGTTGTTGCTCTGCCTCTTACAAATTTTTGGTTACTTAATAATGAAAGTAAAATTACATCTTTAAAAAGACCAGTCGCTCCTATTAAACAATTACATAAATCATTAGTTGATGTTTCAATAGGTAGTGATAATGTTCAAGATCCTTGGTACCCATTTGGTGATTTTGATCCGTTTTACATGATGTCTTGCTCTATACCTATGCTTCAATTAAATCCTTGGGAAAGAATAACGCTCTCCTCAATTTTTTTAGCGCCAAGTAGATTATTAAATTTAAGTTGGGACGGTATAATAAAAAAAGGTTGCCCTGCTGATTTTGTTATTTTGAATGGAGAGAGGTGGGCAGATGTTTTTTCCAGCAATTTAAAAAGAAAAGTATATATAAAAGGGGATTTATATTGCTAATCTACTATTTACATAAAAAATAAAGAATTTAATTTATGTCATTAAATAATCAAGAACTTATAGAAAAATTTAGGAAAGTAAATAACTTAGAAATTATTGAAAGCCAATCTGACATAAAAAGACTTTCAAAAGATTTTTATAACTATTCTCCTGTCCTTACTAAAAAATTAGAGGGATGCATTGCTGATCTGGTCGTAAGACCTGGTGATCATAATGCAGTGATGAAAGTAGCAGAAATTTGTTGGAAATTTAATATCCCAATTACTTTAAGGGGTTCAGGTACAGGTAATTATGGACAAGCAGTCCCTTTACGTAAAGGAATCGTAATGCAGATGAGTCTTTTTAATAAACTTGAAGACTTTGATCCTGAAACAGGTTTTGTGAAAGTACAGTCTGGCTGTCTCATGGGAGATTTGAATAAACAATTAGAAAAATATGGGAGAGAATTGAGGTTGCTTCCTAGTACTTGGAAAACCGCTACAATTGGAGGGTTTATTGCAGGAGGATCAGGGGGTATAGGATCAATTAGGTGGGGATTTTTAAGGGATCCTGGCAATTTATTAGGTTTAGAAGCAGTGACGATGAATGAAAAACCTAAATTGTTGAAATTTGATGCTGAAGAATCCGAAGCTTTAAATCATGCTTATGGGACAAATGGAATCATTACTTCTTTATTACTATCTACTGATTTAAAACGTAGGTGGTATTCAATAGTAATTGAATGTACTGAATTTAAAAAAACAATAGAAATATTAAAAACCCTCACTAGCGCAGCAATTAATCTGAAACTTGGAGCGATTCTTGAGGAAGAGATTGTAGATCAAATGCCAACATGGTTTAAAAGCAAATCTTCTGGTCACAAAATCTTAATTCAAGCTACTCTTGGAGGAATAAGAACTGTAGAGCTGATTTGCAAAAAATTCAAAGTAGAATCTTCTCTCCTAGGAGAAGAAGAAAAACTAGGAAATGGAATTTCTGAAGTCGTTTGGAATCATACAACTCTTCATATGAGGTCTAGAGATAAAAATTGGACATATTTACAAATGCTTTTGCCTTTAAATGATGAACTGAATTTAATTAATTTTTTAAGAAAAAAATGGGGTAAAAAGGTTCTTTGGCATATAGAGTCAGTTTCTCAGCAAGGAACTCCTCGCTTAGCTGCTTTGCCTGTTTTAAAATGGAATGGGGAAAAAGAATTAAATGAAATAATGGATGATTGTAAAAAGCTTGGTGCTTTTATTTTTAATCCTCATGTTTTAACTGTCGAAGGCGGAGGCCTTGGAGTGGTGGATGCTGATCAAGTGAAAGCAAAACTAAAATTTGATCCTAAAGGTTTATTAAATCCTGGAAAATTGGAGGGTTGGGCTATAAAGGAACAATTTAAAAATTAATATTTATTTTTATTTGCAAATTTAATGAATTCAGCGACTAAAAAAATAGAACCTGTTAAAACAGGATTACTAATTGGCCATTTTTTGAGGTCAAATAAATACTGAATGGCAAATTCAAATTTTTCGAATTCAATTATTTTTAGAAAATCAATTCCTCTAATCTCTGAGAGATCCTTTAATTGCCAACTAGGTTGATCAGGAACTGGTACAAGTAATAAGTGATCATTTTTCTTGATGAGTGTTTTTAATATTGCGTATATATCTTTCTGTTTTTGCACGCCCACAATCCAATAAATTCCTTTTTCTTCATTACTCCAATTACTCCTCTCATTTGAAAGTGCTTTTGCCGCAGGATAATTATGAGCACAATCCACGAGTATTTTTTTGTTTAAATAATTAATTATCTCTAGCCTTCCAGGCCAAGTTGTTTTTTTAAGACCTCTATAAATGCAGTCTTCTTGAATCTTAAATCCAAACTTGTTAAGTGCTTCAATTGCTCCAACTGCAACTGAAGCATTTTGCCTTTGGAAAATTCCTTTTAATCCAAGCTCATAATTAGGTGAAATCGAATCTTTCCAAATAATTTCTGCTCCAACCTCTTTGATTTTTTTTGTGATTAAATTTCCAACTCGACTATTTTGATTGCAAGATATAACAATTGAATTCTTTTTAATCACTGCTAATTTTTCGTTTGCAATTTTTTCAATCGTACTTCCAAGAAATTCTTTATGATCAAGTCCAATGTTCCCAATTGCAATTATTGGTCTTAATTTATGGGCAGTTGTTGCGTCAAGTCTGCCGCCTAGGCCAGCTTCTAGAATAATTAATTCAACCTGCTTATCATCAAAAAAATTTAGTGCGCAACAAATAATTTTTTCAAAAGGAGTTAGCTCAAAGTTAAAAGAATTATTATCTATTAATCTATAAATTTTTTCAAAATCGGCTTTGCTAATATTTTTTTTATTAATTCTAATCCTTTCAGTAATATCAAAAAGGTGAGGAGATGTAGTTACACCAAATTTTTTGTTGGCTTCAAAAAGTATACTTTCTAAAAATGCCGTAATTGAACCTTTTCCGTTAGTTCCAATAACTTGAATGGCAGGAATATTCCTACAAGGATTGCCCAACTCTTGAAGAACTTTTTTAATTCTAGATAAACCTAAATTTATCTTCTCCCTTTCATGTTGAGGTAATATAAATTCAAAATTTTTTAGATCAGACTTTTTCAAAATTTAAAAGAGCTATATCTCTTCAAAAATTGAATTTAATTTATCTAAAAGTATATTAACTTCACGTCGAGAAATAATTAACGGTGGGACAATTCTAACCACGTTCCCACCTGCAGGAACTACAAGTAAACCTTTTTCAAAAGCTTTTAAGGTAATTTTTTTTGCATCTGCATAATTATCATTAATAACAAGACCTTGTATTAGCCCTAAACCTCTTTTATCACATATGATATTAGGAAATTTTTTTGATAATTTTTCAAAACCAGTACTTAATTGTTCTCCTCTTAAAAAAACATTATTGAGAAGATTTCTTCTTGTAATTTCTTCTAAGACAGTTAAGGCTGCCTTGCAGGCAAATGGGTTCCCTCCAAAAGTGCTTGCATGATCACCGGGAGAAAAAATATTAGCTTTTTCTTTTACCAATAATGCACCAATTGGGTGCCCCCCGCCTAATCCTTTGGCAAGAGTGAATCCATCAGGTTCAATTCCTAAATTTTCATAACCCCACATTCGCCCAGTTCGACCAACCCCACTTTGGACCTCATCAAAAATCAGAAGAGAATTATATTGATCACATATTTCTCGTAGGCTTTTGAAAAATATTTTACTTCCAGGAATTACGCCACCCTCTCCCTGAATTGGTTCAACTAAAACGCCAGAAATTTTTTGATCATTATTGTCACATTCTTCAAATAATTTTTTTACAGAATCAAAATTGTTATATTTGAAAAACTTGAATCCTTTCACCATTGGTTCAAAACCTTTTTGGTACTTGGGCTGACCTGTAGCACTCAAGGCTGCCAATGTTCTGCCATGAAAACTAGATTCAGCAGCGAGAATAATTGATTCTTTTTCTTTTTTTAATGTATTACCATATTTTTTAATTAATTTAATTGCTGATTCATTTGCTTCCGCACCACTGTTGCAGAAAAAGACGCTTTCAGCACAACTCATTTTTGTTAAAGTTCTGCTTAATTCTTCTTGTTCTTCAATGTTGTACAGATTAGAAATGTGTTGAATCTTTTTTAGTTGAGTTGATAACTTTTTTCTTAAAACTCTATCGCTATGTCCAAGACTGCAAGTTGCTATCCCAGCGACTGCATCAAGATACCTTTTACCTTCTTTGTCCCAAAGCCAACAACCTTTTCCTTTTTTGAACGATATATTGAAACGACCATAAGTATTCATCAAAGTGGGAGCGGTCGGACTTGAACCGACATACCCGAAGGTGCCGCATTTTGAGTGCGGTGCGTCTACCAATTCCACCACGCTCCCAAGGCTTTTGAATAATAAAGAACCTTTTTATTATAACAAAAATTATTTTCTTGACTATGCGTTTTCCGGTAAAAGGAGAGCGTTTAATATTACGCTTGGTATAAAACAAATGCTTTTAAATAAACGTAGAAACATTTTATTGGATTTGCTGACAAGAAATTTGATATAGATACTATTTCTTCACGGCTATGGTACAATTATGTGCCATAAAAATCATTATGCCTCTTATTTATATGAGAAAGCTTCATGTTTAGTAATAATATGTTATATTGGGAAAAAAATTAAATGTCTAAATCTCAAGCAAAAAAATTACCACTAAAACTTGCTCCTTATCTTTTTATAGTATTAACTATTTTTACAGTATTTGAATCTAATAATGGAATTTGGGTATGAGTGAATTTCAATTTAATGGTCTAAATGGACCTTGGTCAAATCGCTTTTTAGTGATTTTTCTTCTTTTTTTAGGATGTATTTCTTTAGTAAATATTGCATATATCTGAAGGCAGTAAATTAAATTTTAAGCCGCTCTAAATTTTGACATTTCTTCTGATTTAGTCTCTATTTTATAACTTTTCCCACCAAAGGTTTTGTGATTAAATTCTCTCGAAATCTTTATACCCAATTTCTCCAATTTTGATTCAAAATTTTCATAACCTCTATCCAAATGATCTAAACCATATATTTTGCTAATGCCTTCAGCTATAATTCCAGCGATTATTAATGCGGCAGATGACCTTAAATCTGAGCCAACTAAATCCATCCCCTTAATTGTTTGAACTCCTTTGATATAAGCTATATTTTTATTTAATTTTATACTGGCGCCCATTTTTTTTAGTAAATTAATATGATTCATTCTGTTTTCGAAAATTGTTTCAGTTATTTTTGATTCGCCTTTGGCAATTGTCATAAGAGCAGTAAATGGTGCCTGCAAATCAGTAGGAAATCCCGGGAAGGGCGCTGTATAAATATCTACTCCTTTAATCTCTTTACCAATTATTGTAATTGAATTTCCTTTAATATTAATTTTACTGCCACTCTCTTGAAGCTTATTTATAACAGCCTCTAAATGGTGAGGAATAACAGGAGAAATTGTGATTGAGGAGGAAGTCGCAGCCGCCGCTATTAAAAAAGTTCCAGCCTCTATTCTGTCTGGAATTACTTTGTGGGTACATCCACCAAGTTTATTGACACCATCAATAATTATTTTTTCTTTACCAGCGTCGTAAATTCTTGCTCCCATTTTATTAAGCATTTGACATAAATCTTGAATTTCAGGTTCTCTTGCAGCATTTTCAATAATAGTTCTTCCTTCCGCTAATGATGCTGCCATTATTAGAGTTTCGGTTGCGCCTACACTTGGAAAGTTTAATTTGATATGTGTACCGTGCAGTTTATTTTTCTTTCTCTTTATTTTTGCCTTAACAATTCCCTCTTCAATAATAATTTCCGCTCCTAGTGCTTCAAGTCCATTAATGTGCTCATCTATTGGTCTTGAGCCAATATCGCACCCTCCAGGTAATGGGACTTTAGCTTCTCCAAATTTGGTTAATATTGCACCTATACAAAAAAAACTAGCCCTTAGTCCATTCACTAATTCATATGGTAGTTCTTTAATGGAAATATTTTTTGAATCTATCTCTAACTTATTATTTTTATCTATTAAATTAACTCCTAAATTTTCAAGGATATTCCTCATTTTTTCAATATCAGTAAGACGAGGAACATTCTCAAGAATTATTCTTTCATTTGTTAATAATGATGCCGTCAGTAATACCAATGCCGAATTCTTTGCACCACTTATCTGAACTATTCCATTTAATTTGCCTTGGCCAAAAATCTTTAAATTTTGGGATTTAAGATATGACTTTTTTTTGCTTCCGCAAACCATTAAGACTTAATTTATTAGATTCATCATGACAAAATAACATTATTAAGTCCACCCAATGTAACGTGCTGAATATTAATTAAAAATGAAAAATAATTTATTCAATTTAAGAAATTAAATTTTAAAAATTATTGATCAAAACTTTTATAGAATTACAATAAAAATGACCATAAAATTTTAAAATTCGTCATAGAAAATTCTTTTTTAAAAATAACTAGTAAAAACAATAATCTAGTTAAAAGATTTAGATCATTTAAAAGCGGATCTTCTCGAAAAAACAGAGATTTTTTCTGTATAGAGGGAACCCATCTTATTGAAGAATTGTTGAAGTCTGGAAATGCTCCCTCCAAAATTTTAGTTACTGATAAATGGCTCATAAAGAATCAAAACCTTAGTAAAAAGTTTAATAAATCATTAATAACTATTGTTTCAGAAGAAGTTTTAGCTTCTGCAATATCAACAATTAATCCAGATGGTATCGCAGCATTAGTCGAGATTTCATCAATACCTAATTATCAATTTAATATTAAAGATGATTTTGTTCTTGTTCTTGATAGGATTCAAGATCCGGGAAATATGGGTAATCTTTTTAGAACTGCTCTAGCTGCTGGGGTTGATTCAATTTTTTTGGCTGGAGGCGCTTACCCGTTAAGCCAAAAGGTATTAAGAGCATCATGTGGTGCCGTTTTCCACCTCCCATTTCTAAGAATTGAGGGTACTGAAGAAGAAATAATAAATTCTTTATTAGAGTCTTTGTCTAAATTGTCAAATGTTGGGTTTGAGATATTTTCTACTAGTAGCCAAAATAATAAAAGCTCTAAAAAATCTCCAAAGCCCTATTGGGAAATTGATTGGACTAAACGTACTGCATTAATTTTGGGTAATGAAGGTCAAGGCATTCATGAAAAAATTCAAGAAGCTTTTAATGAAACAATTTCAATTCCGCATAGTGAGCTTGTAGAATCATTGAATGTGGCTTGTGTTTCAGTTCCATTATTACTAGAACGAAAAAGAGTCGCATACACTTCTAAATACATAGATAAAAAGTGACTGATTCAAGTTTTGATTTTGATTTAATCGTAATAGGCGCTGGGTATGGTGGCTTTGATGCCGCTAAACATGCTGCTAGTAAGGGACTGAAAGTCGCAATAGTAGAATCTTCTGATATGGGAGGCACCTGTGTTAATAAGGGTTGCGTTCCATCTAAAGCTCTTTTGGCTGCAAGTGGAAAAGTCAGAGAAATAGGTGATTATGAACATTTAGCTAAATTTGGTATTCATGCTTCCCCAGTAAGATTTGAGAGATCAAAAATTGCAGATCATGCAAATAATCTAGTTTTAAATGTTAGAGAAAATTTAACAAAAACTCTCAAAAGGAGTGGAGTTGAAATAATTTTGGGTATTGGAAGACTTGAAGGAAATCAAAAAGTAGGTGTAAGAGATAAAAACGGAATTGATAAAATCTTCACATGTAAGAATGTTGTTATTGCAACCGGTTCTTCTCCTTTTGTTCCCCGTGGAATAACTGTAGATAATAGGACTGTATTTACTAGTGACGATGCGGTTAAGCTTGAGTGGCTCCCAAGATGGATAGCTATAATTGGAAGCGGATATATAGGATTGGAATTTGCTGATGTTTATACTGCGTTAGGCTGCGAAGTTACCATGATTGAGGCTTTGGAAAATATTATGCCAACTTTTGATCCAGATATTACAAAAATTGCTAGAAAGAACCTCATTCAATCAAGAGATATAGATACAAAATCAAACGTCTTTGCGACTAAAATAATCCCAGGATGTCCTGTAAAAATAGAGCTGACAGATGCAAAATCCAGAGAAATTGTTGAAACTTTAGAAGTTGACGCAGTACTAGTTGCAACTGGAAGAAGTCCTAACAGTAATAATTTAAATCTTGATTCTGTTGGGATCGAAACAATAAAAGGTTTCATTCCTATAGATGATCAAATGAGGGTTAAAAATGGTGAGAAAATAATACCTAACATTTGGGCAGTTGGAGATGTGACTGGAAAATTAATGCTTGCCCATACAGCGGCAGCGCAAGGAACTATTGCTGTTGATAATATTTGTGGTGGTAATATCCAGATAAATTATAAAAGTATCCCTGCCGCAACCTTTACTCACCCTGAGATAAGTTCAGTTGGCCTCTCTGAAGCTGAAGCTAAAGAAATATCAGCAAAAGAACATTTTACTTTGGGAGTTGTTAAAAGTTTCTTTAAGGCTAATTCAAAAGCACTGGCTGAATTGGAAAGTGATGGGATGCTCAAGTTGATTTTCAATAAAGATAATGGAGAAGTACTGGGTGCCCATATTTTTGGGTTACATGCAGCTGATTTGATTCAAGAAATTTCGAACGCTATTTCAAGGAACCAAAATGTAATTGAATTATCAACTGAAGTACATACTCATCCCACTCTTAGTGAAGTAGTTGAGGTCGCATATAAACAAGCAGCTTCTCAAATAAAATAGTATTTAAAATTAATGGAAATAAGACGCAGGCCACCAAATCCAACAGTAAGGGTAGAAAATTTAGAATATGCTGTACCTCATAAAGAAGCACAAGCAAAAAATATTTTAGAAGAAATTGTATGGCATAAGGATATTGAAATTAAGAATTTTAAAAAAATAGTTTCTTTAGAAGATCTTATAAAAAAAACAGATAAAATTCCTGCTCCTAAAGATTTTTATAAAAGTATCTTGGAGTCAAAAATAAAACCAGGAGTCATTGCCGAGATTAAAAAAGCAAGTCCGAGTAAAGGAACTATTAGAAAAAATTTTAACCCTAAAGATATAGCAATTTATTATGAAGGATTAGGTGTATCCTGTATCTCAGTACTAACCGATAAAAGGTTTTTTCAAGGTAGTTATGAAATACTTGAAACTGTAAGGAAATCTACTAATCTCCCTTTACTCTGCAAAGATTTTATTATTTCTGCTTATCAGATATATAAAGCAAGAGTATTTGGTGCTGATGCAATATTATTAATTGCGGCAATTTTAAGCGATGATGATTTAATTTATTTAAAAAAAATTGCTGATAATTTAAGAATGAGTGTACTTGTAGAAGTACATAATGAAAATGAACTAGAAAGAATATTTAAATTAAAATCTTTCAATTTGATTGGAATAAATAATAGAGACTTGAAAACTTTTAAAACTGATTTGAAAACATCAATAGAATTGATGAATAGATATTCAGATATATTTTTAAATAACAATATTATTCCCATTAGTGAATCTGGAATTAATTGTGCTGCAGATTTAGAATCGCTTAGATCTATTGGTATAAAGGGAGTACTAATTGGTGAAACTTTTATGAGAGAAATTGATATTGAAAAATCCTTCAAGAAATTATTTAACTAAATTTAATTTGACATTCAATCGTGATATTTTATCTTGACACAAATTAATACTATAAAATTAAATAAAACAAGTTGTACTTAATATAGATGCAAGCTGTAATACTTACTGGCATCATTGCTGGATTTGTTCATGTAATAAGTGGAGCAGATCACCTAATTGCAATGGCACCAGCCGCAATTAATAGTCCCAAAAAAGCCCTTAAAAATAGCTACTCATGGGGATTGGGACACTCTTCTGGCGTGCTTTTATTGGCTTTCCTCGCGATTTTTATAAAGGATATTACACCATTAAACAAATTCTCTAGTATTGCCGAATTTTTTGTTGGAATTTCTTTACTAATTGTTGGAGTAATTGCTATAAAAAATTCTTTTAGATTAAATATGCACTCTCACTCTCATAAACATGAAAATGGGTTTGCTCATCGACACTATCACTTTCATACTAAGGAACAAAAACATAATAAAAAGCACTCCCATGCGTTAACAGGTTTGGGATTACTCCATGGTATCGCTGGAGGTTCTCATTTTCTTGCAGTTCTTCCTGCATTAGC
Organism: uncultured Prochlorococcus sp.; assembly: GCF_902626525.1. Lineage (GTDB taxonomy): Bacteria > Cyanobacteriota > Cyanobacteriia > PCC-6307 > Cyanobiaceae > Prochlorococcus_A. The sequence goes on from NZ_CACOFR010000003.1 coordinate 88,074, forward strand.
TCTCCCATTAACTAGTGCTTGCTTTTATTTGATTTCATATTTAATCGGTTCACTAATAAGCATGAATCTTTTTACTTGTTTTATATCTTTTACTACCTTTAACTCAGGGCAAAAATTTATTAAAAGACTAATTTCTTTTGCTGGAGGGCTATCTTTTTGCATGGGATTATTTTGGATTCAAAAAAGTTCTTCTATTTTTTTGACTTAAAAATTTTTTAATTTAGGGCTAGTTATTCTAGAAGTAACAATTCCAATTATTTTTTCATTACTTACTAACCCAAATTTATTACTATCTTCGCTAAATTCAATATTGTCACCAATAACCTCAATATTATTTTGATTAACTAACTTTATTCTTTTAATTAAAAATTTTTTTTTAATTGGATGTTTAAAAATAACTATTTGACCTCGTTTTGGGGAGGAATTCGTTGCTTCAAATTTTTTAAAAAATACAATATCTCCTTCTTTGAGGTAAGGAAACATAGAATTCCCACTAACAATAGCGGTTTTTCTTAAACCTAAGAAGAATAAAATTAAGTCAGAGAAACTTTTGAGGATAATTAAGATTAACTAGCTTTTACAAAAGCATCAGTTCTTCCTTTTGAGGCCCAGAAAATGTTATGAATCTTTTCTACATAACTCATTAGTTCTTCAGCTTGGGCCAAATCAATGTTTACTTTGCAGGCACTACATAATTTAGCAGCCTTCCATATGGTTTCATGTAAATCTTGATAAGTTTCTAAGTGGACTGGTTTAAAGTAATCTGTCCATAATATTAGAATCTCCTTTTTAGCCTCTTTTGCTTGTTCTTCTTTAACCGCAACATACCTAGAAAATGTATTACTGTAAGCAGCCCATTCTTCTGAGTCAGTACTAGAAGGAGGATCTAGTGCAATAAGTTTTTTAGTCATGGATAAAACTGCTTCAGCTGCAACTCTCGTAGATGCTGGATCGTAAACACCGCAAGGACCGTCGCAGTGAGCATGAACTACAATTGGGGATTTTTTATTTAGAAAAGAATTGATGAATTTACTTAACATTTCATTTATATAATTTGATTATATTCTACTTGGATATTAACTAAATTGAAAAGTCTTAGATATTTTTCTTACTTAATTTAATTGACTTTTAATAATTCGACTTCGAATATTAATGTTGCATTCGCGGGAATCACATTTCCTGCACCTCTTGAGCCGTATCCAAGTTCTGGAGGTATTATTAATTTTCTTTTTCCTCCAACTTTCATTCCTGCAACACCTTCGTCCCAACCTTTTATTACTCGTCCATTACCCAAGGGGAAGCTGAATGGAGCTCTACCGATACTTGTATCAAATTGCGTTCCATCTTCAAGAGTTCCTGTGTAATTCACAGTAACTGTTTGCCCAGCAATGGCTTCATCTCCCTCTCCTTTTACGATCTCTGTGATAACTAGACCACTTTCTGTGGTTCTTGATTTACTGTCTGATTGTGTTTCTTCTGCCATAGCGAAAAGTATAGGATTTGGATCTGATGGGTCTAGTTCAAATAAATTATTGCTTGAAACATTTGATTGTTTCGTAATTGTTGTTTTTTGAAATGATTGAGTTTCTAATTCGGCAGCATTAACAATTTTAGGTGAATTAAATTGACTGAAAAGAGTTAATGAAACGCAAAAAATAAAAACTGCAAAGCTAATAAAGACTTCTCTCACTTAAATTTTGAAAGTTACTAAAAATAATACTACATAATAAAGGTACAATAATTGGGTGATTTTAAATTTTATTTTGAAATTTTAGATTGTTAATTCCAACTCAGATTAAAAGTTTAAGACAAAAATTTTATCCGTGTTTAGGTGGCATATTAGGAGGAATTTCTGTTTCAACTCACTTTTGGCTAATTTGCATGCCGTTATCTTTATTCATTTTATGGAAGGGAACTGAAAGAAGAATAGCGAATTTTTGGTGGGGTTTTTTCTTTATCTTGATCAGTCATTCTTGGCTTTATGATCTTCATCCATTAACCTGGCTTGGTTTTTCATGGTCAGTAAGTTTATTAGTGACCATTTCAATATTAATATTTTGTTCTTTTTGGGGTGGATTGTTAGTTTATTTATGGGGACTTTTAGTTGAAATAATTCTCTTAAGAGAAGATGTTTTTAAAATAAAAATTTTACCTTTAATCGTAAAAGTATTTTTTTTATCTTTAACTTGGGGTATTGGTGAATTGATACTTTCTCAAACACCTTTTTTTTGGATAGGTTTAGGGGAAAGTCTTATCCCAGGTGATATTTATCTTGCTGGTTTGGCAAGATGGATCGGTGCAAGTGGTTTATGCGTAGTACAAATATTGATCGGATTTTGGATTTTTTTTATTCACGGTAGATGGGAAAGAAAACTTAACTTTAAACAAACTCTTATTTTCGGAATTTTGGTGATCATTTTTTTTCACTTTATTGGAGGCTTAATAACTCCAATAAAAAGAAATCATGAATATCCAGTAGCTATATGGCAAACCAATATTTCAACAAGAGAAAAATTAAAAATAGATGATAAATTTATTAAAGAAAAACTATTTATCGCTCAAAAATATGCTTTGGCTAATAAAGCAAAACTTCTTGTCGCTCCTGAAGGAACGCTATCTCAAAATTTTTATCTAGCTGAAAGTAGTAAGGTTAATTTTCTGGCAGGAGGTTTCAGGAATTTCAATAATGAGATGAGAAGTTCTTTACTTGGATATCAAGTTGGAGATCAATCTTATACTTCTTTTATAGATAAAAATAGACTTGTTCCACTGGGCGAAAAAATTCCTACTTTTTTAAATAATTTTTCAAGAGGATTGTCTGCAGTGGGAGGAATTCAACCAGGCTCCAATTCAAGATTTTTTAATTCTAAATTTTCACCATCACTAGCAATAGCTATTTGTTACGAAATTAGTGATGGATTGAAAATAAGAAAGGCTGTTAATAATGGTGGAAAATTAATAGTAACTATTGCAAACTTGGATCCCTATCCAATTAAGCTTTATAATCAATTTCTTTCTTTGGCTAGATTAAGAAGCATTGAAAATAAGAAAGATAATTTACTTGTAACAAACACCGGTCCTTCAGGTTTAATTAGTGATGATGGAAAAATAATACAAATTTTGGATTTAAATAAAGAGCAAAATGAAATTGTATTTCCAAATTTTTCATCTGAAAAGAATTTTTATACAAAATTTGGGGATAAACCCATCATATTATTGTTGATAATTTTTATGGGATTAAATTTTATTTTGAAAATTAATTAATTAACCCACCACCTAATAAAATTTGATTCCTATAAAAGACTGCAGCTTGGCCAGGAGTTACCGCACTTTGGCTTTCTTCAAAAATTAACTTAAATGATTTAGTTGGGTCATCCGTATTTTTCAAGGGAACTAAAGTTCCTTTTACTGGACGACTTCTATATCTTATTTGAGCTTCAACTTCTATATCACTATTAGGCTCTTCGATTGAAACCCAGTTAACCTTATTTATTATTGCTTCTTTTTTTAAAAGATCACTTTTATCTGCCACGTATACTATATTTTTTTCTCTATCTAAACTTTTTACATATAGTGGTTCTGGCCAAGCAATACCCAAACCTTTCCTTTGTCCTACGGTAAAGTGTTGAATACCTAGATGCTTTCCAAGAACTTGGCCATTTACGTGAGAAATTACTCCTTCTTTGGGTTCTATGTGTTTATCGATAAATCTCTGCATTGATCCATAATGCTCAACTAAGCATAAATCTTGACTTTCTGGTTTCTGAGCAGTCCTTAGGCCTAATCTTATTGCTTCCTTTCTCGTCTCTTCTTTTTTCATTTCACCAAGAGGGAATTCTAATCTGCTTAATACATCTTGTGTCAAGGAATAAAGAAAATAACTTTGATCTTTGTTCTCGTCAGCACCTCTTAAAAGTAGGAATTCCTTGAATTTATATTCTTTATAGTTATGTATTTTAGTAGAAGATGATTTTTTAATTCTTGCGTAATGTCCAGTAGCAATATAGGTAAACTCTTTTTTATTTATTGCGTAGTTCAGCATCTCTTCAAACTTTACATTCTTATTGCACATCGAACATGGAAGGGGAGTAAATCCTTTTTTATAGCTTTCAGTAGTGTTTTTAATTACTTCTCTTTCGAAAATTTCTCTTGAATCGATTATTTTATGGTTAATTCCTAAGTCTTCGCAAAGGCCAGCAGCATCAACTAATCCTTCAGAGCAACAAGAGCCCTGTCCCTTCATTAACCAAAGAGTTAGTCCTTCAACATTCCAGCCATTCTCGATAAGAAGAGCTGCTGAGAGGGAACTATCTACACCACCAGAAAGACCTACAATAATATTTTTCTTCTTAGTTTTATTATTAGTAGAAAAGCAGCTCTCTAATTTTTTAACTTTTTGTGTTCTTAACATGGAAGTAAAATATTTGAATAGTACTTAAATTGCTTTGTACACATTATGAATGAAATTAGATGGCCAACAATTGACTCAAAACATTTAATTGTTGATTCAAAGCAAATGTTGATATTAGAGAAAGAAATGTTTTCTAAAGGGATGCCCCAAGAAGCATTGATGGAAAAAGCTGGCATCAATATTAGTAAGTGGCTTTTGAAGAGGAAATCTCTTCTAAAGCATGGAATAACTGTTTTAATAGGCCCAGGACATAATGGTGGGGATGGAGCTGTAATAGCTAGAGAGCTTTTCTTGAAAGGGTATTTAGTCAAGGTATGGTGTCCATTTCCTATAAAAAAAACATTAACGATCGACCACATTAATTATCTTACATCTATTGGTGTATCAAAATTAGTAGCTCCCCCCGATACAGGGGGTAAAGAGCTCTGGATTGATGCTGTTTTTGGTAATAATCAAACAAAAAATGTTGATAATGGTTTAATTAAATTGTTCAATAAAAAATTTCATAATAAGTACGGTAAGGTAGTAAGCATAGATGTTCCTACGGGATTATGTCCTAATAAAGGAGAGCCTTTTTTAAATAATGCAGTTAAGGCAGATTATACTTTAGCTATTGGTCTTAATAAGATTGGTTTAACTCAAGATTCTGCTTTACCTTTTATTGGAGAACTGAACCATATCGATATTGGGGTGCCAATTAATAATTTAATCAATGTTGAAAAAAAAATTTTCAAGGTTACTTATGAGGATTTAAAAAATATTGATTTACCTTCTTTACCAAAAAATACCAACAAATATAAAAGAGGAAGAACATTAATAATCGCCGGAAGTGAAAAATATCCAGGAGCTGCATACCTGGCATTAAAAGGGGCCATATCAAGTGGAGTTGGGTTCATTTCTGCTGTACTGCCTCAGTTAGTTGCTGAATCCATTTGGAAAGTTGCTCCAGAAATTGTTTTAAAAGGAACTATGCATTCAAATCAAAGTGGTAATTCATCTTTATTCAGTGCATTAAAGGATATTGATCTAAGTGCGTATGATTCATTAGTTGTAGGCCCAGGAATAGGTATTGATAATGATGATTGGCAAAAATCAAAAGATTTCATCATTAATTTTGAAGGATTATTGATCTTAGATGCAGATGCACTCAATAGAATTGCCGAATCTGAATTAGGACCAAAATTCTTTTTAGAGAGAAAATTTAAAACATGGATTACACCTCATTACAAAGAATTTTCAAGGTTATTCCCAAATATAAAATCTGAGACAAATGTTGGACTCGCTCTTAATGCTGCAAAGGAATTTAATATAAGTGTTTTGTTAAAGGGATCTAACAGCATAGTTGCAGATAATAAAAATGCATGGCAACTTTTTGGGACTGATTCTCAGACAGCTAGAGCTGGATTGGGAGATCTTTTATCTGGATTTGTTGCTGGCAGTTCTGCGATTGATCTAACCTTTTGTAGAAATATAAAAACTGATTTTTTTGCTAAATACGTACTTTTACATTCCTTTGCTGCATCAAAGTGTAAAACGGGTTCAAACGCATCCGCTATTGGTGATGAATTATCAAAATTAATAAGAAATAAGAAAACGAGACAAATATCTTGAAAGAAACAATTTTAAAGAGTTTTTTCTAGTTTTAAACACAAAAATATACAAATATTACGCGAAATCTGAAGCGCGCATTAAATATTTGGCTATTTCCAAAAAAGTGTAGGAAAGTCTTAGTACCTAAATGGGTCAAAAATGGTTTCATCAATTCCAGCACAAGCAGAACCACAGAAGAGGAGAGGAAATGATCCTATAAGTTGGTACTTGCAAAACATCGGCAGAGTTCCCTTACTAACGCCTGCTGAAGAAATTGAATTGGGTAATCAAGTTCAAAAAATGATGATTCTTACTGAAGATGGCCAATTAAATGAAAAAAACAAAGAATTTACAACTCAGCAAAAAAGAACAATAAAAATTGGAAGAAGAGCCAAAGAGAGAATGATGAAAGCTAATTTAAGATTAGTTGTTAGTGTTGCAAAAAAATACCAAGGTAAAGGACTTGAACTTCTTGATTTGGTTCAAGAAGGTTCTCTTGGTTTAGAAAGAGCTGTTGAAAAATTTGATCCTACTAGAGGATATAAGTTTTCTACATATGCTTTTTGGTGGATTCGTCAAAGTATGACAAGAGCAATTGCCTGTCAATCACGAACTATCCGTTTGCCAGTTCACCTAAGTGAAAGATTAGCATCTATAAGAAAAGTTAGTAGAGACCTAGCACATAAACTTGGTGCCATGCCGAGCAGAATTGAAATTGCAGAAGCCATGGAAATTGATGTTGAAGAATTAGACTCTGTTTTAAGACAAGCTTTATCAACAAGTAGCTTAGATGCTCCAGTTAATGGTGATGACGGTAGAAGCTTTTTAGGTGATTTAATTGCAGATAGTAATAATGATGAGCCTTTAGATCAAGTTGAACAAAAAATGCATCAAGAGCAACTTGGTAAATGGTTAAGCCATCTAAGTGAGCAAGAGCAACATGTTCTTAAATTAAGATTTGGATTAGATGGGAATGAAAGACATACACTTGCGGAAATAGGAAGATTATTAGACGTTTCTAGAGAAAGAGTGAGACAAGTTGAACTTAAGGCGCTAAGAAAATTAAGAAACTTAACCAGAAAGTTACCTAGCGGTATTTAATCTAATCTTCGGCCCAAATATATTTGGTTAATTCTTGTGAGGGTGGCTCAGGTGCTTCTAAAGCATTTTTAACAGACTCAGATATCTCCGTATCTATTTTCTTTTCAATATTTTTTAATTCTTCTTCCTTTGCAAATTTACCATCAATAATTTCTTTGGCTAATTTTTTGATGGGATCTCTTTTTCCCCAAAACTCCTTTTCTTTCTCTGACCTTAATTCATCTGGATCTGCAAGAGAATGACCTCTGTATCTGTAAGTTAAGCACTCTAAAAGAGTGGGTCCTTCTCCTGCTCTAGCCCGCTTAATTGCTCTTTGTGCGGCTCCTCTTACTGCTAATACATCCATTCCATCAACTTCCTCACCATGCATTCCAAAAGCAGAAGCTTTTCTCCAGATTTCAGGATTGCTTGTTGCTCTATCGTGAGCCATTCCAATAGCCCATTTATTATTCTCAACGACAAAAATTATGGGTAATTTCCATAATTGAGCCATATTTAAACATTCAAAAAACTGTCCATTATTGCACGTTCCATCTCCGAAGAATGCTGCAGTCACTGCGTCACTATCATTATTACCTGCAACTTCTTTTTTATATTTACTTGAAAAGGCTGCTCCTAAAGCAACTGGAATCCCTTCCCCAATAAATGCATAACCTCCCAATAAGTGATGCTCTCTTGAAAATAAGTGCATGGATCCTCCTCGGCCTTTACTACAACCTGTAGCTTTTCCAAAAAGCTCGCTCATTACTTCAAAGGAAGGGACACCTGCACTTAGTGCATGTACATGATCCCTGTAGGTACTGCAAAACCAATCATGTTTCTTCCTCATCGCTCCAATTACACCAGTGCTAATAGCTTCCTGACCGTTATACAGATGAACGAAACCAAACATTTTCCCTCTATAGTACATTTCTGCACACTTATCTTCGAATCTTCGACCAAGTGTCATATCTTCATAAAGAAATAATCCCGTTTCTCGATCTAATGCGGCTTTTTTTATATCTTGAAGATTTGAAATTCTCTCTACGTGTGTTTCCAAGAAAATACCTTAATGAAGTTTTGATTTGTTAACATTCTAAGGTGTGAAGGTCGATTTTCATGATTTTTTTTAAAAACTCTGTAAGACCTTATGAAAAATTTTTTTAACTTGATAAAATTTGTCTAAGAAATTTTACTAGGATATTTGTTTGGAACTTCCTTTAGATCATTTTCGTTTAATAGGCGTAAGCCCCTCGGCAACATCTGAGGAAATATTAAGGGCGTTTCAATTGCGTTTGGATAAAACGCCTGATGAAGGATTTACATATGAAGTTTTAACCCAAAGATCAGAATTACTGCGCCTTACCGCTGATTTGCTTACAGATCCAGAAAGCAGGAGAAAATACGAAAATTTACTACAAAATGGAGCATCTGGATTAGAGTTTTCATCAAATAGAGAAGTAGCAGGGTTAATACTTCTTTGGGAATCAGGATCCCCAAAAGAAGCTTTTAAAATCACAAAAAAAGCATTGCAGCCTCCACAAACCCCAGCTTTAGGTAGTAGTAGAGAAGCAGATTTAACTTTATTGGCCGCTTTGACATCTAGAGATTCTGCAATTCAAGAACAACAACTTAGATCCTATTCAGACGCAGCAGACTTTTTGCAAGATGGTATACAACTTCTTCAAAGAATGGGAAAGCTTGGTGAATTGAGGAAAGAACTTGAAGAGGACTTGGCTTCTTTACTTCCATATAGAATCCTAGATCTACTTAGTAGAGATTTAAATGATCAGGAATCTCATCAAAAAGGTTTAAGTATGTTGGAAAATTTTATAATTAAGAGAGGTGGTTTAGAGGGTAATAGTAAATCTGAATATGGAAATTATTTAAATCAACAAGAATTTGAAGCTTTTTTTCAACAGATAAAGCCATATTTAACAGTGCAAGAACAGATTGATTTATTTCTTGAATTACAAAAAAGAGGATCATTAGAAGCAGGATTTCTAGCTTTTCTATCTTTGTCAGCTATTGGGTTCTCAAGAAGAAAACCGGAAAAATTATTTGAAGCGAGGAAAATTTTAAAGAAACTAAATATATCTGGTTTAGATTCAATGCCTCTTATTGGTTGTTTAGATTTGCTTTTAGCAGATATTGATCAGGCTTCTGCCAGGTTTCATAGCAGTTCTGATGATAATTTAAGAGAATGGCTCAATAATTATTCAGGGAACAAGTTAGAGGCAATTTGTATTTTCTGTAAAAATTGGTTAGAGAACGATGTTTTAGTTGGTTATAGAGATATTGACTTAAAAAAGGTGGATTTAGATTCTTGGTTTGATGATAGAGAAATTCAAGAATTTATTGAAAGTCTAGAGAAGAAATCAATTAAAACATTAAGTAAATCAAATCTTCAGAACCAAAAAATTAAAAAGGAATCTTGGACTAATACCAAAGAAGATTTAAACAATACATTAGGTAATTTTGACGAGAGGAGATTGCCCTGGCCTGGAGGCATAAAGCAAGAATATGAGAATCTTGATATTCAAGAGAACGAATTCGATGAGGAAATGGTAAAGAATAAACCAATTGAGTTTTATAAATATTTAATTGAAAAATTTGCGGAATTAAAATTTAGTTTTGGGGAATTTCTGGAGAAAAAATCATCTTATCTTTTTTATCTATATGCGTTTGTGATCTTATTTATATTTGGGATTGGTTTCGGATTCTTGAGAAATAACTCCAATAAATACATCCAAAATGATCAATCGATTGAAAAACCTTCACAAATTGAAGATAAAAAGACAGAACTTAATGAAGAAAATAAAATTCTAGAAAATAAAAAAATATCCTCGAATCAGACTAATATTGTAAGTTCAGTACAAAACGAAAATATTTCCTCACAAGTTAAAGAAATCATAGAAGCCTCCCCTTCAATAGAACAAATAAAATATTTGATAGAAACTTGGCTCTTAAATAAAAGTAATTACATGGCAGGTAAAGGAGAATTAAATCTTTCTAAAATCGTTAAAGATGGCCTAATAAAAAGGACAATAGAAAATAGGAAAAAAGATATTAAAAAAGGTGTTTATCAAGAAATTAGTTCAGAAATACAAGAAATTGTTTTGAAATCACAAACCTCATCAAGAATAGTTGCTGTAGCTCAATTGAGATATAGCGAGAGGATATTTAAAAACTCGGGAGAGTTAGTTAATGAAATCGCCATAAACCCTTTGAAAGTTAAATATATTTTGGGTTTTTCTAATAAATCATGGAAATTGGTTGATTTCGTAAGTGGTTTGTAAGTATATATTTAAAGATCATCTATAATAGTTAAAAATACTTTTAGATAATGTTTGATGAACTCTCATCACGCTTTGAAGACGCAGTAAAGGGTTTAAGAGGCGAAGCAAAAATTAGTGAAAATAATATAAACGACGCCCTTAATCAGGTAAAAAGAGCACTACTTGATGCCGATGTTAGTTTATCTGTAGTAAAAGAGTTTATTTCAGATGTCAAAGATAAAGCTATAGGAGAGGAAGTAGTTAGGGGTGTAAACCCAGGTCAAAAATTTATAGAAATAGTAAATAAAGAGTTGATTAACATTATGGGGAATGAAAATGCTCCATTAAACGAAAATCAAAATAGTCCTACAGTTATTTTAATGGCTGGACTCCAGGGAGCTGGTAAAACAACTGCAACAGGAAAGTTAGGCCTTTTTCTTAAGGAAAAAGATAAAAAAGTTCTTTTAGTGGCTGCTGATATTTATCGACCAGCCGCAGTAGATCAACTTAAAACACTAGGAAGTCAATATGACTTAGAAGTTTTTTCAGCGAAAGAAAAAAACAGTAAACCAGAAGAGATAACCAAGGATGCATTGAATTATGCGAGTGAAAATAATTTTAATTCGATAATTATTGATACTGCAGGAAGATTGCAAATTGATGATTCAATGATGAGTGAAATGGTTCGAATAAAAGAAGTTTCTGACCCTGATGAAGTTTTGCTTGTTGTTGATTCTATGATTGGACAAGAAGCTGCAGACTTGACAAGGTCATTTCATGAAAAAGTAGGAATCACAGGGGCGATACTTACTAAGTTGGATGGAGATTCAAGAGGAGGAGCCGCTCTATCGATAAGAAAAATAAGTGGTAAACCAATCAAATTTATTGGTGTTGGCGAAAAAATAGAGGCACTGCAACCGTTCTATCCAGAAAGAATGGCTAGCAGAATTTTAGGAATGGGTGATGTCTTGACACTTGTTGAAAAAGCCCAAAAAGAAGTTGAACTTGCTGATGCAGAAGCGATGCAAAAGAAACTGCAGGAAGCAACCTTTGATTTCAATGATTTTGTCAAGCAAATGAGATTAATTAAAAGGATGGGATCACTTGGTGGATTAATAAAATTGATACCTGGAATGAATAAAATCGACGAAGGGATGATAAAAAATGGAGAAGATCAACTAAAAAAAATAGAATCTATGATCTCTTCAATGACTCTTGAAGAAAAACAAAAACCTGAGGTTCTTGCCGCCGAACCTTCAAGAAGACAAAGAATAGCTCAAGGAAGTGGTTATGAGGCAAAAGATGTAGATAAAGTTTTAGCTGATTTTCAAAGAATGAGAGGTTTTATGAAACAAATGTCTAATGGCGGAATGCCAGGAATGGGCGGAATGCCAGGAATGGGTGGAATGCCAGGAATGGGTGGAATGCCAGGAATGGGTGGAATGCCAGGAATCGGTGGAATGAGCGGTAATAAACCAATGAAAAAACAAAAAAATAATAAGAAGAAAAAAGGGTTTGCGGATTTATAGTTTCTAAATTTTTACCCTTAAATGATATTATTATTAAAAACGCATTGATTTAAGATGATTAAATTGCGCCTTAAGCGCTTTGGAAAGAAAAAAGAGGCAAGTTTCAGAATTGTTGCATGCAATAGTACTTCCAGAAGAGATGGTAGGCCTTTAGAAGAATTAGGTTTTTATAACCCAAGAACTAAAGAAACTAGGCTTGATACCGAAGCTTTAAGAATAAGGCTTACTCAGGGTGCTCAGCCAACTGATGTTGTAAGGACTTTATTAGAAAAGGGAGGCTTATTAGAAAAAATAGAAAGACCTTCTATCGCTATCGGTAAGAAAAAGCTAGAAAAGGAAAAAGCAGCTAAGGCTAAAACCAAAGACGAAGAAAGTGATATTACTAAAGCTGAAAGTGAAAGTAATGAAGCCGAAAGCTAGTTATTTGATAAATTTTTATTCTTATACAATAACTAAATGAAAGAAGTTTCCAAAACTGGTCACTTCACTATTGATTTGCCAAATTCTGATGCGGCTACAGCATTATCCGGACCTGGAAATTCTTTTTTAAAAAAGTTTGAGTCTCTTACGGGCGTTTCTTTAACTATAAGAGGTTTACAACTCGAGATGAACGGTATCATATCCAAGATTGAAAGGGCATCAGCGTTGGTAGAGCTTACAAGGCCAATTTGGGAACAAGGCTTAGAAGTTCCAGAAGTAGATCTTAAAGCTGCTCTAAGTTCTTTAAATATGGGAGAGTCATCTTCCCATGCCGAACTTGGGAAAAAAGTTCTTGCTCGTTCCAAAGAAGGAAAATATTTAAGGCCAAGAACAATAAGGCAAAAAGAATATGTTGAATCAATTGAAAACTTTGATCTTACATTTGCAATTGGTCCTGCAGGCACTGGTAAAACATTCTTGGCAACTGTTTGCGCTGCAAGATTATTGAATGAGAAAAAAATAGAAAAAATTGTTTTAACAAGGCCAGCCGTAGAAGCTGGCGAAAGTTTGGGATTCCTTCCTGGAGATTTGCAACAAAAAGTAGATCCATATTTAAGACCCCTATTTGATTCTTTACATAGTATTTTTGGATTTGATAGAACAAATTCGTTAGTCGATAAAGGAATTATTGAAGTTGCTCCTCTAGCATTTATGAGAGGTAGAACCTTAGATAATTCTTTGATTATCTTGGATGAAGCACAAAATACAACTTGCTCTCAAATGAGAATGTTTTTGACAAGATTAGGTGAGAGATCAAAAATGGTTGTAAACGGAGATATTACTCAAATTGATTTAAAAAAAGATGAGGAAAGTGGCCTCATAGAAGCATCAAGAATCTTCTCTGAAACTGAAGGCATAAAATTTTGTTATTTGAATGTTGAAGATGTGGTTCGCCATCCTTTAGTTCAGAAAATTATTGAGGCTTATCAATAAATTTATAACTCTGGAGATCCGTACCCTGAAATTTTAAAAATCAAGTAGAATAAAATCATATTTAATAAAAAAAATGCCAGCAAGTAGTAATTTCAATCAAGCTATTCGTGAAGCACAAACTAGTTCAATTATTGGACCTAATGTTGTTCAAAAAGCTTTACCTTATGTAGGTGGAGGTATGGTTCTAACTTCTTTGGGTGTTCTAGCAGGTGTCTCACTAATTGCAACAAATCCTGGTCTTTTCCAGTCTCTTTCAATAGTTGCATTAATTGCAGAATTGATTTTGTTTTTTATAGCTACAAGCGCTGCAAATAATGCAAATAATGCAAAGGCCTTGCCTTTACTTACAGGATTTAGTTTGTTAACTGGATTCACCTTAAGTGGAATAGTTGCTTTAGCAATAGGAACAATTGGTATTGGTTCGGTTGGAACAGCTGCCTTAGCTACTGGTATAACTTTCGTTATTGCCTCTTATACTGGCCAAAGAATGAGTGATAGTGTTGGTCAAGCACTAAGTGGTGTAGTTGGTCTTGGATTGATAGGACTGCTCATAGCAATGTTTGTCCAATTAATTGGCGGATTCTTTGCTCCAGGAGTTTTTGGTGGGTCAGGACTCGAATTGATAATCGCAGGATTTGGAACTGTCTTATTTGTTGCAATGTCTTTCGTTGATTTCTATACAATGCCAAGAAGATATAATGATGATCAATACCTTGCGGGGGCTTTAGGTATGTATCTAACTTATATAAATCTTTTCGTTTTTATATTGAGATTAATGATTGCACTTCAAGGCGGAGGAAGAAGAGACTAAATAAATTACATAAAAAACCAACCCAAAGCGTAGATTTATTTCTACGCTTTTTTATTGGGCGATATCAAGAATTTGTTTTTTTATGAATTCTTTTTGCTCGGAGTCATATTTGACTGAATTATCAAAACTATTACCCATATCATCTAAGTCTCTGAGGACTTGATTGACAGACTTTGTGACTGACTTAGTTTCTAGCAGTCTTAGAATAGCCTTACATCTATCTGAAATGTTTTCTGATGTTATCTCATATTCACGATTATTATCTCTTCGATGAATAATAATTTGAGCGGAACTCATTATTAAATTTTTTACTAATATATTTGTTACAGCATCACCACCCTCGTTCAGTTTATAAATTAGTGAAAAAGGAAGTTTATCTAACAAAAAACAATCTTTATCTGATAAGGCGTATGCAAAAAATCCTCTGAGTCCATTTCTTGTTTTAGTTAGCTCTGCGATTCTATCTGCTAAAACCTCTTCGCTAAGTAAATCTTCACCCCACTCTTTGCACCATTGTGCGGATATGTTTATTGCTTGAGTGAACGAAGCTTCTTTTAAATTTATGGCTTTTTTTTTCATTTTTGATCAGAATTTTATTATTGATGCATTAAAAGTCTTTGGCCAATTATAGATCTGGGTTTGTAACTTTACTAGGAAGGCCAAATGTCGGTAAATCTACTTTAATAAATAAATTGATTGGAGAAAAAATAACAATTACTTCTCCAATAGCGCAAACTACTAGAAATAAATTAAAAGGAATACTTACTACAGACAATGGGCAAATAATTTTTGTTGATACGCCTGGTGTTCATAAACCTCATCATCGACTTGGAGAGATATTAGTAAAAAACGCGAAAGCTGCAATTAATGGAGTTGATATGGTAATTTTTGTAATTGATTCAAGTAAAGAACCTGGTAGAGGTGATGAATATATTTTGAACTTTCTAATCGCAAATAAAACTGAGTTTATTGTGGCATTAAATAAGTGGGATTTGGTTAATAAAGAATTTAGAAATTTGCGATTAGAACAATATAGAAGATTTTTTGGAATTAATAGGAACTTTCAAATTTTAAGTGCTTCTCAAGGAGAGGGATGTTCTGAACTAGTCGATATGGCACTTAATTTTCTTCCAGAGGGACCAAAACTTTATGGTGAAGAGACGATTTGCGACCAACCATTAGATAACTTATTATCTGATTTAGTAAGAGAGCAGGTATTAAAAAATACGAGAGAAGAGGTACCTCATAGTGTCGCAGTAAAGATAGAAAAGATAGAGGAAATGAAAAGAAAAAATGGCAAAGTTTTTACAGCTATTTTGGCTACTATTATTGTTGAAAGATCAACTCAAAAAGGCATTCTTATTGGAAAGAAAGGTTCAATGTTAAAAATGATTGGTCAGTCAGCAAGATCAAATATGTCAAAATTAATTGATGGTCCAGTTCACCTAGAGTTGTTTGTGAAAGTTGTTCCAAATTGGAGAAAAAAAGAATCAAGGTTAATTGAGTTTGGTTATGAGGAGGATTTCTAGATGAGTGGTTTTAATTTTGATGTAATTACATTGTTCCCTAAAGCTTTTGAATTAATAAATAATTTAGGGGTTATAACAAAAGCTCTAGATAAGAATTTGATCGATGTAAATTTACATGATTTGAGAGAATATGGAGAAGGTTCTTACAGACAAGTAGACGATAAACCTTATGGAGGAGGAGCAGGTATGGTATTAAAACCTGAACCTATTTATAAGGCATATGAATCAATTAGAAAATTACCTAAAAGTAAAACTTTGCTGATGACCCCACAGGGTAAAGTCCTAAAGCAAAAAGATCTTGCGAGATGGATCTGTTTAGATCAAATAATAATTATTTGTGGTCAATATGAAGGTTTTGATGAAAGGATTAGATGTTTAGCTGATGAAGAGATATCGATAGGCGATTATGTACTTTCTGGAGGTGAAATACCCGCCATATCAATAATTAACGGTTTGACTAGATTATTACCAGGAACTCTTGGTGATCCAGACTCCTTGGTCGATGAGAGTCATAATTCTTCTTTATTAGAATATCCTCAATACACGAGGCCATTAACTTTTAAAGATATGAAAGTGCCAAATATTCTAGTAAGCGGTAATCATGAAGAGATTAAATCGTGGAGAAGAAAAAAAAGTTTTGAAAGAACATTGGAGAGAAGAAGTGACTTAATTTCAAATGAAAACTACAAAAAATCCCCACAAAGTAAGAGAATAATAAAAGAAAATAATCAATTCATGAAATTTAGAATAGGTAACGGATACGATATTCACAGATTAACGGAGGATAGAGATCTAATAATTGGAGGTGTGAAATTGCATCATCCTGAAAATTTAGGATTGGATGGTCATAGTGATGCAGATGTATTAAGTCACTCAATAATGGATGCATTATTGGGAGCACTCTCACTGGGTGATATAGGGAAATATTTCCCACCTTCTGATGAAAAATGGAAAAATGCTGATAGCTTGTTTTTATTATCAAAAGTAATTGACTTGATAAGAAAAGATGGTTGGGAAATAAATAATATTGATAGTGTTCTTGTCGCTGAAAGGCCAAAAATTTTGCCACATATTAAATTAATGAAAAAAAATATTTCCGAGATCTTAAATATTGATGAAAATTTAATTGGGATTAAAGCAACTACGAATGAAAGATTGGGCCCAGAAGGAAGAGAGGAGGGTATAAGTTGCCATTCGGTTGTTTTACTTGAGAAAAAATGAAATTAAATTTAAATTTAAAAAGAAAATTCCAACGATTTTGTTTAATATTAATTTGCTTAATAACTTTAATATTTCAATCTGATATTCCAAATTTAAAAGCTCTTCCTATGAAAAATTATCATGATGAAATTGTTATAGAAGAATTAAGACTTAAAGTCCCTGCAGATGGAAAAGCAGCATGGTTGAAGGCTGAAAAAGAGATATGGGATCCATGGTTATCTTCTCAAGATGGTTTTTTAGGGAGACAATTATTTTGGGATAAAGAAAAAGAAGAGGCTTTAATATTGGTAAATTGGAAAAGTAAGAAATTATGGAAAAGTATTCCAATGTCAGAAGTAAATATAGTCCAAGAAAAATTTGAGGATAATGTTAAAAATGCTTTAAATGTTAGTAAAAATCCTTTTGAATTAATTTATGAGGGAGAGTTAGATAAGCAAGGATGAATTTAGATATCAGGTTTGATTTCCAAAGAAGAGAAAGGCTTGGACTTATTGAAGCGATTTGGGGACAAGATAAAAGTATCGATCAACTAAAAAGGGTAATTGAAAATGTTTTAGGTAAAAATGAGGTCGTTTTCATTACAAGGATTAATAGTGAAAAAGCTAATAATATTTTAAATTTATATAATGATGCACGATTCTATGAAGAAGCAAAATGTCTAATAATTGGTGAAAATTTGAATAAACTAAATACAAATAAAAAAGTTGCCATAATTTCTGGAGGTTCAAGTGATTTGGCTGTAACGCTTGAAGCTAAATTAGCTCTTGAAATTTATGGAGTAAAAAGTCAATCTTTTATAGATGTTGGAGTAGCAGGACTTCATAGATTAATTAGTCAGTTAGAGGAAATAAATAAATATGATGTATTAATAGTTTGTGCTGGAATGGAAGGAGCTTTAGCAACCGTTGTGGGAGGATTATTGGCGCAACCGATAATTGCTGTGCCTGTCTCAATAGGCTACGGCGTTAGCAAGAATGGAAAAACTGCTTTAAATAGTATGTTGTCTAGTTGTTCTCCAGGTATTCCAGTTATGAATATTGATAATGGTTATGGAGCAGCAATGGCGGCTCTAAGAATTATTAAAAGTATTTCCTAAATACTTACTTTTTTTCTATTTCTAATAGGGTTTCTATCCATAAATTGAGTTGTTTTGAAAGCATTCCTTCTTCTCTCATTTTGATTGCTTTAATCACAACAGCAGTGTTTACCCACTCTGGAAATCTTTTCGGCATTTATTTTTTATGCAGTAACTATAATTTGGTATAGATTTTTATAAAAACAAGATCTAATTAACAAATTTAATCTTTTATGTTTAATTTTGTTTCTAATCTAGACAACTCAGAAGAGGTATGATCGCTTTCTACATTTTTTAATCTCTCTAATAACTCAGATAAATCTTTATGGGCTAATTCACCATTTTCTTCCCATTTTAGGGATCTTGAGTTATTGTCAATTTTTTCTTTCATTATTTTATTTTAGTAATAAGAATATATAACGAAAAAACAAAAATTTTGGTAAATGTTTCAAGCTTAAACTTAAAAAATTATGAAGATTTTTAATTTATCAATTATTTATCAATTAACCTCCCCCAACTATTGAAACAATTTCTAGATTATCTCCATCTTTAAGTTTTACTTTTCCCCATTTTATTGAATTAATTATTGAATTATTTAATTCGACAACAATGGAATTGGGTTTATATCCCATTGAGTTTAGCACTACTGATAGTAGCGCATTTTCTTGATCAAGTTCAATTTTTTTTTCCTCTCCATTTACCTTGATTTTCATGAGATAACTCTTTTAGGATCATAATAGCGTCTCCTTTTGGATCTTCAGAATTCATTAATTGCGAAACTAAGGCAACTTTTTTAAAACCAGAGTTTTTTAAATATGAAATATTATTTGTCGTAACTCCACCAATAGCAAACCAAGGAATATGCAGATCTTTTGTCAATGTTTTGATTTTTTCAATACCTAAAGGTTTTTTGTCTTTTTTAGTTGCAGTTTCGAATATTGGTCCTATTCCTATATAGTCACAACCATCTTTAAGAGCATTTGAAATATCATTTTTATTGTTTGCACTTATACCAATTATTTTTGAATAACCTAATAATTTCCTCGCACTTTTTAAGTCTAGATCATCTTGTCCGAGATGAATACCATCTGCATTTGATGCAAGAGCTATATCAACTCTATCGTTAATGATGAAAAGTGAATTATATCTTTTACACAGATTTTTAATATGAATTGCTTCTTGAAGATGATCTTTATCGGTTCCAGTTTTAAACCTATGTTGAATGATTCTTACTCCCGCAATTAATATGTCTTCTATTATTGTTAATAAGTTTTTCTTTTGATCTGTGATGACATATAAATCATTTACATTTAATATTTCCTCCGAATTCTTACGTTTGCTTAAACTTAATAAGTCAATCTCTAGAGTATAAATTTCATATCTAATTTCTGAAGCGATTTTTGAAAGCTCTTTATTATGTAGTCTTGAGAATTCTTCTATTACCCTTAAAGCTTCTTGAACTCTCCCTGCATTAGAGCTTATGATCTGTTCTGGAGTTTTTCTGTTGATTTGTTCTTGATGAGTCAATCCTTTGCATTTGTCTTCAATATAGTTTCTGGATTTTTTATAAACTTCTAAATGATTTTTTCCTAAAATTTGTCTAAAATTTTTTATCTTTTCTACAAATTCTTCTTTGCCTAAGCCAAATCTTGCCCAGTCCTCTATTACTCTTAATCCTTCTCTAGCTCTATCTAGATTGGCGTCAATTATTTGAAATATTCGTAAATCTTCATTATCTGTGGAATTGGAATTCTGCATTGGAAATTTATTTTTTGTGGTTTTTAAAGATTCTTAAGGCGTTAACTCTATCCTTTTCAATTTGATTAGAGAGTTGATCTACATTGTCGAATTGGATTTGAGATCTTAGCTTTTCAACTGGTTCTACTGATAAATTTAAACCATAAAGATTGAAATCTTTGTTTATAAGATGAACTTCAACTGCAGATGGTAAGAGAGGATTTATTGTTGGTTGAGAGCCAAGATTCATAACAGATGCAATTTTTTGATTGGAATTTTCTATAGTTGTCCAAGCCGCATAGACTCCTTCTCCAGGTAAAAATTTTCTGCCATCAATTTCAAGGTTTGCGGTAGGCCATCCTATACTTTGCCCAATACCTTTACCTTTAACAACCTTTCCACTGAAGCTATAAGGCCTATTAAGAATTTTAAAAGCATTTTTTAGGTCACTATTCTGTAATAAATCTCTTATTCGGCTACTGCTAATTCTACCTTCTTTGTCTTCTAAAATTGGAATGATTTTTAGTTTTATATCAGTATCTTTTATCATATTTTTTATTGTATTAATATCTCCACTTCTTCTAAACCCAAATTTAAAATTAGCACCTACAGATATATTTTTTGCTTGTAATTGATTTATCAAAATATCTCTTACAAACCTTTCTGCACTTAAATTAGATAGTTTCTTATCAAAAGGAATCAGAACCAATTGTTCAATCCCAAGATTCTCAAGAATAGGAAGTTTTTCGTCAGGAAGATCAAGTCTGAGGCGCATCTCTTTGTATAGAACTTCTCTTGGATGAGGCCAGAAGCTGGCAATTGTTGGGGTGTATTGGTTCTCTTCAACAACACTTTCTATTAATTTTCTGTGGCCAGCATGTAGGCCATCAAAACTTCCAATAGCGATTGAAGTAGGATTCTTCACTTCAGATGGCGATATTATAGAGATCAAAAGATTACGTGCAATTTTATGAATTTGATGGCAAATTTGAATAGATCATAGTTTATTCAATCAAATGAATGTCTGACAAAATTGATTTTCAGTCGCTTTCATTTGGAATGCGGCGGATTGGGTGGATACGCTTTTGGGTTCAATCCATTTTAAGTGTTGTTGTTGCAGCTGTTTTGCTTTTTTCAAATGTTGTAAATAATAGCGAAGGACAGCTTGGCTTGACTCCTGGTCTATCACTCACAACAATAGCCCTGATTTTACTACTTTTTAGTCTTTGGCAGGGTTGGTTAATAGTTAGAACAGGTAGAGCAATCGCAAGTAACGCGAGACCTTCGAGAGGACAAACAAGTAAATTAATTAAAAGAGGTTTAGTAGTTGATTTGTTAGGAATCTTTTTTGGATTAATTGGATATCAAGCACTTATGGGTGCTTTATTTATTCAAGCTTCCTCTCAAACAACTGGACAATTGATAACAGCTTCATCTGATATCCCAATTACTGGTCTTGAGATTTTATCAGTTTTAAGTAATACACAAGTTATTGCTGCTCACTTCTTTGGACTTTGCTTTTCTTTATGGCTATTGAGAAGGATTTATAAATGAATTTTTAATTTTAGGCAATAACTCCAAACCACCTCGCCAAAATAAATCTGGTTCAACGGGTGTAAGAGATATTTTATTTTCTTGTATTTGAGATACGTCACTGGGCCAATTCTTAGGACCATAACCTTTTGATTTAAGATCTAAAACCACCTCACCTGCCAACCAATAATAATCATCACCTCTTGGGTCCTCACGCTTAGAAAATTGATT
The DNA here is from genome assembly GCF_902626525.1 of uncultured Prochlorococcus sp. Taxonomy (GTDB): domain Bacteria; phylum Cyanobacteriota; class Cyanobacteriia; order PCC-6307; family Cyanobiaceae; genus Prochlorococcus_A. The sequence continues at coordinate 109,512 of NZ_CACOFR010000003.1, forward strand.
TTTATATTTTCTTATTGATAATCTTGTCCATGATAATTCTTTTATTTTCCCTCCCTCGCAGGGAGGGATATTTAGGTTTAATAGAAGTGAAGGTGGCCAATTATCGTTAATTGCTTGTTCTGCAATATTCATTGCAATTTCTCCAGCAAATTCAAAATTCTTCCATTTGAAACTTGCAACACTTATTGCCATAGAGGGGACATTTTCTAAAGTGCCTTCCATTGCGGCTGCTACAGTACCTGAACAAAAAATATCTGTACCTAAATTTGGTCCGTGATTTATTCCAGATAAAACTAAATCAGGTTTGTTATCCAAGAGTTCAGATAGTGCTAATTTGATGCAGTCAGCAGGCGTGCCAGAACAACCCCAAGCTTTGATATCTCCTCCAAATAATTCATCCGCTCTTTCTACTCTTAGCGGAGATTGTAAAGTAAGACCATGACCAGTAGCCGATCTTTCTTGGTCAGGACATATTACTGTTACCTTATGTCCTCTTGTATGTGCTGATTTTGCTAAGGTTCTTATTCCCTCTGCAAATACACCATCATCATTACTAATTAGTATATTTAATGGTTCCATTAATTAATACATTTTATTTATGGACGATATTTAAGTAAAATAAAGCAATACTTATTTTTACTATATCAGTGAGTCAAATTGAATCATTAAGTCAAATTGAGGAAAAGCTAAATAATCTTTCTCTAATAGCCAAAAATAATATAAATAATGCTAATACTCAAAAAGAACTTGATCAATTGAGAATTTCCCTATTAGGAAAAAAAGGCGATTTGTCAATTATTTTGAAAACAATGGGTCAATTAACTGCTGATGACAGACCAATTATTGGCCAAAAGGCAAATTTAATAAAGATAAATTTGCAAGATCTAATAAATCAAAGAAAAAATCAACTAAATACTGAAGTCTTAGACCAACAGATTAAAAATGAAAAAATTGATGTAACTATTCCTTCAGTTGGAACACCACCAGGGAATAAACATCCTTTAATTTCAACACAAGATGAAATAATAGAAATTTTTTGTGGATTAGGATATTCAGTTGAAAGTGGTCCTGAAATAGAAACTGATTTTTATAATTTTGAGTCTCTTAATATACCCAAAAATCATCCTGCAAGGGATATGCAGGATACTTTCTACTTAGATGAAAATCGACTCTTGAGAACTCATACTTCTCCTGTTCAGATAAGATATCTTGAGGAAAACCCTCCTCCAGTAAGAATTATTGCTCCTGGGAGAGTGTACAGGAGAGATGCTGTAGATGCTACTCACTCTCCTATCTTTAATCAGGTTGAGGTTTTATGTATCGATCAAGAGATTAATTTTAGTCACTTAAGAGGAACAGTCCTGACTTTTTTAAAAACATTTTTTGGAGATATTCCCGTAAGATTTAGAGCTAGTTATTTTCCATTTACTGAACCTTCAGCAGAAGTAGATGTTCAATGGAAAGGTAAATGGTTAGAGGTAATGGGTTGCGGAATGGTTGATCCGAAGGTCTTAGAAAAATTAGGGATAGATTCTGAGAAATGGACTGGTTTTGCAGCTGGATTAGGAGTTGAAAGATTTTGTATGGTCAGACATCAGATTGATGATATTAGAAAATTTTATACAAATGATCTTAGATTTTTAGAACAGTTCTAATAAAATTGATTTATTAAATTAGGTTTGTCAATCAAATTAGTCTAATATAGTTAAAGCTTAAATTCTTTGATTGGTACGTAAAGCAGGACTAATCGTTAATGATGGTAAAGAACTTGCTGTTCAAACTGCAAGTTCTGTTCAGGAAAAATTGAGAAAATCTAATTATGAGGTCGTTAGAGTTAGTAGCTCTGGGGGGATGGTTGGATTCGCCAATCCTGATCAACATGTTCGTCCATTGGGATATACGAATTGTGTTCCCGAGGGGTTTGATTCATCAATGGAATTTGCAATAGTTCTTGGCGGAGATGGAACTGTGCTTTCTGCAGCAAGGCAAACGGCACCTGCTAAAATTCCAATTCTTACAATAAATACTGGTCATTTAGGATTTCTTGCGGAAGCTTATTTGTCTAACCTTGATGAAGCTATAGATAAAATTATTGCTGGAAATTGGGATATTGAAGAAAGAACTTGCTTTATAATTAGTGTTATGAGGAATGATCAGAGAAGATGGGAGTCTCTTTGCCTAAATGAAATGGCTCTTCATAGAGAACCTTTGACAAGTATGTGTCATTTTGAAGTTTCTATAGGGCGTCATGCTCCTGTTGATATTTCAGCAGATGGAGTAATTTTATCTTCTCCAACTGGTTCTACTGCATATTCTCTGAGTGCTGGAGGACCAGTTATTACACCTGATTGCCCAGTCGTGCAATTAACGCCAATTGCTCCACATTCATTGGCTTCAAGAGCATTAGTTTTTAATGATTCAGAGCCAGTAACTGTTTTCCCCGCAACGCCTGAAAGATTAGTAATGGTTGTTGATGGAAATGCTGGTTGTTATGTTTGGCCTGAAGATAGAGTTTTGATAAGAAAAAGTAAACACTCAGTAAAGTTTATAAGACTTGAAGACCATGAATTTTTCCAAGTTTTAAGAAATAAATTAGGTTGGGGTTTACCCCATGTCGCCAAACCTAACAAATAGTAATTACCTTAAGTTATTTTTTCCCTTTCAATAAAAAAACAGGATTATTTGGTTCTAATCTCATCCCCTCTGCGATGCTTAAACTTCTGTATGTCTGAATTAAATTTAAATTTGTTTTGAAGTTTTGATCTTCTAATGCTTCTTTCAATTCTTTTATACTTTGGAAGTCTATTATTGGGATAACAATGACATCTCCAATACTCATATCTTTGGCAAGTTTATTAATAATTTGAAGTTTAGTCTTTTTATCACATCCTCCAATAATTAATCTATTGGGTTTTTCAAAAGAATTGAATTTTTTTGTTTTTATTGTTTTATTCATGTCTTCCTCAAAAATAAATTTTGGTTTAACTCCAAGCCTTTTTGAGTTTTCTAATATTAATGCTTTTGAACCAATCCTTTTATCGATACAAAATAGATTTAAATTTGGCCTTAATTTTAAGGCCTCTAAACCAATTGACCCACAACCTGCTCCTATATCCCAAATGACGCCATTTTTTGGGAGTTCTAGATCAGCTAAGATTTGAATGCGCACCTCCCGTTTTGTTAATAAATTTGGTCTATCTTCAAAAGTTTTAAAAATAATGTCATTGATCCCAAAAAGGGGAAGATCAGTATTCGAATGATTTTTCTTTGCTTTTGTAAGAACTGCAATGTTCAAACTCGAAATATCAGGAGGTAATGACTCTTTAAGATTTATTTTCCTTATATTTTCATTGTAGAAACCCATTTCTTCACAAAGCCAAAAATCGTAATATTCAATCAAATTTAATTCGGATAAGTTTTTCTGGATTATTTCTAAACTTTTATTAGTTGAATCCGTAATAATAGCCAAACTCGAAGGTTTACTTTTAAGAGCCTCAACTAGCTTCGTTGAATCTCTTCCATGAATACTTACGTTGATAATGTCTTGCCATGGAATCTTTAATTTACTAAATGCTAATTGAATGCACGTATTTGATGGGTAGAATTTTAACTCATTTTTTGAGAAATTTTCTAGAAGTATCCTCCCAATACCAAACCAGAGTGGATCACCTCTAGAAATTAAAATAACATCAGTTTTTTGAGATTTAATCCAGTTAATAAGATCTTTATTGCTTTTGCTTGAAAAAAATGATTTCTTTTCTTCTAAATTATTTTTACTCCATGTTTTAATTTTTTCAAAATATGAATTTGGAACTGCAATATTTATAGTCTCTTTAAATAAATTTTGTAATTTGAGAGGTAAATCCTCGAATTTATAAGAATTAATCCCTATTACATTTATTTTTCTATTTATTTCTGTCATGAATATTTAATGAAAAGAACCAAAATCTATTTGAATGTTTTTTAAAGTTATCCTATGATTGTTCGAGTTATCATAATAAATTAATTGTCTGAAAGGAGAAAGAGATTACATGATTTATTGTTAACTCTAATTAATAAAGATAGTGAATTTGAGTTTATTGAAGAAGACTCTGGCGATTTAACATCTAGTTATTCTGCAAAAGACACTTTGAATTTATCTCGAGTGATAGAAAAAAATCGTAAAATAATAAAGAGATATCAAGCTATTGTAAGAACAGCTGTAACTCTTGATGCCCTGATGGATTCTGAAAATGAAGAAAATTACAAAATCAAATAAGAATATTTTTTTTAGAGGAATATTTCCATTACTTTTACTTCTTTCCTTTATTTTTAACCCGTTAAAAGTTTATGCAGAAGTTGCAGAAACAGAAATAAATGGGGAAATAATAAATGCTAGCAGTGAATTTTTAAGAGATTTAGACTTTGAAACTTGGCAATTAGTTGCTTATAAATCTCCTCTTTTTCAAGACAAATTGATCTTAAGGGTTATAGGATATCCAGGAAATCTTAGGATTGATCATCCCACTGACTTAAGGGTTGAATCTGGAAGAAAAGAGTGGTTTTTGGATGATAAAACATTACTTAACGTAGAATTAGCAAACGATAGCAGGCAAGCGGCTGCAGAATTTGATCTTGATGAGTTGATTAAAAACTTAGAAAAGAATAGACCATTAAGACTATCATTGTCAGGAGTTTTTTCTGAGTTACCTGTCCCTCCCTTTGTTGTTAAAGAGTGGAGATCAATAAACTGATTTGATTTTTAGAGATGTCAGAAAACAAAATTGAAAATAAGAAATGGATGAAGAGAGCTATACTTTTAGCCTCATTAGGTAAAGGGAAAACAAGTCCAAATCCTATGGTTGGTGCAGTTATTCTAGATAAAAATAAAAATCTTATTTCTGAGGGGTTTCATCAGAAAGCGGGTGAACCTCATGCCGAGGCAATGGCTTTTAATAATTTAAAAAAAGATGCTAAAGGTGGTTCAATGTATGTAAATCTTGAACCATGTTGCCATTATGGTAAAACATCTCCATGTGTAGATAAGGTAATATCCTCAGGTATAAAAAAGATATATATATCAATTCAAGATCCTGATAATAGAGTTGCTGGTAAAGGTATTAAATTACTTGAAGAAGCTGGTATAAAAGTTTACTTAGGATTATGTAAAAAAGAATCTTTAGAATTAAATAAGGCTTTTATTCATAGGAATACTACTAATAGGGCATTTGGTGTTCTTAAATGGGCAATGAGTATTGATGGTAGGGTAGGTTTAAAAAATGGAAAAAGTAAATGGATTACGAATGAAGATTCAAGATCTCTAGTTCATTCTTGTAGAGCAGAATTTGACGCCATAATTATTGGTGGAAATACTTTAAGAAAAGATAATCCACTTTTGACTACTAGAGGTTTAAAAACACCTGAGCCTTTAAGAGTTGTTTTCACAAAGACTCTAAATTTACCAACAAAATCTCATCTCTGGGATTGTAAAGAGGCTAAAACTTTAGTAATTTATGATTCTTCAAAAGCAAATGAAAGCTTTCTTAAAAGAATTCCCAAATGTGTAGAAATTGAGAAGGTTTCTTCAGATAATCCAGAGTTAATTTCAAAATTATTAGCTAAAAGAGGATGCAACAAAGTTTTATGGGAATGTGGTCCGAATTTAGCGACTTCAGCAGTCAAAGCAGGATGTATTAACGAAATAATATCTTTTATTGCTCCAAAAATTTTAGGGGGAGAAAATAGTATGAACCCATTTGGAGATTTTGAATTTCAAGAAATGCATGAAATTATAAAATTAATTGATCCTCAGGTTAGTTTAAGTGGCAATGATATTTGCGTTAAGAGTTCTTTAAAAAATTAGTTTCTTTAACTAATTAATTCGTTCAAATTACCGTACGGTTCTTACCCAAAAAAAACAATACAGATACAGAATCTCTTCGTTTAGTTTATAATAAGTTCAAATTTGACCATCACCATGCCGATAAGACAAGACGATAATCAACCTAATAGAAGATTCGGAATTGTTAATATCATTTTGATAGGAGTTGGAGCTTTACTTTTATTTAGTAGCCTCTTCCCTAATCAAAACATGCAAATACCTAGGGTTCCTTACTCCTTATTTATAGATCAAGTAAATGATGGGGAAGTTAAGCGTGCGTATATCACTCAAGAACAGATTAGATATGAGTTAAATGGAGCTGAAGAAGGTGCCCCTTCAGTTTTAGCTACCACCCCAATTTTTGATATGGATCTCCCACAAAGGTTAGAAAGTAAGGGTGTTGAATTCGCTGCTGCTCCACCAAAGAAACCTAATTTCTTCTCAACCATCTTGAGTTGGGTTGTTCCTCCTTTAATTTTTATACTTGTTTTACAATTCTTTGCTAGAAGAAGTATGGGAGGCGGAGGTGCTCAAGGAGCTCTCAGTTTTACTAAAAGTAAAGCAAAAGTTTATGTGCCCGATGATGAATCAAAAGTAACATTTGCAGATGTGGCAGGCGTTGATGAAGCTAAAGATGAATTGACAGAAATAGTTGATTTCTTAAAAAAACCAGAAAGATATACAGATATAGGAGCACGAATACCTAAAGGTGTACTTCTTGTTGGACCTCCAGGGACGGGAAAAACTCTTCTCTCAAAAGCTGTGGCTGGTGAAGCAGAGGTTCCTTTCTTTATTATTTCAGGATCTGAATTTGTTGAACTATTTGTAGGTGCAGGTGCAGCAAGAGTTAGAGATTTATTTGAACAAGCAAAGAAAAAAGCTCCTTGCATTATTTTTATTGACGAATTAGACGCTATTGGCAAAAGTCGTTCTGGCTCGATGGGAGTTGTTGGCGGTAATGATGAGAGAGAACAAACTCTAAATCAGCTTCTTACCGAAATGGATGGTTTTGCTTCTGCAGATAAACCAGTAATAGTTCTTGCCGCCACAAACCAGCCTGAAGTTCTTGACGCTGCTTTATTAAGACCGGGTAGATTTGATAGACAGGTTTTGGTTGATAGGCCTGATTTATCTGGTAGAAAAACAATATTGGAAATCTATACTAAAAAAGTTAAACTTGCTGATTCAATAGACTTAGACTCCATCGCCCAAGCTACAAGCGGGTTCGCAGGTGCAGATCTAGCTAATATGGTAAATGAAGCTGCTTTACTAGCAGCTAGAGCAAAAAGAAAAAGTGTAGAACAACAAGACTTAAGTGAAGCTATTGAGAGAGTTGTAGCTGGTTTGGAAAAGAAGAGTCGTGTTTTGCAAGATGACGAAAAGAAAGTCGTTGCATATCATGAAGTAGGTCATGCAATAGTTGGTCATCTTATGCCTGGAGGCTCCAAAGTTGCAAAGATCTCAATTGTGCCTAGAGGTATGAGTGCACTTGGTTATACTCTTCAATTGCCAACTGAAGAAAGATTTTTGAATTCTAAAGAGGAATTAAAAGGACAAATAGCTACACTTCTTGGAGGAAGATCTGCAGAAGAGGTTGTTTTTGGCAAGATTACTACAGGAGCTTCCAATGATTTACAAAGAGCAACTGATATAGCTGAACAAATGGTTGGTACATTTGGAATGAGTGAAATTCTTGGTCCTCTTGCTTACGATAAACAAGGTGGAGGTCAATTTTTAGGTAATGGCAATAATCCTAGAAGATCTGTTAGTGATGCTACTGCTCAAGCAATAGATAAAGAGGTAAGAGATTTAGTAGATGATGCGCATGAAACTGCACTTAATATTTTGAGGAATAATCTACCTCTTCTTGAATCAATTTCTCAAAAAATTCTACAAGAAGAAGTTATTGAAGGTGAAGATCTCAAAACACTTTTAGCAGAAAGCAAAATGCCTGCATAGTAGAATTAAGGTTTTCATAAATAGTTAGATGCTACAGCCAATCAAGCTTGCTAATAAAAATTTTTTATCAAGCTTGGATACCACAAGTGAAGAGATTTTTCATATTCTAGATATTGCTAAAAATTTTAAAAATAAAAATTTAAATATTGAACTTAAAGATAAAGTTTTAGGATTAATTTTTGATAAAGCATCTACTCGTACTAGGGTTAGTTTTCAGGTAGCAATGTCAAAACTTGGCTGCACTACAGTTGATTTAAATCCTACTACTTCCCAAATTGGAAGAGGTGAGCCAATCAGAGATACAGCAAGAGTATTAAGTAGATATTGCGATATTCTTGCTATAAGAACCTTTAAACAATCTGATTTGGAAGAGTATGCAAGATGGTCTTCTAAGCCAGTTATAAACGCCCTTACAGATTTAGAACATCCTTGCCAAGCTTTGGCTGATTACATGACTATTCAAGAGGAATTTGTTGATTTTAAAAACGTTGTTTTAACGTTTATAGGTGATGGTAATAATGTGGCAAATTCTCTTATTTTATGTGGAGCATTATTAGGCGTAGAAGTTAGAATTGCATCTCCTAAAGGTTATGAACCAAACTCTTTGGTGATAAAAAAAGCATATGAAATATATAAAAATAAGGATTTATTGAAAATCACTAATGATCCTAATTCTGCTGTTTTAGGAGCAAACGTTCTTTATACAGATGTTTGGTCATCTATGGGGGAAGAAAATCAAAAAGAAAGGAAAGATAGGGATTTTGATGGTTTTACACTTGATAGTGATTTGCTAGATAAGGCCGCTGGAAATGCGATAGTCCTTCATTGTCTTCCAGCATATAGAGGTAAGGAGATTTCTAAAGAAGTATTCGAAAGTCACAGAAATAGAATTTTTGAACAGGCTGAAAATAGATTACATGTACAACAAGCTTTACTTACCTTATTGCTTTCTTAAAATTTATTTTGTTTTTCTTCCATACCTATCTTCAAACCTAAAAATGTCATCTTCACCAAGATATTCTCCGCTTTGAACTTCAATTATTACTAATTTTTCTTTGTAAGGATTAGATAATCTATGTTTTGCTCCAATTGGAACAAAGCAACTTTGGTTAGCTTTTAAATAAAACTCTTTTTCATTAATTTCAATTTTTGCATTTCCTTCAACCACAACCCAGTGCTCTGCACGCATTTTATGTAATTGAAGAGATAGGGATGCTCCAGGATTTACTTCTATTTTTTTTATTTTCCAACGTGATGAGTAATCTACAGAAATGTAGTTTCCCCAAGGTCTAAAAACTTGAACATTTTCATCACTTTCTCTTCTTTTGGAGGATCTTAATTGTTCAACAATTGACTTTACTTTTTCGGATTCACTTTTTTTTGAAACGAGTACTGCATCATTAGTCTCAATTACTACAAGATCCTCAATCCCTAGTCCCACGGTTAATCTGCTACTACTCTTTATAAGACAATTTTTAGAAGACATTTCTATCGCATCTCCAATTAAGACATTTCCGTTTATATCTTTTGATGAATTTTCCCAGAATGATTGCCATCCTCCAATATCACTCCATTCGACATTTAATGGAAACACAACTCCGGATGATGTTTTTTCCATAAGAGCTTTGTCAATTGATAAATCAGGACATTTTTTAAAATGGTATTCATTCAGTCTTTTAAAATCTAAGTCATTTATATTATCTTTTATAGCTTGCTTGCACAAATTAATAATTTCTGGAGAAAACTTTCCCATCTCTCTAATTAATACGCTTGCTTTTGCAATGAAAATTCCACTATTCCAACTATAACTTTTATCTTTAATAAGATCCTCTGCAAGCTTATGATTTGGCTTTTCAATAAATTTTTTTATTTTAAAAGGATTTATACTATCCTCTCGGAAATCTTTATCAGCTTTTATATATCCGTATCCAGTCGCTGGTTTATTTGGCTTAATTCCAAAAGTTACAATATTACCTTCTTGAGCTGAAAGTTGTGCCTTGATTATTGATTCTAAAAAGACTTCAATATTTTTTATTCTGTGATCTGAAGGAAGGATTAATAATATTGGATCCTCGCCATTTGAAGATGATTGCAGAGCAGCACAAGTAATCGCTGGAGCAGTATTTTTACTAAATGGTTCTAGTAGTATTGAGCTTGGTTTTATATTTATTTTTCTAATTTGTTCAGCGGTAATAAATCTATGTTCTTCATTGCAAACGATTATTGGAGGCTGAATATCTTTCAAATTATTTATTCTTAGCAAAGTTATTTGAAGAAAAGAAAGACTGTTTTCATCATTAAGGGATAAGTATTGTTTTGGATAACTTCTTCTAGAAAGTGGCCAAAGTCTTGAACCCGATCCTCCACAAAGTATTACTGGAATTAATTTATTTTCAATTTGCAAAATTAGTTTTTTAAAATTTGCTTTTTCAATATTATCTTACTTTTGGTATTGGTTAGTTTTTCTTTCTATCAAATAATTAATTAAAAATAGAATAATTGGAATTTTTATAATTAAAAAAATTTGCTTATCAGGCTTTTTATAGGTACAAATGTATTAGAGTACAAATGTTTTTATGAATGAAGCGGTGAATAACAATCTAACTGATGCTCAGAACGAATTATTAGAGTGGATAAAAAACTACTTAAAAGATTTTCAACATAGTCCCTCTATTAGGCAAATGATGAATGCTATGGGTCTTAAATCTCCAGCTCCTATACAAAGTAGACTAAAACATTTGCAAGAGAAAGGTTATATTTCTTGGCAAGAAGGAAGAGCAAGGACTTTACAATTGGTTGATAGTTTTATTGGTAATGAAATTCCTGTTTTAGGATCAATTGCTGCAGGTGGTTTGATTGAATCATACTCAGATCTAAATGAGACACTTGATTTATCTGATGTATTAAGTAAAAAGGATATTTTTGCATTGACAGTCAATGGAGACTCAATGAAAGATGCTTTCATTACAGATGGAGATATGGTTTTAATGGAACCTGTTTTTGAAAAAAATTACTTAAAAAATGGAACTATAGTAAGTGCGATGGTGCCAGGAACAGGAACCACTTTAAAATATTTTTTTAAAAAAGATAATAAAATTGTTTTAGAAGCTGCTAACCCTAATTATGAGCCAATCATTCTTGATCCTAATGATGTATCTATTCAGGGAAGATTACTAGCAGTATGGAGAAAATGTTAGAAATTCAATCTTTACTAAAAGATATTTCATATCCCTTTTTTTTCAACAAGGATTCTTTCTTAGCCAACTCTAAATCAGACTTAATCATATCTGATACTAATTCTTCTAATGTTGTCTTAGGTGACCATCCTAGTTTTTGATTTGCTTTATTAGCATCACCTAATAGTGAATTAACCTCACAAGGTCTAAAATATTTTTCATCTATCTTTATTACTATTTCATTAGTATCTGCTCTTCTCCCGATTTCATTAATACCTTTACCTTCCCAAATAATACCTCCCCATCCTAATTCCTTTGCAGATAGTTCGATGAATTTCCTTACACTTTCTTGTCTTCCTGTTGCTATGACGAAATCTTCAGGAGTTTCTTGTTGAAGCATTTCCCACTGTATCTCAACATAATCTTTTGCATGTCCCCAATCCCTAATGGAATCAATATTCCCCAAGTATAAATATTTGGTTAATTTTTGATCAATTTGAGACAGTCCTCTAGTGATTTTTCTAGTAACAAATGTTTCTCCTCTCCTTGGACTTTCATGATTAAAAAGAATACCATTACATGCAAAAATTCCATATGACTCTCTATAGTTAACTGTTATCCAATAAGCATATAGTTTTGCCACTCCGTAAGGACTTCTTGGGTAAAAAGGTGTTTTTTCATTTTGAGGAGTTTCTTGTACAAGACCGTAAAGTTCAGAAGTACTTGCTTGATAAAATCTTGTTTTATCAACTAATTGAAGAATTCTTATCGCTTCAAGTATTCTTAGGCTGCCAAGTGCATCACTATTTGCTGTATATTCAGGAGTTTCAAAGCTAACTGCAACATGACTTTGAGCTCCAAGATTGTATATTTCATCAGGATTAATTTTTTGAATAATATTCATTAAATTAATGCTGTCAGTAAGATCGCCATAGTGTAAGAGGAAGTTTGGATTTTTAATATGAGGATCTTGATATAGATGATCTATTCTTGCAGTATTAAATGAACTTGCCCGCCTTTTAATTCCATGAACTTCGTAATTTTTTTTTAATAGGAATTCGGCTAAATAACTTCCATCTTGGCCTGTTATCCCTGTAATTAAAGCAACCTTTTTTGCCATATTAATCTTTAGTAGAAGTAGTTTACGATCAAGTATCAATCAAAAATTAATCAAATCATTTTTTAATAGTTTTAACAAAACCAAACGATAATGCTCAATAAATTACTTTAAAAATTTTGTTTGATATATTTTACCAATACTTTATCTTATCCCCAAGACCTCTTCCAAATAGAGTTAAAAATAAATATTTAAAGTAGTTTTTTTGGTTATATTTTGAAATCATATATGAATCAGTTAATGCTAGTTTCTTGGGATTAGACATATCAATACCTTTAACTTGTGCTAAGCCAGTAATACCAGGCTTTACTAGAAAAACATTTGATTCCTCCCTTAGTGAAATTAACTCTAATTGATTAAATAAGCATGGCCTCGGACCAACTAAACTCATGTCTCCTTTAATAACATTTATAAGTTGTGGTAACTCATCTATTTTCAATGTTCTTATTACTCTTCCAAATCTAGTAATTGACTCTTTATGCACTAAATGTGAAGCCAATGAAGGGGTATTTACTTTCATTGTGCGGAATTTTATCAAGTCGAATGGAATTTGATCTTTACCAACTCTTTTTTGTATAAAAATGGGTTGTTTAGATTCCATTAAACATAAAATAAATACAAAAATAAAAATTGGAGCCAAAATTATTAAAATAGTAAATGCTATAAAAATATCGTAGATTCTAATTATTTTATAAATACTCAAAATGGAAAAATTTATTTAATAATACTATATTTTTTAATCATTTTTCATAAATGTATGATCAACAATTTTGCTATTAGGGTAATAATCTATTACAACTTTTTTTAGTTTTTTACGAATATTTTCTAAATCATTTTCCATAATTATTTCTTTAAGAGAATTAATTTCTTTTTCTAGTTTGGAATACTCTATGAATGGCTCTTCAGATCTGAAAATTTTTGGATGCTTTGTTTTACCGGGATTTGAAGATAATAACAACTCCTCATATAATTTTTCTCCAGGTCTTAGGCCAGTTATTTGGATTTCAATATCACCTTTTTTATTCAATTTATCTTTTATGGATAATCCAGATAATTCAACCATTCTTACTGCAAGATCATATATTTTTATGGGCTGACCCATATCTAATATAAAAACATCACCACCTTTTGCTAAAGCACCAGCTTGGATCACTAATTGAGCAGCTTCAGTAATAGTCATAAAGTATCTTGTTATTTCTTGATGAGTAAGTGTCAAAGGGCCACCTTTTTTTATTTGATCTCTAAATTTTGGTATTACAGAGCCTGAAGAATCTAAAACATTTCCAAAACGCACTATGGAAAATTTTGTTTTGTTATTTTCAATATTTGATTGATGGTATTTTCTATTTAAAGCTTGAAGACTAAGTTCTGCTAGTCTTTTTGTGGCTCCCATTATGTTAGTTGGTCTTACTGCTTTATCAGTAGATATAAATACGAAGTTAGATACTTTATTAATATATGCCAATTTTGCTAATTCAAAAGTTCCTAATGCGTTATTCTTTAATCCTTCTATGAGGTTATATTCAACAATTGGGACGTGTTTATATGCTGCTGCATGATAAATTGTTGCTGGTTTCCATATGGAGATTATTTCTTCCATTCTTCTTTTATCTTGCACAGAACCTATCAATGGAAGAATTTCTATTTCAGAAGACTTAATCTGTTCAAGTTCATAATGAATTGTGTAGAGTGCATATTCACTTATTTCTACTAGGAGTAATTTTCGAGGTTTAAATCTTATGATTTGCCTACACAATTCACTTCCGATTGACCCCCCAGATCCTGTTACCAAGATTGTTTTATCGAATATGTTTTTTTTCATGAGTGATTGGAATGGTTCAACCTCAACTCTATCCAGTAAGTCATCTATATCTAAATCAACAAATTCAGTTATCAATCTTTCCCCCTTTGCAATTTCAGATATCTCAGGGATGCTTCTAATAGCGATTTTATGTTTTGTTAGATTTCGTATAATTTTAGTTCTTTGTTTTTTTGGAATACTTGGCAAAGCAAGCAGTATTAATGAGATATCTTTTTTTAAAATTAATTTACTAATATCATTTGGAGAGTAAATTAATTTCCCGTCTATTCTGCATCCTTGTTGACTTAAGTCATCATCAATAAAACCTTTTAATGAAATATCTGTATTTTCTTGCATTGCTCTTACTAACTGTCTACCTGCTTTACCGGAACCATAAACTAAAGCATTTACGACATCATCTTTGGCGTAATGATCATTGTTTAATTTTCTTAAAATATATCTTGCTAGAAGTCTCCATGCGCAAATTAAAACTAGCAATAATAAGGGTTGAATTATTCCAAGAGTTCTTGGGATCCCTTTTATGCCTATGAAACTTATTAATAAAGTGTAGAAGAGGCTATAAGAAAAAATAGCCCTTGAAACTGTTAATAATGAATTAATTCCTGAATACCTAAATATGGTTTTATAAAGACCAAAAAAATAAAAAATTGGATAAGAAATTGAAATAGATAATATGAGAGCAGTTAAACCTCTCTCTGAAAGCGAAATGAAATTTCCAAGTCTTAAATAATAAGCTACCCAAACTGAAAAAATTGAGCAAGCAAAATCAATAGAAATTCCAAAAAGTGTTTTTACTGATCTTGGTTGAGAAGGTATTGTATTTAATAATTTTTGAAGATCAAAAAACATATTATTTTAAAAAATTAAAATAACTCAGATTTTAATAAATTAAAGAAATTTTTAAAAAATCCAATCTTTATAAAGATTAAGCTAATAATAATTTCTCATTATAAAACATGAAACAATAATTTAATTTAATTTGATTAATAATAAAGAAGATTTTATTTAATACATTCAATAACCAAAATATTTACAAGGTTTTTAAAAATTCAAAATTATATTTTTGTATGGTAGCCAACAATAGGCGTGATAAGCATTTTGAAACCAAAAGGCTAAACTTATAAAACATAAGAAAACTAAAGAATAAGTAACATATTTACTTTTAATTTTCACTATATCTGCATCCGGTAAGAAAGATAAAATATAAATGCTTATTGGAAAGCAATAAAGTAGAAATCTATATGCAAAAATAGTATTAAAAATGATAAGAAAAAATAAGAAAATCTCAAAAATAAAAAAGAAAATTATTATTCTTTTTAAGAATTTATTAAATTTAAATTTTGAAATATTTTTAAGATAAATAGTAATTGGTAAAAAATTAATAATCCAAATAAATATTGCACTTTTTGCTTCGTTATAAGAGTTAGAATTTTTTATATATGCAAAAATTTTGTAAAAAACAGATTCATAATTAAAATAAGTCAAAACTAGTAAAATTGTTCCAAAGATTAATGTAAAAAATATTTTTGATCTTTTTTTTTCAAAAGAATCTACAAAAATTAATAAAAGACTGCTAAAAATTATTGCTGAAAAATGAAATAAGGAAGAAAAAATATTAAATAATAGGAATTTATTAAAACTTTTGTTAGAAATAAATATTATACAAAGCATTAAAAACGAAATTGCTATCGATTGTCTTATTAGACCCATTCCAACTACAACAAAAAAATAAGGATACGAAATAGTTAATGCTAAATAAGGTCTTTTTAATTGTCGGCAAAAAATAAATAAAGGAGCTGTAAAAAAAATTGAGAGAAAAAAAATTATTATGTGAAAGTTAAATTTATAAGAAAGTATTTTAATAATTAATGTATAACCAATATCATAAATTTGATTGCCAAGATGTTTAATATTATTTTGTATGAATAAAGTATTCCAACTTTTTGTATTAATTGATGTAAAATTTTCAAAATATCCATCCCAGTCACAACCTATCTCATTTCTAAATCCTATAAAAAAAGAAAGAAATAAAAAAGTTAAAAAATAAATATATTTATTTTTTATGAGCGATATTCTATTTTCACTACTTTCTAAAAAAGTTAAGCATGATAAAAAGATTAAAGGTATAGAGTAAATGATCATATATTGTAGAGATTTAATATTTGATCATTAATAATATTTGTTTTGAATTTCTTTTTTACTACTTTTCTTGCGTTAATACCGTAGCTAATAGCAAGATCTTGATTTTCTAAAAATTTTTTTATAGCGTTTTTTAGATTATTTTCATCTTTTACTGAGATTAACAACCCAGAGTAATTATTTATGATTATGTCATTACACCCAGGAACATTTGTTGTAATAATAGGTAAATTCATTGAGGAGGCCTCAAGAAGTGATTTCGATAATCCTTCTCTCCAAGAAGGAAGAACGACTATATCCATTTTTTTATAAACTTCTAGCATATTGTTTGATTTCCCTATGAAGTTAATATTTTTGTTCTTAATGATTTCATCAAAATTTCTCTTACTAAGATAGCTTTTATTTTGAAAATCAATTTCCCCTGCAATATTAAGTATAAATTTGTAATTACTGTTCCAAAGTTGTTTACAGGCATTGATTAATTCCATGATGCCTTTTTCTTTAATTATCCTCGCCGGAAATAGAATTTGTATATTTTTGTTGAATTTGTTTTTTGTATGCTTAATTTTAAAATAATCAGTATCAACTCCAGAACCTTGTATGATTTTTGAATTTTGAATATTGGCAAGTCCTATATTAATGAATGTTTTCATATCAGCCTTGTTATGAAAAATATTTATCGTATTTGAATGCTTAAAAGCAAATTTATAAATAGGATTTAATATTTTATTTAGTAAATTCCTTTTTTTACTTTGACTGAAAAATGAGGGACCTAAACCAGTGATGTGATTTAGTATTTTTTTTGTTCCTAAAAATCTACCTACTATTCCTCCATAAATTGAAGGCTTAATTGTAAAATTATGGACTAAATTAGGCTTATATTTTAAAAAATAATAGAATATATTTAATATAGTGAAGAATTCTAGAATTAGATTTTCAGATCCTCTTACTAGAAATAATTTATTTACTTTATTGAAATATTTTTTTATATATTTTGCATATTTATCAGTTGAAGATAGCAAAATCAGATTATAACCTTTTTTGTTTAGTTCCTCTAATAGTTCACTACGAAAGTTATATAAATACCATGTACAATTTGCTATTATAAGAACTGTTTTTTTGGGATTTTGATTATTAGTTTTCAATTTTCAATTATGCTTAGATTCATGTTATCTTTTTTTACTTAATATTAAAAGAAACACTGATATTATATATAAATGATGCTTTAAAACTTTAAATTGAAATTAATTTTTTACCCTTCAATAACATAACTTTATCGCATATTTTTACAACATTAGGCTTATGAGAAATTATAATAATGATCATTGAACCTAATAATTGTTGTATTGAAAAGATAATTTCATTCTCAGAATTTTTATCTAAACCAGTGGTAGGTTCATCTAATATTAAAATCTTAGGATCTGCGTATAAGGCTCTTGCTAGAGCTAATTTTTGTCTTTCTCCTCCTGAGAATCTAGCTCCTCTATCATAAATAACTTCATGTATTCCATTAGGAAGATTTTTTACTAAATCCCATGCATTTGCCATTTGAAGGGATTTTTTGATTTTATTAATATTTATATTTGCCTCTCCTAGCGATATATTTGCTGCAATTGAATCATTTTTAAAATAATTTTCTTGCATAACAACTCCAATTTTTTGTCTCCAAGAGTTGATATTAATATTATTCATATTTTTACCTGAAATAAATATATTTCCTTCTTTAGGCTTTATAATCCCCGTTAAAAGATCTAATAGAGTACTTTTACCCGAGCCTGATTTACCAGTGATACCAATTGATTCTTTTTGATTTATTTCAAAATTAAGATCTTTAATTAAAGTTTCGGAATTTGGGTAACTAAATGAAACCGAATTAAAAATAATACTTCCACTAAATTTAAAATCTTTATTGACTTTAAGTTCTTCAGGTTGATTGTATTTTTTAGCCCAAGATATTTTTTCATAATGTAGTTTAGGCCAAGAGATCATGGCTAATGAATCTAAAAGTCTCGATTGGGCATTATAAATTTTAGGAGACATCCTAATAAAAAGTGATAGTGAAAGGATAAGATTGGAAGATGTTGATTTAGTAATTATTATGTAAATAACTGCCAGAAATATAAATAATATCGTGAGTATTTCCGTAACAAATTTGGATTTATATTTGGCAAGCATTGCTTTGGCATAAGAATTTGAGAATTTTAAAAAAATTTCTTTAGATTCATTTCTTGCTAACTTATCTTTACTAATAGTTCTTATATATTTAAGGTTATTAAAAATTGAAGCTGTCCATACGCCAATATTTGAAGTAATACTTGATAAATCATTGCCTAATAATATAGCTTGTTTTGAAAAGTATATATATATTCTATAGGCTAGAAATCCATATATAACAAGTATCAAAAAAGTATCTGGAACCACTATTAAACAAACAATAAAATATGTAATTGCAATAAGGCTATAAGTCCATGATTGTAGAAAGTACATATATCCTTCGGATATATTTTGACCTTCAGATATAATAGATTTAGAAATATCCCCTTGACTTATTTTTAAAAAATATTCCCATCTAATATTAAGGGTTAAATCTGTAATCTCTTCCCTTACGAGTCTTTCAATTTTACATTTAGCTTTAACTATATATTTATTTGAGAGATAATAAATAAGAGCTGAAAATACAGCAGATAAAAGAAAAATAATGATAATAATATTCTTATTTAAAAAAATACTCTCTAAATATTTAATTTGAAAATTAGATTTTTCAATATCTATATTTGTTATTAAATTAGCAAGTAAATATATCGAGAAAGTCTCAAAAAAAGCACCTAATATTCCAAAAGAAAAAGCCAAAAAACTTTCCTTTCTTGAAAGATTTAAATATCTATGATAATTCTTCCAAATTTGTTTTATCATTTTACAAATGTATTACATTTTCACCAATAATTTTATTTGTTAAATCAATTATTACTGCATTTTTTTTTGTTGATTTTTTTAGTACATCATATGATAAGTGGTTAAACTCTTCATGAAAAAGACCGAAAATAATTATTGAGAATTTTTTATTTTTAGGGATTTTCAATAATATCTCTAAGCTCATTTCTTCAAGTGCTTTTTTTCTATCAACCTTTGGATCAACAATTGTAATTTCAAGATCTCTTTTTTTTATTTTCTCAGCTAAAAGAACTAATTGTGAATTGCGCATATCAGAACAATTTGATTTATATGTGATTCCAAGTAAGAGAATTTTTATATCATTTGCATCCTCATTTTGTTTATTTAGTAGGTTAACTATTTCTTGAAATAAATATTCATACATATAGTTATTAATACTTCTTCCAGCTGATATTAATTTTGTCTCAAAGCCAATTTCTTGGGCCTTAAAAGTTAAATAATAAGGATCAACACCAATACAATGTCCTCCAACAAGTCCTGGCCTATATTTATGAAAATTCCATTTTGTATTTGCAGCCTCAAGAACCTCCTGAGTATCAATTTCGATTTTTTTAAATAACATTGATAATTCGTTAACTAATGCAATATTTATATCTCTTTGAATATTCTCAATAATCTTTGCAGCTTCTGCTACTTTTATACTGCTAACTTTATAAGTACCAGCCTTAATAAAGGAACCATAAAATTCATCTATCCAAGAGGCTACATATTTATTGCATCCACTAGTTACTTTAATAATTGTATTTATAGTATGGTTACTATCTCCTGGATTTATTCTTTCGGGACTATATCCACAAAAAAAGGTCCTTTCATTTTTAGGATTATTATAAATTAGACCTGAATTTTGCTCAATTATTGGTACACATATTTCTTCTGTAAGTCCAGGATAAACTGTACTTTCATAAATAATTATCTTATTTAACTTGTTTTGTTCTGATGACCTTATCGATTCTCCCACTAATTTGGATGCTTCTTTAATAAATGATGAATTAGGATTATTTTTCTTATCTATAGGAGTTGGAACTGTAATAATAAATACATCTACTTTTTTTAATAATTTTTTATCATTTGTGAATTTGATATTTTTTAGATGTTTCTTAGTATTTTTAGAAGATATTTTGTTTCTATCGAAACCTTTTTTTAATTCAATTATTCTAGAAATATCTAAATCAAATCCAATTACATTTCTTTGAATTTTCTTATTTGAAAGGATACACCTTTTTTGGTTCGCAATTGCAATAGCTAATGGTAATCCAACATATCCAAGACCTATTACCGCTACAGAACACTTATTTAGAGGTGGGAGATTCAGTCTTTTCAATAATTCAATTTGATGATTTTTTATAATAAGAAATATACCAACTTATGAATTTCTTAATACCAACATTTATTGAGGTATTGGGTTTAAAGTTAATTTCATTGACAAGAGAATCTGTATTTGCATAAGTTGCTTTAACGTCACCGGGCTGCATATCTTCGTAGACTATTTTTGCTTTTTTATTGAGATTCAATTCTATAGCTTTTATATAATCTTCTAGATTTGTTGGTTTAGAATTGCCAATATTAAATATCTTATAAGGCTTTTGATATTGAGTATTTTTATATGTTTTTTTATTTTTTATTAACTTTTTAATTAATAAGTAGATTGACTCAATTACATCATCAATATAAGTAAAGTCTCTTACCATTTTTCCATAATTGAAAACTTGTATTGATTTATCATTGAGAATTAAATTAGTAAATTTAAATAAAGCCATATCAGGTCTTCCCCATGGCCCATATACAGTGAAAAATCTTAGTCCTACTGTAGGTAGCTTAAATAAATGGCTGTAAGTATGAGCTATTAATTCATTTGATTTTTTAGTTGCTGCGTATAAACTTACCGGATTATCTACTTGATCAGTCTCATTAAAAGGTAATTTTTTGTTTCCTCCATATACAGAACTACTACTTGCATAAATAAAGTGATCAACCTCGTAATTCTTTGACTCCTCAATGATATTCGAGAAACCAACAATATTTGCCTGAATATATGCAGAAGGATTCTCAATGGAATACCTCACACCAGCTTGTGCAGCTAAGTTGATAACCATTTTAATTTTTGTATTAGATTTTAAATTATCTTCAAAAATTTTCTTTATTTGACTTTTATTTACTATATCTCCCTTAATAAAATTAAAAATAAGTCCATTTTTAGAGGAAAAATCATTTAATTCCTTTACTCTACTTCTCTTTAAATCTTGATCATAATAAGAATTAAGATTGTCAAGACCAATAACTTTAAATTTTTCTTCTAACAATTTTTTGCAGAGATGATAGCCTATAAAACCTGCTGCTCCTGTAACTAAAATACTCATTTTACTGTTATTAGTTAATGTTCATAAAGATTTCCAAAATTTTATAATTATTAAATATCACAATAACTTTTTTAAAAGTTTCATTGATTTATTTTATCATGTAATAGTATTATCAATTTTCAAAAAATAAATTATTCATATAAAAATAATTTTCTTTTATAAGTTAATATATGAATAAATGAGATGAAAAATATTTTAATTTATGCTAAAGCTTAAATACATTTTAAAAAGAATCATATTAAAGTTACCATTCGGGTTTCGTTTCAATCAGATAATTAGATCAATATTACTCCTAAGGGAAAGATCATTTAGAGATTTGTTTTTTGAGGTAAAAAGAAAAGATATTTGCCTTGATTTGGGAGCTAATATCGGAGATGCTTCTCTTGTTATGTGGTTTAAAGGAGTAAGGTTTATATATGCTTTGGAGCCTAATATTGAGGTTTTTAATATATTAAATAATAATTTAAGAGGTATACGAAATTTTAAAGCCTTAAATATTGCCATTTCTTCTGAATCTTCAACTCAGAAACTATACTTACATAAATCAATTTTAGATAAATCAGATAAAAAAAAGATATTGGAATTTTCACAAGCATCTTCTCTAATGGCTGATAAATCAAATCTTGGGAATTGTTTTTATGAAATAAAAACAAAAAATTTTAAGGATTTATTTGATTCCTTTGAAAAAAAACCAAATATCATAAAATGTGATATTGAGGGTGGAGAATATATCATTTATGAGCAATTAATAGAGTTGGCTAAGCAACCTCAAGTAAGAAAAATATTTGTTGAGTGTCACGCAGAAAAATATCCACAATACATTGATTTGCATAATGATTTTATTCGTTCAATTAAGGAGAATAATCTTAGAAATAAATTCAGGACTGATTGGCATTAGATATATTAACTTCTAGAATTTAATATCTTTCAAAAAATCTTTTTCAAGATTTTATTAATTTTTAATCATTAAAGCTTTAATAGATTAATCATTTTTATAGAAAAAATAAATAAAAAAAAGTTTTTTATGTGATTAATAATATAATTAAAAATGAAAAAGAAATTTTCACAACTATAAAATTTATTTTTAAAGATGAGAAAATTTTTTAATGGGGCCATAGCTCAGCTGGTAGAGCACCTGCATGGCATGCAGGGGGTCAGCGGTTCAAATCCGCTTGGCTCCACTTAATCTTTATAGTGATAATAATATTTTAAAAGAAAGTTATTTAATAAAATGACTTTTGTCGTTTTTCGGTATCTTTGATTGTTTTATATTAATAATCTGCATATTAATGAAAAATTGAAAGCTTAGATAAGTAAGATTTAATTCTAAGAGGCTCTATTCAACATAAATTGTTTTATGAAATTATACCTTTTTGTAATGACAAATTGAAAAGCTTATTAGTATAATCAGCTAATAAAATTGCCAAACCTAGTTATAGATTGATTAGTGATATCTATGGCATTAATATCCATGATGTCGATCTGTTTTTATTTAAAGTTTGTTATTTAAGTTTCCTAAATTAATCATATTTAATATTGATGATTGCTTATTTATTACCTTTTTTTATTCTTTCCTTATTAACTTTATTGGAGGAATTAAATAGATTAAAAAGTTTACTAAAAAATAAATATTTTTATTGTTTTATAGCCTTTTTCTTTATTTTATTTATTGGTTTAAGATCTGAGATCGGTTGTGATTGGTTAAGATATGAAATAATGTTTGACAAACTATCATCAAAAAGTTTTTCTAACATTTTAATAAATAATTTCGTAAGTGGACCTAATCACGTAATTAAAGAATTGGGACATATTTTCATTACTCTTTTTTCTAGAAATATTTATATTCTTAATTTAATTTACGCAATTATATTTGTAGTTCCACTATTCTATTATTGTTCAAAAATCAAAAGGGTATATCTTTCTTTATTAATTTCTTATCCCTATTACATTATTGTTGTAGGAATGGGAACTATTAGACAAGCTGCATGCATATCCATGATAATGCTTTCAATCTTTTTGGTTTCACAAACTAAATATTTATCCCACTTTCTTTTAACAACTTTTTCTTTACTAATACATCAATTTTCAATATTATTTAATTGTTTTTTGTTAATACCTTTAATTCCTAAAATAATTAAGAAAAAATTTTCAAAAAAATATATTTTCTTATTTTTTGTAGTATTAATTTTATTTGTATATAGTTCACCTAGTTATCTTATTAAAATTTATTATTATATAACTATTCCTTCAGCATTGCTTGGTGAAGCAAAAGGAGCAATTTTTATATGGTTGATAAACTTCTTCCCGTCTTTGATATTCTTATTAAATACAAGAAAATTTAATTTTAATTCTTATTTAAATAAAATCTTTATTACCTTTTCTATTTTTGCAATAGCTATGTTACCTTTAGTTTTTTTAAAATCAGTTATTGCTTATAGATTATTATTATATGTATTCCCATCAACTATTTTCATAACTTCTAATTTCCCTGACCTCAAACTTTTTAAAATAAAAAGTTTTTATATAGTAAATAGTATTATTTTCATTTCTTTTTTGAGCTTGATTTTTTGGCTTAATTTTGCGTATCATGCTTCTTGTTGGTTACCTTATAGAAACTTACTTTTTCTTAAAATTTGAAATGGATTAAAATAAATTTTTTAATCTTCCAATTAATGCTGAATAATTTAATATCTACTTATAATTTATATAACCTATTTATAATATTTAGCTATACTAAAAACTTTGGAGTTAATCGTAAGTATCAACAATGTGGTGTTTAGTAACTCCCCCTTTCTTAATGAGTATTTATAATAAAGCTTAATTAAATAACCAACTGAAACGTATTTATAAATGTATTTATCAACTTATTATTGCTTGGAAAATTCTTATCTTGGCCTACTCTTAGTTGTGGTAAAATACTAACATAAACCCTTTATTTGCAACTATTTGTTAGGCTTTTGCCTACTAATTCTCATAGATGGTGTAAAGGGTTAGAATCTTCTTTGATCCATAAATGATGAATAAAAAAAGTTATGCCAAAAGAGAGTTTTTATAAGAAAAAAAATATCTTTAAAGCAAAAGTTCTATATATTTAAAAATGAATGCATCAAGACCTACTATTCTTATTCTAGGAGCATCTAGTTTCCTTACGAAATCTCTTGTTAAGCAGTTAGTAGGCATAAATAAATTCCAAATCATTTGTCAAAGTAGGAAAAATTTAGAAGGGCTTTATGGAAATAATGAATCTAGAATTATTTATCTAAGAATCAATTATTCAAATAATAATTATCCTTCTGAAATATTTAAGAATTGTACTTATATAATTAATCTTGTTAATGCATCATCATTAAGCTATAAACAGTTAACAAATTTTAGAAGGTTCTTAAAACATGTAATATTCATTTCAAAAGCTGACTTAATACATTTAAGTACAGCTAGTGTTTATGGAAAAAATATGAATAAAATAATTACTGAGTTATCAAAATGCAATCCCAAAAATGATTATCAAAAAAATAAACTAAAAGATGAAATTGAAATTAAGAAAATTGCTGAATATTTTGATATTAGATTTTATATCTTAAGACCAACAGAAATTGTAGGAGATAAAAGCTTGAATGCAAAAAAATTTATTAATAATTATAAGTCTAGTTCTCTTATTAAGAAGTATTTTTTAAAATCAATCTACAAGAAAAGATTATCCCATTTCGTTTCATCAAATTTTTTAATCCAAAATATAATTAAAATAATTGAAGGAAAAATAACTGAAGGTATTTATATAGTTTCCCAAGATAATGAAAGTTTGAATAGTTTTTTTGAAATTTTAAAAGTAATTGATTCAAAACTATATCCAAAAATAAAAGCTAACAATTTTAATTTTTATTTACCATTATGGTTACTTTTTTCTTTTTTTTATATGATTTTCAGATCAAATCAAGTTTCAATTAAATCGAGATTCATATCTAAAAATCCGATCATTGATCCACACAATTATTTTAATTTTAATAATGACTTTTTGGAACATATTGATTATGTTTTAAAAAAATAATAAATAAATATTATGAGAAAAATTCTATTAATTTCTAATTTTTATTCAGAATATATTTCTGCAGGTACTTCTCAAAGGACAAAAGATATTAAAAAAGGTCTTACTGATTTGGGATGTGAATGTAGAGTAGTAACAATCAAGAGAAGTAGAAATCCTATTCAAAAAGAGCCTGACAAAAAAGAAATTATAGGAATTAATTCTCTTTCTGGCAGATATGCAATACCTATCTATCCTTTATTAAGATTCTTTAGATTATTAAAAGGTTATAACTTGGTTCATATAATTGATCATTGGTCGGGGTTGAATATTATTAGCGTAATATTTTGTTTAGTTTCTAAAACACCATATATATATTCTCCCTGCGGTGCATTAAAACCTATAGGAAGAAATATACTAATAAAAAAGTTATACAACTTTATTTTTTTAAAATTTCTTTTAAATAATGCAAAATATATATTTGCAGTAACTAAAAAAGAAAAATCAGAAATAAAACTACTTTCTAAAAAAAAGTTAAAAATTAAAGTTATACCAAATGGAATATGGGAAAAATCTGAAACTAATTTTCAAATAGATAGAAGAACTAAAAAAAAATTAGAAAATTTAATTAAACCAAAAAAGTTTATTTTATTCGTTGGAAGGCTTAGTTATGTTAAAGGACCTGATATTCTTTTTGATGCATTTTTGAAAATAAATAATATAGATAAGTATGCTTTAGTTTATGCTGGTCCTGATGAAAATATGAAAGGAGAAATATTAAAAAAATTAAGAAATTTTCCAAATATTAATGTAATTTTTTTAGGTTCAGTTACACCAAAAGTAAGGAACTTTTGTATGAAAAATGCTCTCTTAACAGTCATTCCTTCAAGAAGAGAAGCCATGTCAATGGTTGCTCTTGAGACTTCAATTTTAGGTACACCTTTTATTGCTACAAAATCATGCGGACTATCTGATTTCTCAATTAACAATGCAGGCTTTATATGTGAACCTAATTCAAACTCGATATCAAAAAGACTTAATTATTTATTGAAAAATCCAGAAGAAATATTAATTACAGGTAAGAACGCGCAATCCTACGTTAAAAAAAATTATACCTGGGAGAAAATTTTATTAGAAATGAATTCTTATTTTAAATAATTAAACAAATTTTTATATTATGAGAATTCTCTTTTTATTTGAATTTAATGGGATTCAAATAAATTTTGCAACTTGTTACTCAATGTTGAATAATTAAATATAGGCATTAAGTTTTCTTCATTAATTTTTGATAGAGATTCTTTTCTTTTTTTTATCTCAATACTATTTAAAGGTTTTATTTTATCTAAAAATTTAGAAAGTTCATTGTTAGATTTAAAAAATTTAGAATTTGGGAATAACTCCCTATTTATATCAATATCTCTTACTATCAAGGGAATTTCGTAAAGGTCTGCTTCTAAAACGGGTATACCAAATCCTTCATTTTTTGATGTAGAAATATAAGCTGAAGAGTAGAGTAAAAGATTACAAAGATCTTTTTGGCTAAGTTTTGGGAAATAATTAATATTGGATCTAATTCTATTACCATTGATTGTCTTATTTGCTTCAATTAACTTTCTTATTTTCTTGTTGGTTGGATATCCTACTAAATTAACATTAAATAAATTTTCAGTTGTCGATAAGGCTTCTAATAAATCTAAATGACACTTTCGTGGAGTTAATGTGGCTATATATATTATGTTAGGTAAATCTAAATTCAAAGCCTTATAAATAAAATCATTTTTTTTTAGTTCATTATTAGCAATTTTATTTGATTTTCTAATGAAGTCTCTGTTAACAGAATTATATAAATATGAAACTTCTTTTTTTCTTCCTGAGAATTTTTCTATTGCTAGCTTTGAAGTTTTACTTACTGTTAATATATTTGAATAATTTCTTATAAAGTATAAAAAAATAAAATAAGAAAATGAATTATGCCTTGCAAATTCTTTTTTTTCCCAAGATAAATCATGAATTTGAATAAAAATTCTACTCGAAAACAAGGCTAAAATTGAAGGATTAAAATCTGTTATGAAAAAATAATTTTTTAAGATAGAGTAGTAAAAAATTAAGAGCTCCACTTTTAAAAATTTTATGAGTCTAAAAAATGTTTTTAAAAATATTGAATTATGTTTTTTCTCTTTAATTAATATTAATTTCACAGGGATGTTAATTTTTTTAATTAAATCTTTTAATAATAAGTATCTATTAAAAGCTCCACTAGTGCCATTAAAATAAGGATAAAGAAGAATTACTTTTTTATTCATAGTATTCTTTTAAAGCAATTTATAGCTTTGATTTTTTGTTTTTATTAATTTACTATTTTTAATTTATATAATCAAATATTTAAAAGAAATATAAAGATTATTGTTTAATGAAATTAAAATTTCAATTTTTTTATAAAATTTGAAATAATACATAATAATTTATAATATTATTAAAATTAATGTTATTAAATTTTAGTTTCCGCTATTAACACTTAAGAAATATTTCTAGATTTGGCAGTCAATGATGTCCTTAAAGTCTTTAAAACAAAAGACATTATTATTTTTAGCATAGTTTTCAATATCCCTAAATTCAGACCATCTAGATAAAAAGACAAAATCCATTCCTATTTTTTTTGCTGATAAATAATCATATCTACTATCTCCTATATAAATAGAATTAGATATCTCATCGATTTTATCTTTGAAAATATTTTTAAATATTTCATCTTTAGATAATGGACTTCCATAAATACCTCCATTAAAACTTTTATGTAATTGTTTTTTTTTAAAGATATTTATTAGTTCATTTTGGTCTGAACCACTTACTACATACCAAACTCCATCAGAGTATTTTCTATATTCCATTATTTCTATAGATATTTCGCATGATTCCAGTTTTTCCCGAACTATTGAGCCATAATTTTCTAGTAATTGTTCTACATTAATACAATTTTTATCTAAATTATGATTTGATGAAATAGTTTCAAAAAAATAATTAAATTTTTCATATCTAGATATTCCTCCATTCATTATGTGGAACTGGGCTAATTCTTCAGCCGCCTCATTTCCATAATGATAAACCACCTCTTTAAAAGCTTCAGTTTTAATTTTATTTGAGTTAAGGATTATTCCGTCACAGTCAAAAATTAGGTTTTTGTATGATTGCAAATTTTTCAATTTAGCCATTAAAAGCTCCAATGATTTTTTCTATGTCATCTGGAACATCAACTGAAATTGAACTTGAGTCACATTCGAACATAAGAACTTTTCTGCCATTCTCAATGAATCTTAAGATTTCTATATCCTCTCTTTCCTCGAGGAAACCCTTGTTTTGGGTTTTTTTTATAAAATTTAAATCATTCTTGTTATATCCATAAATGCAGACTTGTCGCTTTAATCCAGATAAACTTTTATCTATAGATTTGAATCCAGGGATTTGGTTCCTTGACATGTAAATTAAATAATTTTGCTTATCAATAATAACTTTAGGTATATTTATTGAATAAAAATCTTCCCAATTATTTATTGGAGCAAATCCATTTACTACTATGGATGGATTTTTAATCTTGAGTTCTATGCATTTAGTTATATCTAATGGATTAACAAGAGGTTCATCCCCTTGAACATTGATGAAGTAATCATAATTTAAATCGTTAATAACTTCGGCAATTCTATCTGTTCCAGTTCTTGCATTCTTGCTTGTAATCAAGCAATTAAAATTATTCTTTTTAACTATATCTCTTATTCTTTCATCATCCGTAAGGATAAAAATGTCATTTCTATTAATTGCCTTTTCTGCAGCTTCAGCTACATGAAGTATCATTTCTTTTCCTATTATTTTCGCAAGAGGTTTCCCAGGAAATCTAGATGATTTATATCGTGCTGGAATTACAACGCAACTTTTCATAAATTAAAACCATAAATACTTTTTGAACTGACATTAAAATAATTAGTTGGAGTAATGGAGTAAATATTAATTTTTTCATACTTTTTTTTGAATATAGCAAAAATACTTTCTACCTCTTGATTTCTTATATCTCCTTTTGGATAACCATCAAATCCGGCAAGTATAATATTATTTACATCAGTCGCTCCTAATGTAGCTAAGGCATAAGCTAATGCAATTGGGGAAGGAATAGTACAGTAATTTTTTAATGATTCCATAGTGCTTCGCTCAATTTCTAAACCATAATCTAATACTCTATTATTTTTAAGTTTAAGTTTTATTTTTTCTGGAAGCATAGAATAAGGAGTTATTATTAATTGATTTAAAAATTCAAATGAATTGTTATCTGCAAGTAATCTCATTGGATGTGCAAATACTCTCGCATCAATTAATTCTTGGTTTATGTAGGACTTAGAATTTATTCCAATTACATATAAATTTTCATTGGATATAAATTCCTCTAATTTATCTTTAAAGTTTAAAATTCCTTCACTATTCCCGAGCAATAAAATTTTTTCTTGTTTGATTTTATTTTTTGGAGCATCTTGACCTCTTGGTTTACCCTCAAAAAAAGTCCTAGCTTTTAATAATTTATGAGAATTAAATGTTCTAGATTTGTCATTCTTTAAGTAATCAATTGCTCCTATTATTTCTGCTGTGCTATATCGAGAATCAGTAAGCATTGTTTGTATAAATGAGGGGTGAATTTTATATTTTGCAGATAAGAAATAAAATCTATTTTTACCCCATTTATGTTTCTCTTTTAATTTTTCGAACCATTTCTTTGAATGGTTTATTAATGGAATTATATTTATTTTTTCCCTATATTTTGGGGTTAGAGAAATTAAAAGCTCCTCAATGTCTGTGTTGCCTGGGCCACGACCCATCCCTAATATTGTCGCGTCTAGCCAAGTGCTTCCCATGCTAATTGAACTTAAGGTATTATCAAGTGCTCTACCAAGATTATTATGTGCGTGAATTCCAATATCAAAATTTGTTTCTTGAGCTAAAATTTTTAATTTACTATTATATTCAATTGAGTCCATACTTCCAGTACTATCTGCCAAATAAATAGCAGATAAAGATAGTTTTTTTATACTATTAGCTATATTTCTAAGATTTTTAAAATCTAAAAAAGCTCCATGCATAATATTTATGCAAATTTCAAAACCTTTTTCTTTAAGTAATTGGTAAACAACTTTTGCTATATCAATTTCTTCGTAAGTACATGCAAGCCTTATGATATCAACTTTTGAGTTGTTGCTTTCAAAAGGAAATAATCTATTTATTTTATTTTTGATTTCATTATGGTTTTCAAATTCTTTTATATTTACCATAACAGCTATTTTTAAATTTTTGCTATCAAATTTCTCTAAAAAATCATCTCTTGTAAATGCTAAGGGACCTTTATATTGGTCATTAATTAAAGATCTAAAGCCTAATTCTAATATATCGATATTACAGCTTCTGATTACATCAATATGTTCTCTAATAAGATCAATATCAAAATCCCAATTATTGTAATAACCTCCATCTCTGAGGGTACAATCAAGAATCTTTAAAGATTT
Source organism: uncultured Prochlorococcus sp. (assembly GCF_902626525.1). Lineage (GTDB taxonomy): Bacteria > Cyanobacteriota > Cyanobacteriia > PCC-6307 > Cyanobiaceae > Prochlorococcus_A. The sequence goes on from NZ_CACOFR010000003.1 coordinate 140,452, forward strand.
TTTATTTTCTTCTTTATAATTCATATCATGTGATAATAATTTAGAATTATTTATTCTGCCTTATTTTCCTAATATTACTTAACTTATTCTATATTAAGTTGATAGATAATTTAAATTTTAACCTTTTTTAAATTATTTTTTTTTACACATAAATTTATGATTTTGCAAGCCCGCAATATTTCAAAAATGATTATTATTTAAAAATTAGCTTATTAAATAACTTAGAATGTTTACTACTGAATAATAATCTGGTGTTTCTTTCGGATAAAGAATGTTGTAGTGTCAAAATACTCCAAAATGCGACTATTAAGGAGGCAGTAGAGATACTAGAAAAAAGTAATTTAAAAATAGTATTGGTAATTAATCAAGATAATATTCTTAAAGGTACAATCTATGATGGTGATATTAGAAGAGCCTTATTAAAAGGACTTACTTTAAATTGCAAAATTGATAAAGTTATGTCAAGAAATTATATAAAGGTTTCTAAGCAAGTTACCTATAAAGAGGTTAAGGAAATAATGCAGAAAAATTCAATTTTGCATATACCTGTTACTGATGTGGAAGATAAACTTTTAGGTCTACATGTCTTGGATAATTATTCTTTTGAAAAAGATTCAAAAAAATATCCAAATTCTGTGCTTTTAATGGCAGGAGGCAGAGGGAAAAGATTAATGCCTTTAACTGAAAACTGTCCAAAACCCTTAATTAAAATTAATGGAAAACCTTTACTAGAGATTATATTAGAGAAATGTATAAAAGTAGGTTTAAGAAACTTTTATATTTCAGTTCATTATTTATCTGATCAAATTATAAATTACTTTGGCAATGGAGAAAAATGGGATATTTCTATATCTTACTTACATGAAGAGAAACCTATGGGCACTGCTGGTGCCTTAAGCTTATTACCTAAAACAATTAGTCATCCATTATTAATAATGAATGGTGATATTTTAACTAAAATCAATATTCCTCAGTTTCTTGAATTTCATGAAAAAAATTGTGCCGATATTACAGTTGCAGGAAGTGAACACTATTACACGAGTCCATATGGAGTTGTAGAGGTAGAGGGTATAAATTTTAAATCTATAGTTGAAAAACCTACTTTTAAAAACTTTATAAATGCTGGCATTTATATAATTAATCCATCAATTATGAAAAAATTAAATAACGAAGAATACCTAGACATGCCCGATCTCTTAAATGAGCGATTAGGGGATAATTATAAAAAAGTAGTTTACCCAATACATGAGTATTGGCTGGATATTGGCCGCATTGATAGTCTTAATAAGGCAAAAGATGAGTGGGAATAGTAAAAATAACTTTTTAAGTCCTAAGTTGGAAATATTAAAAATGTAAAAAATTTTTGTTTTTGCATAGATTATTTGTTATTTATTATTTTATTTATTACTGAGGAAGCTGAATCAATATTATACAAACTAAGTTCGCTAAAAAGTTCTTTTGAATTTCGTGAAATTTTACTATTAAATTCATTATAACTTGATTGAATTGAAATAGACTTAATTAATTTTTCACCATTGAAAGTTAATTTTTTTATAGTTGATAAAATTTTATCATTTTTTTTCTTATTAAAGAAAAAATATGAATCATTAAAGAATTTTTTATTTTCACTAAAAAAGATAATTGGTTTATTAAAAGAAAATGCTGCTTTTATTGCTGCCCCTTGAAAGCCTAGAGATATAATAAAATCAGAGTAATAAGAATTTGAAAAATTAGCTTTTTCTTGTGAGATATAAATTAAATTTGAATTCTGAATATGTTGGTTTAAAAAGCCATCTCTTTTATTGTGCACTAATACTATTTTTTCAAGCTTTGATATTTTGAGAGAATATAAGCAAGAAATTACATCTTCCTCTTTTATATGATAATTGAAACCATATAAGCTATCGAAAATTGATATTTTTAATCTTGAAGATTTATATTTTTTAAGATCTAATTTATTAGTTGAATTTTTTTTATTTTTGCTTTGTTCTCTTGCGAATTCGATTTGTGGACATAAAGCATTTTTGATTTCCACATTTTCACTTTTTAATCTTTTTACTGCTTTATATTGTTCGCATCTTTGTGAACCGAATGTAATAAGATAATTTGGATTTCTTATAAGGTCAATTTGAGAATTGCCAGGGTAATTTTTATTAACAGGAAAACCCATAGAAAAATCATAGAAAATTGAAACTACATTAGTATCTCTACATGCTTGAAATAGTATATTTTCATGCTTGAATGAAATATAAGAACAAACTATATATTTTAGTTTCAATGAATTTATTGTATTGATGCAACAAAAATAATAAATTTTACAAGAAATAATTTCTAAAATTTCACTCAAAAGATTATGTTGAATAATTTTAAAAATATTATTTCTAAAAATATTTATACTAAAAATAAGTACATTAGAAATTAGATTAAGCTTGTTTTGATTACCATAAATATACATCGATAAATAATCTAAACTTACGAATTCATTTGAGTTAGATAAATCTTTTGTTAATTTAAAATATGCTTGTGATTTTTTAAGATTTTTATGATGAATAAATCCTTTATTAGAATTATTAAATGTATTAAATTTTTTTGTTTTAAGGAATGGTTTGGTAAAAGAACTTTTATCAATTGATAAACTTTTCCAATCAAAATCTAAATCTTTTGAGGGTTTAATAATAACAGAGATTTTATTAATCTTAATTTTAATTAAGTATTTTCTTAAATAATATCTTTTGAATAATTCATCAACAATTTTATTACCGCTAGAACAACAGTGAAAAATAAAATTACTTTTAGGTATAGATTTTAAGTTGATTTCAACTAATGATATTAAATATCTAATGTTAATACAATTTTGGGCCTCATCTGGGATACCAAAGATATCATTAGTTTTTAATTTAAGGATTTTCCTATAATATCTTTTCGCAACCAATATAAAATGAAATGCGAGATATTCAAAATCTTCAATTTCTGCAATTGAGATATCGGGATATTTTTTTTTACAATGAAAATCAAATCTTTTAGTTCCTAAAATATTTTTTAAACTTTTTTCATTTTTAAAAAATTCAATTATTAATTTAATTATTAGATTAAGATTATAACAGGAATAAATTACTGGAGTATTTTGGTTGTTGCGCTTATTATTTTTATAAATCTTTTTTATCATATTAATTTAGAGTGATTTTATGGAAGTTTATAAAATATTTCATATGCCAACATTAACTAAATCTGATATGAATTTTTGGAATTATATCTTTCCAAGTTAGAAGGGTCAGTAAACCAATCGATAGTAATTCTCAATCCTTTCTTAAAACCATTAAGATCTCCAAATTCTGGTTCCCAGTTAGTTAATTTTTTTAGTAATGAATTATCACCAAATAATCTCTCAACTTCTGAATTTTTTGGCCTTAAACGATTTTCTTCACTTTTAATAGTTATTTCTACATTCATTATTTTTGCAATGAGTAATGCTGTTTCTTCTATAGAAATTTCAAAATTACTTGCTGAATTTATTATTTTTCCAATAACTATTTCGTTATTTAGAAGTTTAACAAATGCCGAACAAGTATCGCTGACGAAATTAAAGTCCCTAGTGGGTGATATCTTTCCTAATTTTATTTCTTTTTTACCACTTGCGATTTGCGTGATGATTGTTGGAATTACAGCTCTATTACTTTGTCTAGGTCCATAAGTATTAAATGGTCTTAAAATTGTAACTGGAGTATTAAAACTTTTCCAAAAACTTGTTGCAATTTGATCTGCAGCTATTTTACTTGCTGAATATGGAGATTGACCAACAAGTGGGTGGCTTTCATTAATCGGAACAAATTGCGCTGTTCCATAAGTTTCAGAGGTAGATGTATGAATTACTTGCTTTATATTTAAATCTTTTGCGGCTTGCAAAATATTTAATGTCCCATGCACATTAGTATCGATATAACTAGCAGGAGCAATATAACTATAAGGAATTGCAATCAAAGCCGCTAGGTGAAATACATGAGTACAATCTTTCATGGCTTCTTTAACGCAATTAGTATCTCTTATATCTCCTAAAAAAAATTCTATATTTTCGATAATTTTTGCAGGTAAAGTATCTAACCAACCTTTACTTCCATATGAATTATAAATACAAAAAGCTTTTACTTTATAATCATTTTGAATTAGCTTTTCCACTAAATGTGAGCCAATAAATCCATCAGCGCCAGTTACTAAAACTTTCATAAATAGTTTCTAAAATATTCTTAATTAATTTATCTTTTTAACTTCATTAATATTATCATTTTGCAAGTTATTAGTACATTGCAAAGAATTTTTCTCAACTAAGTTAATTAGATTTCTAATTGATTAATATAAAACTTTATTTAATAAAATTAATTGTCAAAAATAAAAATAATTTTGAAATTTCACCAAACCCCCCATCCACCATCAACAATTATATTCTGCCCAGTAACCCAAGAGGATAAATTTGTTGAAAGATAAATAGCTGCACCTACAATATCACTCTCTGATCCCATTCTTTTTAAGGGTGTTTTTTCAATATAACGTTTTACAAATTCTTCAGGTTGGTCTCTGAAAATACCACCTGGAGAAATTGAATTTACTCTTATTTTTGGAGCTAAAACTGTTGACATCCATCTTGTTAGTTGCAAAAGACCCGCTTTGCTTACTGAGTAAGCAGCTGGATTATTCAATTTAGTATTTTCATATATAGATAAATCTGGCCCGTATATTCCATAAATTGACCCCACATTAATAATTGATGCGTTAGATGATTTCTCTAATAATTTTTTATTCTTTTGTATTATCTGAAAAGAAGCTGAAAGGTTAACTTCAATTGCTCTCCTCCAAGTATCTAAAGATTGATTTTCTAGAGAAGTTGCCCATCCATCTAAATTTGATGATCCTACAAAAGCAGCATTGTTAATTAATATATCTAGACAATTAAAACGGTCCTCAATAAAAGGTCCTATTTTTGCAATATCCTTTGGAGATTCTAAATCACAAAAAATTGAATATACTTTATTTTTAAATTTTTCGTTTAATTTATTTTTAAATTTAATTAGATCTGAATTTGGATGGTCAAGAAGTATTAGATTGCAATCCATTTCTGCAAAAGCAAAAGTTAATGCTTGTCCTACATGCCCAGAAGCGCCTGTAATTAGACAAGTTTTTCCCTTTATATCTAACATTTCTTCTACTTTTAATGTCATTAATTTACTTTAAAACTCACATAAGAAACTATCTTAAAGAATTTTTATCAAAAATCAAATCTTTTCTTTTTTTTATTAAATGTTCAGCAACTGTAAAATCATATTTATCATCTATATCTAAAGCTCTTTCTTTGGGAATTATTACCCCTTTAA